>NZ_JBSGJX010000005.1:0-321113 GCF_053605785.1 Nonomuraea sp. NPDC003754
GTGCCCACTCGGCGTTCGTCAGATCACCACGACCCATATGCCAAGAGTGACAAGACCAGCGCTCACCGTCAGGAGATCTAAGAAACAGCTCCTAGGCGTCGTGGCAGGCCACCAGCTAAACTGGTACGGTCGTACCAGTTTTCGCGGGAGGGTCACCCATGGCCTGGCTGCTGCTCTTCGGCGCGATCGCGACAGAGGTCGTGGCGACGTCCGCGCTCAAACTCAGTAACGGTTTCAGCCATCTCGGCTGGAGCCTGGTCGTCGTCGCCGGATACGTCGCCTCGTTCGTCCTGCTGGCCCAGGTGCTGAAGGCGCACATGGATGTCGGAACCGCCTATGCCGTCTGGTCCGGTGTGGGCACCGCCGCCATCGCGCTCATCGGCGCCGCGTTCCTGGGGGAGAGTCTCACCCTGGCCAAGGTCGCGGGGATCCTGCTGATCATCGGCGGGGTGGTCGTGCTCAACCTGGCCGGTGCCCATTGACGGGGCGGGCGGCCGGGCCCGCCGTACCGGCCGAGCGGCCCGAGCGGCCCGAGCAGCCGGAACAGCCCGAGGAGCCCCAGGGGCCCGAGCGGCCGGAACGGCCTGCGCGGACCGCGCAGCGGGACATGCCTGAGGCGGCCGGCCGGCCGCAGCAGACGCGCGCCCGAAAGCGCCGGGCCGCGCTGCTGGAGGCGGCCGTCGACCTGCTCACCGAGGGCGGTTTCGCCGCGGTGACCCATCGCGCCGTCGCCCAGCGGGCCGAGCTCCCGCTGGCGGCCACCACCTACTACTTCGCCTCCCGCGACCAGCTGCTGGCCGAGGCGTTCGGCCGGCTCGTCGACGTCGAGCTGGCCGCCACCCGCCGATGGGTGGCCGACCACGGGCCGCGAGCCGTCCTCGACGAGGTCGTCGCGGCCGACCGCATGCGCCAGCTGGCGCTGTGGGAGCTGTACGTGCACGCCGGACGCGATCCCGTCCTGCAACAGATCGCCCGCCGCTGGACCGACGGCTGCGTGGCCGTCATCGCCGACGCGCTCGGCCTGCCCGCCTCCGACGCCCGCGTGCGGCTGCTCTACACCACCGTCTCGGCGCTGTGGCTGGAACACGTGGTCGAGCAGCGCCCGGCCGGCGACGCCCGCGCCCTGCTCGACCTGGCCCTGCGAGCCATCGGCTGAGCCGCCAGGCATTCACGACGATCCTCGCGGTGACCGGGAGCGTTCGACGGCGAACTCCTTCGGCACCCCTCGCACGCGGTCGGGTGCGGCCTTGCCCACCGGCTCACCCAGCGGCCCCAGCTCGCGGGCCCGGCCGGTGAAGTCGCCCACCCCGCGGGCGGCTCGCACCTCCCCAGGGCCGGCTTGGCGGCTGGCCGCCGAGATCCTTCTCCGGTCCGTCGCGGCGGGTGGCCGGTGAGCGTCACGCCTCGCCGGGGAGCCGATACTCACCCTGCGGCGCCATCAGCGAGGCGGGCCTTCCGGCCGGGGGCGCACGCCGTCCAGAACGAGGGTGAGCAGCCGGTCGGCCAGGGCCGCGCCGTCGGGTTGCTGCTCGGCGGCCAGGGAGATGGCGTGGACGAGGGTGAGCAGCTCGACGATCGAGACGTCGGACCGTACGGCGTGCGCCTGCCGGGCCCTGGCCAGCAGGCCCTGTCCGGCCTCGACGATCATCGTGTGGCAGGTGGCTCCCACGAGGGGATCGCCGTCGTCGGCGCCGCCCATCAGTGAGGCGGCCAGGCCCCGGTTGGACACGGCGTGCGCGGCCACGGCGCCGAGCCAGCTGACCAGCGCCTGTTCGGGGTCGGGGGCGCCGGCCAGGTCGGTGGCGGCGGAGCACAGGGTCTCGACCTTGTCGCGGAAGACAGCCTCCAGCAGCCGCCGGCGGGAGGGGAAGTGCCGGTGCAGGGTGGCCGAGCCGACGCCCGCGCGCCGGGCGATCTCCTCCAGCGACGCCTCGGCTCCCTGTTCGGCGACGACCGCGGCGGCGGCGGCGAGCAGGCGGTCGTAGTTACGGCGCGCGTCGGCGCGCATCGGCCGCTCGGACGGCATCGGTTCTCCTGGGGGCTTGCAGAAACGGGGTGGCCCTCCATATTCTAGCCCGACTATAACCGGAGGGACGCCCCACTTAATGGGGCGGCCTCAGCATGCCCACCTTCTGGAGCCACAACGTGAACACTGTGAACACTGTGAACCCCTCGGACAACACCATCGTGGTGGTGGGGGCGACCGGCCTGCAGGGCCGTACCGTGACGACGCACCTGCTGGCCGACGGCTGGCGGGTACGCGCGGTGACCCGCGACCCGGAAGGCGCCCGCGCCAGGGCGCTCGCGGCGGCGGGCGCCGACCTCGTGACCGCCGAGATGAACGACGTCGCCTCCCTCATCGCCGCGGCCGACGGCGCGCACGGCCTGTTCGGCGTGCAGCCCACCGTCGGCTCCCCGGGCACCCCGGCCGGCTTCTCCACCGAGGACGAGGTCCGCTGGGGCCGCAACGTCGCCGACGCGGCACAGGCCGCCGGCGTCCGGCACCTGGTGTACGCCTCGGTCGCCGGAGCGGGCCGCCACAACACCGAGAAGCTGCCCCAGAACGTGGTGAGCAAGTGGCGCGTCGAACAGCACATCGCCCGCCTCGGCCTGCCCGCCACCTTCCTGCGCCCGGTCTCGTTCATGGAGAACTACACCGGCGGCTACCACCTGCGCGACGGCAGCGTGACCGCCCCGTTCGCGGCCGACGTGCCGCAGCAGATCATGGCCGTCGACGATGTCGGCGTCTTCGCCGCCATGGCCTTCGCCCACCCGCACGACTGGATCGGCCGGGCGGTGGACCTGGCAGGGGACGAGCTGACCCCGGTACGGCTCGCCGCGGCCGTCTCCGAGGCCGTCGGGCGGCGGCTGCCGTACGTCCAGATCCCGATCGGGGTGATCGCGCAGATCGGCGAGGAGTTCGCCTACGCCTACACCTGGCTCAACGAACGCGGCTACCGCGCCGACGTCGCCTTCACCCGCGCGCTGCACCCCGGCCTGATGGACCTGCGCACCTGGCTGGCCAGAACCGGAGCGGCCCAGATCACGCGCTTCCTGGCCGGCGAGGACCCCGCGCCGCGGCACCAGTGAGCGGCCGGCGCCGGGCATCTCTCGCCGCGGGCCTGCATCAGGGCCGTGTTAGCGCCGTGTTATCGCCGTGTTATCGCCGTGTCAGCGCCGCGGTAGTGCCGTGCCAGGCCGTGCTCCGAGCATCGCAAGCAGGACCACGGAGGTGATGAGATGGCAACGGTCCTGGACCGGACGACCCGCACACCCGGGCGGCAGCGGCGCTGGCTCCCGGTCGCGGCGCTCGCCGCCGGCACGTTCGCGATCGGAACCGACATGTTCGTCGTGGCCGGCCTCCTCGCCGGGATCGCCCACGACCTCGACGTCACGATCGGCACCGCGGGGTTGACGGTGACGGTGTTCGCGCTGGCGTACGCGATCGGCGCGGTGCTGCTCAGCGCCCTGCTGGGAGGGCGGCCCCCACGGCGGGTGCTGGTCGGCTCGATGGCGCTGTTCGGGACGCTGAGCGTGCTGGCGGCGGCGGCACCGGCCTTCCCCGCGCTGCTGGCCGTCAGGGTGCCGGCCGCGCTCGCCGCGTCGGTCTACGTGCCTGCCGCCGGCGCGGCGGCCGTGGCCGCCGTCCCCGCCGCGCACCGAGGGCGCGCACTGGGGGTGATCCTGGCCGGCACGTCGGCGGCGATGGTGGCGGGCGCCCCGCTGGGTGTGACGCTGGCCGCGGCGCTGTCGTGGCGGGCCGCGTTCGGGCTGGTCGCCGTGCTCGCGGCGGTCACCGTCGGCGCTCTGCTGCTGACCCCGGCCGGGTCCGCCCCGCCGGCACGCGCGACGCTGCGCGAGCGGCTGAGCCCGCTGCGTTCGCCGGCCGTGGCCGGGGCGCTCGGCGTGACCTTCCTGGTGATGACCGCCTCCTTCGGCATGTACACCTACCTGCCGTCGCTGCTGGCGGCCGCGCCCGGACAGCTCGGGGCGGCCGTCGCGGCGTTCGGCATCGGCGGCCTGGCAGGGGTGTGGTGGGGCGGCAGCGCGGCCGACCGCAGCGGCGCCGGCCGGGTCGTCGTGCCGGCGCTCACCGCTCTGGCGGTCATGTTCGCGGCGCTCGCGCACGTCGCGGCCGTACCGGCCGGGGCGCTGGCCGTCACAGCCGGGTGGGGGATCGCGGCCTGGGCTTTCGTCCCCGCCCAGCAGCACCGCCTGATCGGCCTGGGCGACGGGCCCGCGCCGTTGCCGCTGGCCCTCAACAGCTGCGCGGTCCACCTCGGGTCGGCCACCGGCGCGCTGCTCGGCGGCCTCCTCGTCGATACGGCCGGCGCCGGCCGCCTGTGGCTGCCGGCCGTGGCGTGCCTGGCCGCGGCGCTGGCCCTCCACAAGATCCACACCAGAAAGGCCGGCACATCATGATCGACTCTTCTGCGGCCGTCGTCGCCGGGCTGGGCACCGTCCTGGGGATCTGGGCGCACCCGGACGACGAGGCCTACCTGTCCGGCGGGCTGATGGCGATGGCACGCGACAACGGGTCGCGCGTGGTGTGCGTGACCGCCACCCGCGGCGAGCGCGGCACCGCCCACGTGGACTGGCCGCCGCCCCGGCTGGCCGCCGCCCGCACCGGCGAGCTGGCACGCTGCCTGCGCATCCTCGGCGTCGCCGAACATCACTGGCTCGACCACCGCGACGGTCACTGCGCGGCGGTTCCCGAACCGGAGGCGGTCGCGCCGCTGTGCGAGCTGATCGAACAGGTAGGCCCCGACACCGTGCTGACCTTCGGCCCGAACGGCATCACCGGCCACCCCGACCATCGGGCGGTCTCGGCCTGGGCGAGCGCGGCCTTCGACCGCGCCGCCCCGCCGGGGGCGCGGCTGCTGTACGCCACCTTCTCCGAACGGCGGGCACCGCGCTGGAGCGCGCTGAACCAGAGCCTGGGCGTCTTCCCGCCGGGACACCCGATCATGACGCCCGCCCACCGGCTGGCCGTCGACCTCGTGCTGGACCCGGCGACCGCGGCCCGCAAGGTCCGCGCCCTGGCGGCGCAGGAGAGCCAGACCGCCGGGCTCATCGCCGGCCTGGGCGTCGATCTCTACACGGCGTGGGTGAGCGACGAGGCGTTCGTCGAGCGGAGTCTCATGAGCGGGTGAGGTTCCGCTCGATCGCCTGCCGCGCCACCTCCAGAACGGCGACCCGGTTGGGCACCGGCGGCGCCCCGGCCGCCCAGGCATGCGTGTCGCCGTCGCGACGGCCGCCTCCGGTGGGGCCGCCGGTGGGGCCGCCGGTGGGGCCGTCCCCGGTGGGGACGGCGCCGGAAGGACGGCTTCCGGCGGGGGCGCCGGGCAGCGGTTCGGCGCCGCGACTGCCGCTTCCCGCCGGAGCGTCGGGAGCCTGCTCGGCCGCGGCCTCGATCAGCGCGGCCGGCTCGTCGTCGCCGAGCCGGCGCAGCAGCCCGGCGAGGTTGCGCAGGGTGACCCACAGGTGCGTCCAGTTGCCGTTGCGGGCGAAATAGGCGATGACCTCGCGGTAGCCGCCCAGCGCCTCGTGGACGCGGCCGGCGCCGGCGCGCACCGACAGCAGCCCGACGGTGGCGACACCGACCAGGAAGGTCGCGCCCGAGGCGCGGGCCAGCTCGATCGCGCGAAGGTAGTGCCACTCGGCCGGCTCGCTGTGGCCGGCCCTGCTCTCGATCTCCCCGGTGACGTAGGCGCCCCAGGAGGCCATCGTGGGCGATCCCGCGCCGCCGTGCCGCTGCCGCTCCCTGAGCCTGCGCGCCTGCTCCAGGTCACCCGCGTACGCTCTGGCCAGCGCCGCGATCCCGAAGCTCTCCAGCTGCCGGTCGGCCAGGACCGCCGCGGCCAGCGCGTGCTCGACGACCTCGTCGTAGGCGCCGCGCGCCAGGTCGGCCGCCGACAGCGCCACCAGGCAGTGCCACGACCCGGTGCCGCGGGCCGCCTTCTCCAGCCCGGCGCGGGCCAGCCGGTCGGCCCGGCGGTAGTCACCGCGATGGTAGGCCGCCTCGGCCGCCGTGCCGAGCACGGCCCCGGCACGCGGGTGCGCGGCCAGCGCCGGATCACCGGCCAGTTCCTCGGCCAGTTCCTCGGCCCAGTCCAGGATCTCCAGCAGATCGCGGTAGGCGATCGCGTCGAACAGCGCCACCACCATCGCCGCGGCCTCGTCCACGGACCCGCTGCTGCGGGCCAGCCGCCAGGCGGCCCGCAGGTTCGCCATCTCGCGGCGCAGGACGGCGTCGGCCTTCGGCTCCCGCTCGGTGGTCATGGCGGCGCTGATCCACGCGGTCAGCTCGACCGCCCACCGCAGCATGCGCCCGGCGGCCGCCTCCTGCTCGCCGGCGGCCGCCAGCCGGTCCAGCCCGAAGGCCCGCAGCGTCTCCAGCATGCGGTACCGGGTGCCGCCGCCGAAACAGGCCTCGATCATGGAGGCGTCGACGAGGCGGGCCAGCACGCTTCCCGGATCGCTGTCCAGGCCGAGCTCGGCGGCCAGCCGTTCGGCGGTCTCGAGGTCGACGCCGTCGGCGAAGACCGACAGCTGCCGGAACAGCCGCCGCTCGTCGGGCGTGAGCAGCTGGTAGGACCATTCGATGGTCGCCCGCAGCGTCCGGTGCCGGGAGTCGGCGCTGGGCCTGCCGCCGCCCAGCAGGTCGAGCGAGCGGTCGAGGCGGTCACGCAGATCGGTGAGGGAGAAGGTGGACAGCCGGCCGGCGGCCAGCTCGATGGCCAGCGGCATCCCGTCGAGCCGGCACACGATCTCGGCGACCGTACCCAGCTCGGCCGGCGACGGCGGCGGCCCGGGACGCACCCGGCCGGCCCGCTCCACGAACAGCGCCACCGACGCGGCCCGCGCGGGATCCTCGCCGGGGCTGGGCAGCGCGAGCGGCGCCAGCCGTTCGGCGTACTCGGCCGCCAGCCCGAGCGGTTCGCGGCTGGTGGCCAGCACCGACAGGCCCGGACAGCACGACAGGATCACATCGGCCAGGTCCCGGACGCCGTCGAGCAGGTGCTCGCAGTTGTCGATCACCAGCAGGCCGGGACGGTCACCCAGCAGCGCCAGGCAGGCCGACAGCACATCGCCCTGGACGACCTGCAGGTTCAGGGCCGCCGCCAGCGCGTGTGGCAGCGCGGCCGGGTCGGTGAGCGGCGCCAGCGGCAGCACCGTGGCCGCGCCGTTCTGCCGGGCCACCTCGAGGGCGACCCGGGTCTTGCCGACGCCGCCGGGCCCTACCAGGGTGACCAGCCGCTCGCCGGCCAGCAGCCGGCGCAGCGCCGCCACCTGCCGTTCGCGGCCGATCAGCGCAGTGGCCGGCCCGGCCGGCGCCTCGGACCGGCCGGGCGGCGAGCAGGCGGCCTGCCCGCCGGCGATCTCCCGCTCGAGCTCGTCCAGCGCGGGCGTGGGGTCCAGACCGGTCTCCTCGACGAGCCGGTGCCGGTACTCCCGGCCGGCGCGCAGCGCCTGCGGCGCCTGCCCGGTGGCCGCCAGCGCCCGCATGAGCAGCAGAACGCCGGGCTCGCGCAGCGGGTCGGCGGCCGAGCAGGCGGCGGCCAGACCCAGCACGCCGTCGGCCTGCCCGGCGGCGACCGCGGCGGCGACCAGCGCGTCGCTCACCTCGCGCTGCAGCTGCGCGTACTCCTCGACCGCGGTGGCGATGGGCACCACCCCCGTCAGGTCGGCCAGCGGCGCCCCCCGCCACAGCCCGTGCGCCCGCCGCAGCAGCTCCAGCGCCGCGGCCGCGTCCTGGCGCGCCGTCGCACGCGCCGCGGCCAGCAGCCGCCGCGCCTGCGCCACGTCCAGCTCGTCGGGCCCGAGGTCGAGCCGGTAACCATCCTGCCGCGTCTCGAGCCGGACCGCCGCCGGGCCGAGGTGAGCCCGCAGCCGGGAGATGTGGTTGTGCAGGGCCTGACGCCCCGACTCGGGCACCTGCGCCGGCCACAGCGCGTCGACCAGGCGATCGGTCGTCACGATACGGCCCTCGGCCAGGGCCAGCAGCGCCAGCACCGCCCGCCGCTTCGGCCCGGGAACCTTCACGAGGGCGCCGTCGACCAGGAGCCGCAGCGGCCCGAGCACCTCCACCCGCACCAGCGGCGCGCACCGGACTGACATGGCACCTCCCCACGGCCGGCATACCCCCGCGACCAGGACAGATCTCAGCCTGTTAGCACGAAGATAGCCCGTGCGAACGCCGTGACAGCCCCCGCGCCGAACCTTTCCTCACAGGCCGGCACCAGCCGGCCCGCCGGGAAGGAGACCAGGGATGAACCACGACAAGGTGACGGCGTTCATGGGCCGGATCGTGTCCGACCTGGCGGCCACCGACGCCGCCGGCTCGGTCGTGGTCGGCCAGCGGCTCGGCCTGTACCGCGCGCTGGCCGAGGGGCCCGCCACGCCCGAGCGGTTCGCCGAGCGCACCGGCTGCCACCCGCGCTACCTCACCGAGTGGCTGCGCGGCCAGGCCGCCGGCGGATACGTCGACTACGAACCACGGACCGGACAGTTCCGCCTCAGCGAGGAGCAGGCCTACTGCCTGGCCGACCCGAACGGCCCGAACGCGCCGGCGGCCTTCCTGATATCGCTGGGAATGCTGCGCGCCGAACCGCGCATCACCGAGGCGTTCCGCACCGGGGCGGGCCTCGGCTGGCACGAGCACGACCAGGACGTGTTCGTCGGATGTGACGCCTTCTTCCGGCCCGGTTACGTCGCCGAGCTCATCCCGAGCTGGATCCCCGCCCTGGAGGGAGTCGAGGCCAAGCTGGCCGCCGGCGCCCGGGTGGCCGACGTCGGCTGCGGGCTCGGCTCGTCGTCGATCCTGCTGGCCGAGGCCTACCCGCGCATCACGGTCACCGGCTCCGACTACCACACCGAGTCGATCACGCTGGCCCGCGAGCGGGCCGCCGAGGCCGGCCTGGCCGGCCGGGTGGAGTTCGAGGTGGCCACCGCGCAGACCTTCAGCGGCGCCGGCTACGACCTGGTGACGACGCTGGACTGCCTGCACGACATGGGCGACCCGCTCGGCGCCGCCCGGCGGGTACGGCAGGCGCTGGCCGCCGACGGCACGTGGCTGCTGGTCGAGCCGTACGCCTGCGACAAGCTCGAGGACAACTTCACCCCCGTGGGCCGGCTGTACTACAGCGCCTCCACCTTCCTGTGCGTGCCCAACGGCCTTTCCCAGCCGGGCGGCTACGCCCTGGGCGCCCAGGCGGGGGAGGGCGCCGTCCGCGAGCTGGCCGAACAGGCGGGCTTCACCCGCTTCCGCAGGGCCGCGCAGACCCCCTTCAACCTGGTGTACGAGATCAGGCCGTAACGACGGCGGGGCGGCGGTCGCGCCCCCGGTTCGGCCGCCGCCCTCTTGATCCGCGCCCCCGCCCGTCGCCAAGCTCGTCGGCATGACGATCACAGTCCGCGCGTTCGCCCCCGGAGACGAGCGCTCCCTGATCGAATCCTGGAACCACAGCCTCCCGGCCGACCCGACGACCGCGGCGTGGTTTCGCGACTGCGTGCTGCTCGACCCCAACTTCGACCCCGACGGCCTGCGTGTGGCCGTGTCCGGCGGGAACGTCGTGGGATGCGCCTACGCCGTACGCCGGCTCATCCCGCCGGCCCCCGGCACCGACCTGCAACCGCAGACCGGCTGGATCCCGTTCTTCTTCGTCGCCCCCGCACACCGCGGCCACGGGCTCGGCCGGCGGCTGCTCACCCAAGCACTGGACTTCCTGCGGGCCGCCGGGCGGACCCGCATCGACTTCGCCTCATACACGCCCCACTACGTCCTGCCCGGCGCCGACCCCGACCTGTATCCCGCCGCGCTCGGCCTGCTGACCAGCCTGGGGTTCACCACCCGGTCCACCCCGGTCGCCATGGACCGCACCCTGGTCGGCTACCACACCCCGCCCGAGGTGCACCGGCTGCGCGCCGCCCGCCAGAGCCAGGGGTACCGCTTCGGCGACCCCACCGACGGCCGGCTGCCCCAGCTGATCAGGTTCGCGGCCGAGACGTTCAACCCCGACTGGGGCGAGGCGATCCGCCATCACAGGGACACCACCCGCATGGTCATCGCCACCCGGCGCGACCGGCTCGCCGGATTCGCCCTCTACGGCGCCTACCGCGGCATCCCCGAGCGGTTCGGGCCCTTCGGCGTGGACCCCGGCGAGCGCGGCACCGGCCTGGGCACGATCCTGCTCCACCTCGCCATGACCAGGATGCGCGCCGAAGGCCTGCACTCCTCCTGGTTCCTGTGGACCGGCGCCGACAGCCCGGCCGCCAACCTGTACGCCAAGGCCGGCTACCGGGTCACCCGCCGCTTCCACCTCATGAGCTGGACGGCATGAGCTGGACGGCATGAGCCACGGCCCGCCCCGGGCCCGGCACCAGCGGCCCCGGCCGTACCGGAGCGGGCCTGACCGGACCGGGGGAGGCCGGGCCCGGCGGGACCACGGGTCGCCGGTGGCTGCTCAGCCGGTGACGTCCTCGCGGGACAGCTCCGACAGCGTCCGCACGCAGCGCAGGAAGGCCTGACGGTCGGCGGCGGGCAGGCGGGCGAGCACGCGGTCCTCGTTGGCGTGAATGCCGGCCTGCACGGACCTGCGGACGCCGCGGCCGTCCTCGGTGATGGCCAGCACTCTCGCGCGGCGGTCGCGGGGGTCCGGGGTGCGGGAGATCAGCCCCGACTCCTGGAGTCTGTCGAGCGTGCTGATGATGCGGGTCCTGTCGGCGCCGATCGAGTCGGCGAGGGCGGCCTGGGTGCGCACCGCGCTGTCGTCGAGCGCGCTCAGGACGGCGTAGCCCCACATGGAGATCCCGTGCGCCTTCAGCACCGGCAGTTCGGCGGCGATCAGCGACCGCACCAGAGGCTGCAGCATGGCGGCGAGGTCGCGGCGCTCTGTCATGCGGCCGGGAAAACTCGTTGACAGAAAATAAGCACATGTAGATTATATGCGGACGTCTACGAATTCGCAGCCTCTTCGCGGGCCGCCGGCCAAGCCGCGGCCACCCACCGAACCGGCCGCACCGACTTTCACCTTTGAGGAGCATGCCATGACGACAGGCGTCCGATTGATTCGCAACGACCAGCTCGCCTCGACCGTGGAGTACGCCTACGCCGCGGTCGCCGACGCGCCCGTGCGGTCCATCTGGGTGGCCGGCGCCTGCCCCCTCGACCGCGACGGCCAGACCGTCGCGATCGGCGACTACGCGGGCCAGGCCCATCAGGTGATGCGCAATCTGGTGACCGCGCTGGAAGGGGCGGGCGCCTCGCTGACCGATGTGGTCAAGACGACGGTGTACGTGGCCTCGTCCCGGCAGGACGACCTGGGGCGGACCTGGCAGGTGTACCGGGAGTACATGGGCGACCACGACGTGCCCAGCACCCTGCTCGGGGTCACCGTGCTCGGCTACAACCACCAGCTCGTCGAGGTGGAGGCCGTCGCCGTTCTGGCCGGTGGACGCGACTGATGGCGGCCGCTCCCCGGAAGCGACCCGGGAGATATTTCGGACATGGCACAATCTCCGCCATGCCGCACCGCATCCTGGCCCTCGCCACCGCCCTCACCCTCACCGCCACCGGGTGCGGAGCCCTGCCGCCGCGCGAGGCCGCACCGCCACCACCAGACAGCGCCCCGCCCACCGCGGCCCCACCGGCGGCGACCCCGGCCACCAGCGCCCCGGCCGCCACGGCGACACCGTCAAGCCAGGACACCCGCCCGGCCCTGGCGGAGACCACCAGCACCGAGAACGCGGCCATGAAGGTCGAGGTGGTCGGGCTCAACCGCGTCAAGGGCAAACACCTGGTCGTACAGATCCGCCTGTCCAACACCGGCACCGAGGACCTGCCCTGGGCCGCCGACATGGGCGACCAGACCCGCCCGCTCGGCGAGATGAAATGGGCCTCGGGGATCGGCGTCCTCGACGCCCGATCCCGTACCTGGATCCTGCCGTACAAGCCCGCCGGCTCCCCGTGCCTGTGCAGCGACCAGGACCGCGACGACCTCGGCCATTTCATCGACCCCGGTCAATCGATCACCGTCTACGCGGTCACCCCCGCCCCGGCGGGTGATCCCGCCACGACCACCGTCGTCACCCCCGTGGGTGCGCCGATGCCGGACGTCCCCATCAGCGACGCCCCACCGGCAGGCGACTTCCCCGACCCCGAGGCCGAACCCGTCACCCCTGTCACACGCCGCGTCATCCTGCCGTCGGAGTCGCTGGACAAGTCGGAGGAGACCGCGGACGACGGCACCGACCTCCAGGTCAACCTCTCCTCCGACGTGCTGTTCGCGGTGGACAAAGCGATCTTGACCCCGCGGGCCAAGGCCGTCCTGGCCCGCACGGCCAAGCTGATCGACTCCTCACCCACCACCGTGGTGAAGGTGGACGGCCACGCCGACTCCTCCGGCAACAACGCCATCAACGACCCCCTGTCACTGCGCCGCGCCCAGGCGGTGCAGCGCGCCCTGTCCGGCCGTCTCACCAGGAACGGCATCCGCTTCCAGGCCAAGGGATACGGCTCCCGCCGCCCGCTGTACGGCAACGACACCGACGAGGGCAAGCGCCGCAACCGCCGCGTGACGGTGACCTTCGCCAAGCCGCAGCCGAAACCCGCCGACCCCGCCGCCGAGGTCGTCTCCACCCTCGGCCCCGACGCGGACCTGACCGCCACGGGCAAGGCGGCAGGCCAGCCCATCGCCATGGAGATCACCGGCCTGCGCCGCCTGGACGGCGGCCTGGGCCTGCTGACCTACAAGGTCACCAACGAGGGCTCGGCCGAGGCGTGGTTCAACGAACTCCACCACGCCTCGGACTGGGAGTCCTACAAGTACCAGGCTGCCAGCAACGTCCGCCTGACCGACGCCACCGCCCGCCGCCAGTACCTGCCAGGCCGCCTCCAGGTCCCCACCGACAACGGCGTGGACTCCTACTGCGCCTGCACCGACGTCTCCGGCGTCCGCCTCGCCACCGAGAAGTTCGCTCCCGGCCAGACCCGCGAGTTCTGGAGCCTGTTCGCCCTCCCGGACACCAGGACCCTCAACGTCAAGATCGCTTCCTTCCGCGACCTCCAGGTCCCCGTCCGGTGAACGCCCCACCCACGCGACCCGGCCCTCCGCTCCCGAAGGCGTCCCCAGCCCCAACGTAGGGTCTTCGTGTCAGTGGCGCCCGTGGCCGCTGTCGCGTGGCCGGATCCAGGTTCGAATTGATGAAGCATCGAGCCCCGGTGTCCCGTTGATCGGGTTGCCGGAGCTCGTTCGTCCGGTCAGGGCGCGGACGGGCCGCACACGCAGCCGCCCTCGGCCGAGGTCCGCGCCGCGGCACCGACGGTGGCGTCGGCCGGAGCGGTGGTGCTGGTACAGCAGGCCTGCGGGGCACCGCCGGCGCTCTTGCCGAGGTTGTCGGCGTCGGCCTTGACCGTGTAGACCTCCCACGGCTCGGCGCCGGGGCCGGTGACCCACACTTTGTCCTGGAGGGCGTAGCAGCAGGAGGTGTCGTTCTCCTCGAACGTCACCAGCCCGGCCTCGGCCAGGCGGGTGGCCGCGGCGGTGACCTCGGCGGTGGTGGCGACCTCGACCCCGAGGTGGTCCAGGCGGGTCGCCTCGCCGGCCTCGCCTTCGATGAGGACGAGCTTGAGCGGCGGCTCGGTGATCGCGAAGTTGGCGTACCCGTCGCGGATCTTGGCGGGTTCGGCGCTGAACAGCTTGGAGTAGAAGGCGATCGAGTCCTCCAGGTCGGCGACGCGTAGGGCGAGCTGGACACGGGACATGACGAGTCCCTCCTCACAATGAGACTGTTTCGACGTCTGTCGATACAGCGGAGATTGCCATCCTGATTAGACATCTGTCAACATAGAGACATGTCGAATCAGAGTGGTTTGCCGGTCATCGACCAGGACGACGCGGCGTGCTGCGCGCCGATGGCGCGTGAGCCTCTCGGGGAGACCGACGCCGTCGAGCTGGCCAAGATGTTCAAGGCCCTCGCCGACCCGATCCGGCTACGACTGCTGTCCCTGATCGCCTCGCACGCGGGAGGGGAGGCGTGCGTGTGCGATCTGACCGGCCCGTTCGAGGTGTCCCAGCCGACGATCTCCCACCACCTGAAGGTGCTACGTGAGGCCGGGCTCGTGGGGTCGGAACGGCGCGGCACCTGGGTGTACTACTGGGTGCTCCCGCATGCCCTGGAACGCCTGTCGGCGCTGCTCCAGACCCCCGAGGCCGTCGCGACGGTCTCGGCGTGAGCGTCTCGCCGGCCCGCCGCACGGTCGCCGAGGCGCTCGGCACGGCCGTGCTGGTCGCGGTCGTCGTCGGCTCCGGCATCCAGGCCACCGCTCTGACGCACGACGTCGGCCTCCAACTCCTGGCCAACTCCCTGGCCACCATGTTCGGGCTCGGCGTCCTGATCGTGCTGCTCAGCCCGGTGTCGGGCGCGCATTTCAACCCCGCCGTCACCCTGGTCGCCTGGTGGTCCGGGCGCCGCACCGGCGACGGCCCGACCCTCCGCGAGGCCGCCGCCTACATCGCCGCGCAGACCGCCGGAGCGATCGGCGGCGCGATCCTGGCCGACGCGATGTTCGACCAGCCCCTCATCGCCTGGTCGACGCACGACCGCTCCGCCCCGCACCTGTGGCTGTCGGAGGTCGTGGCTACCGCCGGGCTGATCTGGCTGACCGGCGGCCTCGCCCGCACCCGCCGCGCCCACCTGGCGCCCGTCGCGGTCACCTCCTACATCGGCGCCGCCTACTGGTTCACCGCCTCCACCAGCTTCGCCAACCCCGCCGTCACCCTGGGGCGCGCGTTCACCGACACCTTCGCCGGAATCGCCCCCGCCGGCGTCCCGGCGTTCGTCGCCGCCCAGCTCGCCGGAGCCGTCCTCGGCGTCGGCCTCATGGTTCTCACCTTCGGACCGCTCACCCCCTCGGCACCCGCCGTGCCGCTGCCCGCCCCCGCCGAGCAAGGAAGCGTTCCCACCCCATGACCACCCCGCCAGCCGCAGCCCCTTCGGTACTGTTCGTGTGCGTCCACAACGCCGGCCGCTCCCAGATGGCCGCAGCGTTCCTCACCCACCTCGCCGGGAACGCCGTCCAGGTCCGGTCCGCCGGATCCGCCCCCGCCGACACCGTGAACCCCGCCGTCGTCCAGGCGATGCGCGAGGTGGGGATCGACATCTCCGCCGAGACTCCCAAGGTTCTGACCGCAGACGCCGTCGAGGCCGCCGACGTCGTCATCACCATGGGCTGCGGCGACGCCTGCCCGTTCTTCCCCGGCAAGCGCTACCTCGACTGGGTCCTCGACGACCCCGCCGGGCAGGGCGTCGACGCCGTCCGGCCCATCAGGGACGAGATTGAACGCCGGGTCCGCCGCCTGCTCGCCGAACTCGGCGTCCCCACGACCACATGACCAATCCCCACACGACGGCCGCCGGGGTTCGGATCGGGCCGACGCTTCCCGACTACGCCGACCAGGTGCCGGCCATCTACCAGGCCGGGATCGACACCGGTCACGCCACCTCGAAACCCAAGCCCCTACCTGGACCGAGTTCGACGCCGCCAAGCTCCCCGCCCACCGCCTGCTCGCCCTCGACCCCGACAGCCGGGTACTCGGTCGGTAGGCTCGGCAACGTGCGGCGACCTCGTCCCACGACGGGCGCCCTGGCCCGGGCGCACGCTGAAGGTTCAGCGCGTGCGACGCCGAAGACGGGGCGGGGCGGGGCCGGTCGTCGTCAGGCGACGGGCTTACGGGCGGCGAACCGCTCGATCATGCCGAGTTTGAAACGGTCGTGCCGTTCCACGGCCAGCCCCATGGCCTGGACCAGCGGCAGCGGCCGGCGGCGGAAGTGCTCACCCTGCAACGGAACGCTCACCAGGTCGGCCGCCGCCTGCAGCACCCGGATCGGCCACGACGAGGAGGCGACGTGGTCGGCCAGGAGCAGCAGGCCGCCCGGCCGCAGCACACGCTCCATCTCGGCGAGCGCCCGCGACTCGTCGGGGATCGCACACAGCGCGAACGTGCAGACCACCGTGTCGAAAAACGCGTCGGGGAAGGGCAGCGCCTGCGCGTCGGCCTGCCGCAGATCGGCCGGCACGCCTAGCACCCCGGCACGACGCCTGGCCACCGCGAGCATCGCCTCGCTCCACTCCACACCGGTCAGCCGCACCCCGCCCGGATAGTGCCCGAGGTTCAGGCCGGTACCGATCGCGACCTCCAGCACCTCGCCGGACGCCTGCCGGCAGAGCCACGCGCGGGTGTCGCCGAAGAACCGGCGTTCAGCGAAGGCCATCTTCCGGTCGTAGGCCGGGGCCTGGCGGTCCCAGAACGTACGTAACCGGACGTTGCGCGTATCGGAGTCAGCCACCACGGCACCAGCCCTTCTCCCAGTTCCTCGACCCTACCCACCGCGATCACCAGGCGCGAGGACAACGCGAGGCTGCCGCCGGCGTCGTAGAGCAGGTCGGTGGAGCCGAGCCCCGCGTCGATTACATCTGCGCGGCGTAGAGGTTCTGCGACTCCTGCTGCGACGGTGAAGGTCTCCTTCTGCGCCGACTTCGCCGATGCGCGCCGCCGGCAGCCGACGCTCTACAACCCCGCCAGGAACCGATCCGCCGTCCGCGGCGCCGCCCTCACGCGCCGGACGCCGGCGACTCGCCGAGCTGATGGCTGATCCCGCTCAGCACGCTTCCGGCGCACCCGCTGGACAAGAGCGCCAGAGTCGACGCCTTGCAGTTTGTCCAGGGGCCGATCCGCCCTCGCCGACCCCAGAACGCATCTCTTCCTAAGCCCGGCCACGCAGCCCGGCCGCCCAGCGCGGCGCTGCGCCCTGCCTGCGCTACAGCGACCCTGCGCCACGGCGCCACGGAATCCCTCGCCGGAGCCACGGCGCCACGCTGCATGCCGGAGCCACGGCGAAACGGAATCCCTCGCTGGATCGCCGGGGGAGTGCGGCACCTGCCTGCCCGCCCCGCGCGAACCCCCACACCTGACCGTCGCAAAAGGCGCCGCAGAGCGTTCAGACGGTCCTCACCCAGCACGGCCCGCATGCGTCCAGATCACACGCCGCCTTCACGAGCCCACACTCGACAGCAGCGCAGCGCGCCTCCGCGCCGCACAGCGCAGCGATCTCCGCATGCCGCACCCTGCACCCCTCCCAATCCGCGGTCGCGGTCGCAGTCGCAGTCGCAGTCGCAGTCGCAGTCGCAGTCGCAGTCGCAGTCGCAGTCGCAGTCGCAGTCGCACCGACGATGCTCGACGCGCTGCCGGTGGCGCACCACCAGCTGCTCGGTCACAGGCTGACCGTAGGGGCGCAGATCTCCCGCATCATCCGATGAAGAGGCGACCCGCTAGGAACAGGCGGCCCCGCTACCGCGACCGGCCGGCCCACTCCGAGCCCAACATCGCGTACACGACCTCATCGGTCCACTCGCCCTTGACCAGCTCGTTCTCCACCAGGTGCGCCTCACGCCGCATCCCCAGCTTCTCCAGCACCCGCGCCGAAGCCGTATTGCGGCCATCCAGCCGCCCCACGATCCGATGCAGCCCCAGCTCCTCGAACCCCAGCCGCAGCATCTCCCTGCTCGCCTCCGGCGCATACCCCTTGCCGTGGTAGTCAGGGTGCAGCACGTACCCGATCTCACCCTGCTCGTGCTGCCGGCTGGTCCAGATCAGCAGCGCCTGCCCGATCACCTGCCCCGACTCCCGCAACGTCACGGCAAGGTCGAGCAGATCGCCCTCCTCCCGCAACGCCACCCGCCTCACCCGCTGGTCCAGCATCTCGCGCGAACCCTCAAGATCCCGCGCCTCCCAGTACAGGAACCGCGCCACCTCGGGCAACCGCTCCCATGCATGAACAGCCGCGAGATCATCACGGGTGAAAGGACGCAACGACAGCCGATCCGTCACGATCGGAAAAGAAGGCGTGAGCACGCCCGCAGTCTAGAAACCACACCCCCCGAAAGCGACACAATTTCCATCTGCGGCAGAACCGGCGACACCAGCTCCCGGCCGACCCCCCACAGCCGCCCTCCCCACAGGCCCGCACACCCGCGCCACCTAAGCTGACCCGCATGCACCTCGACGCCGCCCGCAAACTCTGGCAACCCACCCCTGGCTGGCTCAACACCGCCAGCTACGGCCTGCCGCCCACCCCCGCCTACGACCAGCTCCAGACCGCACTCACCCAATGGCGCCACGGCAGCACCGACTGGCAACCCTGGGACGACCAGGTCACCCACTCCCGCGCCGCCTTCGCCACCCTCATCGGCGCCCCCACCGCCGACATCACCGTCAGCTCCACCGCCTCCCAGATCATCTCCCAACTCGCCACCGCCCTCCCACCAGGCGCCCGCGTCCTCATCCCCGACATCGAATTCACCAGCAACGTCTACCCGTGGGCCATCGCCGCCCACGTCGACACCGCACCACCCGACCGGCTGGCCGACGCCATCACCCCCGACACCACCGCCGTCGCCTTCAGCCTCGTCCAGTCGGCCACCGGCAAGCTCGCCCCCCTCGACGACATCATCCAGGCCGCCCGCGCCCACGACACCCTCGTCATCGCCGACGCCAGTCAAGCCTGCGGCTGGCTACCCCTCACCACCGACGGCCTCGACGCCCTCGTCTGCGCCGCCTACAAATGGCTCATGTGCCCCCGCGGCGCCGCCTTCGGCTACCTGTCACCCCGCCTGCGCGAACGCATGACACCCACCGCCGCCAACTGGTACTCCGGCACCAGCATGTACGGCATGCCGCTCACCCACCACCCGGACGCCCGCGCCTTCGACCTGTCACCGGCCTGGTTCTCCTACGTCGCCGCCGCCCCCACCCTCGACCTGCTCAACCAGCTCGACATCCACGACATCCACCGGCACAACCTCGCCATGGCCAACCGCTTCCGCACCGGCCTCGGCCAACCGCCCGGCGACAGCGCCATCGTCTCCCTCGACAGCCCCCACCCCGACACCCCCCAACGCCTCGAGCGCGCAGGCGTCCGCATGGCCGTACGCGCCGGAAAACTACGCGCCAGCTTCCACCTCTACACCACCGAACTCGACGTCGACCTCGCCCTGGAGGCCCTGGCATGACCGTGCTGCACATCGCCTACGCCACCGACTGGCACCACGCCCAGCAAAGCGGCGAATACCGCATCTCCACCCGCGGCCGCACCCTCGACCAGGAAGGCTTCATCCACCTCAGCGCCGACCGCCGCCAAGCCCGAACCGTCACCGACCGCTTCTACGCCGACGTCACCGAGCCGCTCCTCCTCCTGGAGATCGACCCCACCGGCCTCGACATCCGCTACGAAACCCCACCCGGAACCGACGAGACCTTCCCCCACCTGTACGGCCCCCTGCCCACCAGCTCAGTGACCGCCGTTCACGAACACAACACCCGCTGAATCCGCCGCGACGCCACCCACAACCCGACCCCCGCCAGCACCACCAGATACAGCGCGTGCCCCGCCAGCGCCCACTCCAGCCGCCCCAACGCCAGACCCCGCACCAACTCCACCGCGTGATACAGCGGCGTCACCTCCACCACCGCCGCCAGCACCGGCGGATAACCCCCCACCGGCGCGAACGTCCCCGAGAACAGGAACAACGAGAACTGCGCCGCCGTCATCAGATCGAAGTCCTGCCACCCCCGCAAGAACGTCGACACCGCCATCCCCGCAGCCCCGAACGCCACCCCCACCAGCATCGTCGCAGGAAAAGCCGCCAGCGCCCACCACGGCTCGGCCAACCCCATCACCGCCATCACCAGCAAGAACGCCGCCGTATAGAACGCACTGCGCATCATCGCCCACGTCAGCTCACCCAGCGCCACCTCGATCGGCCGCACCGGCGTCGCCAGGATCGCCTCGAACGTCTTGGCGTACTTCATCTTGAAGAAGAAGTTGAACGTCGTCTCGGCCAGCGCACCGTTCATCGCCGACGCCGCCAGCATCGCCGGAGCCACGAACACCGCATAGGACACCACCCGCCCATCACCCAGCGGAATCCGCCCCACCAGCGCACCCACACCGATCCCGATCGACAGCAGGTACAGCAACGGCTCGAAAAACCCCGACACCAGCACCAGCCAGTACGAGGCCCCGCTCCGCAACGCCCCCACATTGCGGCCCACCACCGCACCGACCCGCCCCGCCGACACCCGCCGGGCCACCACCAAGGTCACCATGATCAGTCCTGAAGTCGCTTACGGTAGGCGACGGCCGCCCAATACAACCCCGCCACACACAACACCAGCAGATAACCCACGTGCGCCCACACCGGCCACGGGGGAGCGGCACCCAGCGTCGCCGCCCGGCACAACTCCACCGCATGCCACAACGGCGACGCATACGCCACCAACCGCACCAGCGCCGGCAACTGCTCCACCGGAAAGAACACCCCCGCGAACAACGTCGAGGGAATCATGACGAACCGAAACAGCAACGCGAAGTAACTGTCATGATCGATCGACGCCGCGAACGCCGTCACCGGCGCCGCCACCGCGACCGCCAGCAAAGCCACCACCGGCACCGTCGCCACCGACCACACCGACGCCAACGCCCCGAACGCACCCACCACGACCAGAAACACCACGGCCGCGATCAGCACCCGGAACACGATGTAGAGCATCCACCCGCGCACCATGTCCCACGCCGACACCCGCGTGGCGAACATCGCGTGCGCACCCCGCGTCCACTTGAACTCACCCATCACGCTGTAGGTGCACTCACCGACCGCCATCTGGAACGCCGTCGAGGCCAACACCCCCGGCACGATCCACTCCACGTACGGCACGCCACCCACCGTGCCGACATAACCGCCGACACCCAGCCCGATGCTCGCCAGGAACAACAGCGGCAACAGGAACGACGAGAACAACGACGCCCGCCACAACCGCCTGTACAGCGTCAGATGCCGCTCCAGCACCGCCACCGTCGGATGCGCCATCAGTCCACCAACGTCCGGCCGGTCAGGTGCAGGAACACATCCTCCAGCGACGAACGCCGCACCAGCACGCTGGAGGGCGCCAACCCCCTGCGATGCACCTCCGCCACCGCCTCGTCCCCGTCCTTGGCATACAGCAGGATCCGATCAGGCAGCACATCCACCCGATCACCCACCCCCGACAACCGCTCCGTGAACCCCCGCAGCGGCGCACCCCCGAACCGCAACTCCACCACCTCGGGCGACGAATACGTCTCGATCAGCGACCGCGGCGACCCCTCGGCCACGATCCGCCCGCCGTCCATCACCACCAGCCGATCACACAACTGCTCGGCCTCGTCCATGTAGTGCGTCGTCAACACCAACGTCACCCCACGCTGCTTCAACCGGAACAACCGCTCCCACAGCAGATGCCGCGCCTGCGGATCCAGCCCCGTCGTCGGCTCGTCCAGCAACACCAGATCAGGCTCGTTCACCAACGCCCGCGCGATCGTCAACCGCCGCTTCATCCCACCCGACAGCGGCTCCACCTTGCTCGACGCCTTCTCCGTCAACTGCGCGAACTCCAGCATCTCCGCCGCCCGCTCCCGCGCCTGCGCCCGCGACAACCCGAAGTAACGCGCATACGTCGTCAGGTTCTCCCGCACCGTCAGATCGGGATCGAGATTGTCCAACTGCGGGCACACACCCAGCCGCGCCCTGATCGCCGGCCCCTCCCGCACCGGATCCATCCCCAGGATCCGCAACTCACCGGCCGACGGCATCGACACACACGAGATCATCCGCATCGTCGACGACTTGCCGGCCCCATTGGGCCCCAGGAACCCGAACGCCTCGCCGGGCGCCACCTCCAGATCGATGCCGTCCACCGCGGTGAAGTCACCGAACCGCTTGACCAGCCCGCGCGCGTAGATAAGAGGATGAAGAGCAGCCACGAGCCCGCACCCTAACCAACCCCACCGACAAAACCGCAACCGATTAAATCAACGCCATGGACACCCGCACCGCCGCCCAACACTTCGCCGACACCTGGCAGCAGGCCTGGACGCACCACGACATCGACGCCCTCGCCAGCCTCTACGCCGACCACGCCGTCCACACCAGCATGCCCTTCCGCCCACCCCACCACGGCAAAGCGGCCATCCTCGACTACATCCGCTGGTCCTTCGACGGCGAGACCCCCATCACCGTCACCTTCCACACCCCGCTCGTCGACGCCGACCGCGCCGCCATCGAGTTCCGCGTCCACGCCCTCGACGGCGACCAGCCCACCGTCCTGGCCGGCTGCGTCTTCGCCCGCTTCGACCCCGACGGCCTCGCCGTCGAAACCCGCGACTACTGGCACACCCAACCGGAACCGCACGATCACACACCGTGACGAACCCGCGGCCCCGTCGCCAACCCCACCGCCACCACCATCGGGGACAACCGATCGATGCACACGGTGACCAGCCCACGCCAGCAGCGCAGGCGGCAGGCGGCAGGCGGCAGGCGGCAGGCGGCAGGCGGCAGGCGGCAGGCGGCAGGCGGCAGGCGGCAGGCGGCAGGCGGCAGGCGGCAGGCGGCACAGACTACAGGTGGGCGTGGACTGCGGATGGCGTGGACTACGGGTGGCGTGGACTACGGGTGGCGTGGACTACGGGTGGGCGCGGGCGCCTCCCGCGGACGGCCAGGAGAGCCGACAGCCCATCCGGCCGTCCGGCGGTCCGTGGGGGATTGCATCCCCGCCGCGCCTTGCCAGAGGTCGCCGCCCGCGTCCGACGCCGGCCGCCCCACCGGCTCGACGACACCCAGCGCGCCCCACAACTCCGGGCCTCCCACACTTCCACCCCTCAGCACCGCCGGCCCCGCACCGTCAGCGCAGAGCCATGGCCGGCTCGCCAGCCCACCAACTCGCCGCCGTCGGACGCGTACCGCCCGGCGCCGCCCGCCAGCGGGGGAGAGGCACCTCCCACCCGGGCCGGCAACACCAGCGCAGACCGGGGGAGCGGGACGATCACCCCGCCTCACGCCTCACGCCGCACCTCACGCAACCGCATGACCCCCGCGACGCACGACCCCACCATGACCCCGTGACTCAGGACCCAGGTGTCCCAGGGCCCCGTGTCCGGGCGACACCTAACCCGGTTCTCCGCTTGACCCCCGTCTCCGATGACCGGTCTGCAGGACTGCGGCAACTCGCATCGCCACGTGCTGAATCCGGCCACCATACGGCCGACCGGTCTCACGCCCAGGCCATGACCAGCCGGGTGTGACGCTTGGCGAACACGCGGCCGACAGCCGGAACCGGCACCGCGACCTCAGCGGGATAGAGCGCGAAATCCGGACCGGGATGCCCCCTCCAGTCACGATCCCACGTCCGCACATGGCCATGAAGCCGCCGCATGAGCTCTGCGGCGCCGGGCCCGTGCCCGTGCACACCGAGCTCCCACCCGCGTTCCCCGGCCTCGCCGTCCACCGGAGCCTCGCGCAGGGTGAGATAGGCGAAACTGTCCGGCGTGATCAGGGCCGGGCAGTACCAGCGCGTGGCGGGCTCCACGACCCGGCCGCCGTCGCGCTCCCAGTCCCGCCAGATCATGCCGAAAGACTCATCCATGGTCACGATCCACAGGTTCAGCGAGTCGAACGACTCGCCGCGCCGCACGGTCACCCCAGTCCACGCCTCGACCCGGCTCGACGTCAGCGCCCGGTCGAGCGCGCCGACGTCGAGTTCAGGCCCGCCCTCGATCGTCAGCCGCACACCACCATCCGCGACAACCGCCTCCTGATGCGGATGCACCCCCGCGCCCTGCATCGCGACGAACCCGCACACGGTCGGATCCAGCCCGACGAACCCGTCGCCCTCACGCACGAACGTGATCGACCTGGTGATCGTCCCGAACACCAGCGGAACCACCATCCGGCCGCCCACGGCCAGCAGGCGCCCCCACGGGCAGTCCCACGCCCCGACCGTGACCAGGATGGCGTCGAAGCCCTCGACCGGCACGTACCCGTCGGCCGCGTCCTCGGCGTCCCCCAGGACCACCGTCACCTGCGGATAGCCGGTCTCGGCCAGGAAACGGCCCGCCCGCTCGGTGACGAACGGGTCGATGTCCACGGTGACCACCAGACCCGCCGGGCCGACCACCTCGGCGATCAGCGCCGCGTTGTACCCGCCCGACCCGATCTCCAGCACCTTCGCCCCGGGAAAGAGCCGGGCGGCCTCCAGCATCTCCGCCTGCAGCCAGGGCGCGCTGATCGAGCTCGTCGCCCTGCCCGCGTCATCGCGCTTGGTGACGACCACGTCCTGCACGGAGTAGGCGGCCTCGAGCGGCGCCTCCGGCGCGAACCTCTCGCGCGGCACCTTCGCGAAGGCCGTCGCGATCTCGGGGGAGCGGATCGAGCCCCGCTCGGTCAGCGCCGCGACCATGTCGGCGCGCAGGCGGTCGGGCGTCTCGGATGACGGGGCGTCTGCGGTCATCGGCCAACACTACGTTCGCCCGGCGACAGTCCCGGGCCTGCGGGCGAGGTACGGACAGCCCCGGCCAATGCCACCCGCAAGCGGCGACCCGGACCTTCCCCAACCGCCACGAAAGATCAGCCCCCCGCACGCCAGGGGCCTGCTCCCGCCGAACGCCAGGAAGGCCGGCGCAGGACAGGGGAAGGCAGGTGGGCGGGGGCAGGCGGGTGTGCGGGCAGGGGCCGACCATGGGCGGCGTGACCATGGGCGGCGGCCGCCACGACGAGGACGACGGCGAGGGCGATGACGGCCAGGACGGCGACGAGAATGCCCATCTCGGCACGAGAGCTCATCCCCGCGGGGGAGCGCGCCGAGACGATGGCGGAGAAGTGGAGCCCCCTCCGGCACCCCGCCGCCGCCCACCAGGGCAGGATCGCGGCCACCACCGACACGCTCGGCACCCCGCTGAAGCCTTGAGATCAACCCGCCAAGACAGAAGCAACGCCTTGTCGGCCGACTCGGCCAGCCCGCCCGCCAGGTGCTCAATAGAAGACGCCTCGACGCCGTCGAGACGGCCGACGCCATCCTCACCGCCGCCACCGCGGAAGAGGCCGAAACCGAATTCATGAACGGCCTGCGCCTACCGAACCGCTCCTGACCATTACCGTGCGCGACCCAGGCGGACCGGCCGAAGCACCCCGAACCGGGCAGCGGGGGAGAGGAGCACGCCCGAACACCGAAAGGCCCGCAGGGCCGTACCCCGCAGGCCATCACGCCCGGTTGAAGAACCTAGGACGTCAACACGCGTACACCAGGAGACTGCGGCACCGCCACGGGCGCCTGCCGTACGACCTCCACCGGCTGCTGGTGAAGCTGCGGCTGCTGCCGCGCGGCGATCCGCTCGGCACACCCGCCCTCGCAGTAACCGTTGGTGACGATCAGCCGAGCACGAGTCGCCGTGTACGACTCACGCCCCGAAGCGGGCAGAACCCCCTGGCACACCTGGCACAAGACCGCGTCGTTCCCCACGTGTGCTCCCTTATCCGACGTACGGACTACCCACACTATGCGACACGCCCATCCCGGGTCAGCCTTTCCCACGAACCGTCAAAGCCTCCGTCAGGAGAGCGCGGCGAAAGCACTACTTGACATAATGTTCATTATCGAGCAAACGTTGATCGCGTACGATCGCGCCATGCCCAACATCGGAGTGCCCGAGATAGGCATCCTCGTCGCCGTCCTGGCCGTCATCGCCATCGCCGTCGTCCTCGTCGTGACGGCCGCCGCGCGCGCAGGCCGCACCTCCGTCACCCACATGAGCACCGGCGGCCCGCTGCCGCCACACGACCTGGAAAGCGCCCTGCGCACACTGATCGCCGACGGCAAGCAGATCCACGCCATCAAGCTTTTGCGTCAGCACACCGGCCTCGGACTCAAATCCGCCAAGGACGCCGTCGAGGCCATGGCCGCGGGCCGCGACCACCCCGCGCTGGCCCGCCTGCGACCGCCCGCACCCGCTCTGGCCAGGCCCGACCTGGCCACCAGGGTCCGCGAGCTCAAGGCCGCCGGCCGTACCGAGCAGGCCGTGCACCTGGTGATCGGCGAGACGGGCATGAGCCTGGGCGACGCCGAGACCTTCGTCCGGACCCTGTGATCCCTTACGATCGCATCATGACGAGCATGGGCTCCCTCGTCCTGCTGACCGTTCTCGTGACCGCCTTGATCATCTCGCTGATCGTCCTGGCCGTACGGCTGACGCGGCATCCGCGCAACCGGCTCCTGCCCAGCCTGGACATCACCGACCAGGCGCGCGAACTGAAGGCGACGGGCCAGTTCCAGGACGCGGTCTTCCTGGTGCGCGGCGAAACGGGCATGAGTCACCGCGCCGCCACCCGATTCGTACGGAAGCTATGAATCAACGCTAAACCGGACAGAAGGTGAATTCTGTTTGGTTTAGAAAACGGGGCGAACCGGACCTCCGGCCTGCCCTCGACGGCTCACGCGCGCAGCCGGCTCCCGCAACCGGCTCCACAAAGCGGGCGCGGCGCCGCTCCCCCCGCCGCCTCTCCCCCGGTCGCGGATCATGCGAGCACATCGGGTCGCGTGACACCCTCTCCCCCGGCGCGGCCCGCTTTCGCTCACGCCACAAACCCATGCGAAATGCCCGCTTTATCCCCTTTCGCCCAGATCTCGGCGCCGGAAAAATCGGGAATTTGCGCTGTTCTGTCACTCGGGTTTGCTTGGGCGTGTCAGCATCACTTGCCTAGTCGAAGGTTCAGCTCTGAAGGATGCTCCAAAGTGCGGATTCTGCTTCTTGTCTCGGCGTTCAACGGCCTGACCCAGCGCGCGTGGATCGAGTTGCGCGAAGCCGGTCACGAGGTGACCGTCGAACTCGCGATCTCCGAGGAGGTCATGCTCGAGGCGGTGTCCCTGGCCAAGCCGGACCTGATCATCTGCCCCTTCCTGAAGGACCGGGTGCCCGAGCGGCTCTGGCGCGAGCACCGGGTGATCATCATTCACCCCGGCCCGCGCGGCGACCGGGGACCGTCGTCGCTGGACTGGGCGATCCTGGACGGCGAGCGGCGCTGGGGCGTGACGGCCTTGCAGGCGGCCGAGGAGATGGACGCGGGGCCGATCTGGGGGTGGCGGGAGTTCGCGCTGCCGGAGGATCCGATGCGCAAGAGCAGCCTGTACAACGGCCTGGTGACCGATGCGGCCACGGAGTTGGTGCTGGAGGTGGCGCGCAAGGCGGAGGACCCGTCGTTCGTGCCGGCGCCGCTGGACTACGGGCGGCCCGAGGTGTGGGGCCGGTTGCGGCCGGCGATGCGGCGGGCGGATCGGGAGTTCTCGTGGGCGGAGTCGTCGGATCGGGTGGTGCGGCGGATCAGGGCCGCTGACGGGGCGCCGGGGGCGGCGGCGGTGTTGTGCGGGATGGACGTGCGGGTGTTCGACGCGCGGCTGGGGCCGCAGCTTCTGGGTCAGCCGGGTTCGGTGGCGGCGCGCCGGGGTGGGGCGGTGCTGGTGCACACCGGGGACGGGACGGTGTGGGTGGGCCAGTTGCGGCGTGAGGACCGTGGTGGGGTGAAGCTGCCGGCGGTGTCGGTGCTGCGGCGGCGGCTGGGGCGGGCTCCGGCTTCTCAGCCGGGGTTCTCGGAGATCACGTATCAGCGGGCCGGCCGGGTGGGGGTGGTGAGTTTCGACTTCTACAACGGGGCGATGGCCACCAACCAGTGCCGGCGGTTGGTGGAGGCGCTGCAGTACGCGGTGGCGCAGGACACGCGGGTGCTGGTGGTGCGGGGTGGTGAGGTGTTCTCCAACGGGATCCATCTCAATGTGATCGAGTCGGCGCGTCATCCGGAGATGGAGGCGTGGATGAACATCAATGCGATCAACGGGGTGTGCCGGGAGATCATCGGGTGTACGGGGCAGTTGGTGGTGGCGTCGGTGGGTGGTAATGCTGGTGCCGGTGGGGTGATGATGGCGCTGGGGGCCGATCGGGTGCTGGTGCGGGAGGGTCGGGTGCTGAACCCGCACTATCGGACGATGGGGTTGTTCGGTTCGGAGTATTGGACGTATGTGTTGCCGGCGCGGGTGGGCGTGGAGCGGGCGCAGGAGTTGACGGGTGCGGCTTTGCCGGTGGGGGCGCAGCAGGCGGTGTCGATGGGCTTGGCCGATCGGGTGGTGAAGGGGTCGCGGGAGGAGTTCGAGCAGGAGGTTCTGGAGTACGCCGAGCGGTTGGCGGGGCGTGATGACCATGGGGATCTGGTGCGGAGGAAGCTGGCGCGGCGGGAGGAGGATGAGCGGCGCAAGCCGTTGGACGCGTATCGGATCGAGGAGTTGGCGGAGATGAGCCGGGACATGTTCGATGATCGGCGGGGGTTCGCAGCGGCGCGGCGGGATTTTGTGGGGAAGGTTAAGGCGGTGGTGACGCCTGAGCATCTTGCGTCTCATCGTGGTGTGTCTGGTCTCTGAGGTCACGCCTGTCGCTGCAAGATCTCATATGTGAGATATGTTGCCTCTTGTGGCAGATGACTATCTTGTACGGATCGGTAAGCTGATCAGGGACGCGCGCCAGCACCGCGGGTGGACGCAGCAGCAGCTCGCGGAGGCGCTGGGCACCAGCCAGAGCGCGGTCAACCGCATCGAAAAGGGCAACCAGAACATCAGTCTTGAGATGATCGCCCGTATCGGTGAGGCGCTCGACAGCGAGATCGTGTCCCTGGGCTACGCCGGTCCGATGCACCTGCGGGTGGTGGGCGGCCGGCGGCTGTCGGGCAGCATCGAGGTGAAGACCAGCAAGAACGCCTGCGTGGCGTTGCTGTGCGCGTCGCTGCTGAACTCCGGCCGGACGATCCTGCGCAAGGTGGCGCGGATCGAGGAGGTCTACCGGATCCTGGAGGTGCTGGCCTCCATCGGGGTGCGGGCGCGGTGGATCAACGGCGGCGGCGATCTGGAGATCGTGCCGCCGGCCCGGCTGGACCTGGCCTCGATGGACACCGAGGCGGCCCGCCGTACCAGGAGTGTGATCATGTTCCTGGGGCCGTTGATGCACCGCACCGACCAGTTCGAGATCCCGTACGCCGGCGGGTGCGACCTGGGGACGCGGACGGTGCAGCCGCACATGAGCGCGCTGCGGCACTTCGGGCTCGAGGTGACGGCCACGGGCGGGATGTACCACGCCAAGGTGGACGCCTCGGTCTCCCCCAGCCGGCCGATCGTGCTGACCGAGCGGGGCGACACGGTGACGGAGAACGCGCTTCTGGCCGCGGCGCGTCACGACGGGGTGTCGGTGATCCGCAACGCCTCCTCCAACTACATGGTGCAGGACCTGTGCTTCTTCCTGGAGGAGCTGGGTGTGAAGGTGGAGGGGGTCGGCACCACGACGCTGACGGTGCACGGGGTGCCGCACATCGAGGTGGATGTGGACTACTCCCCCTCCGAGGATCCGGTGGAGGCGATGAGCCTGCTGGCGGCCGCCGTGGTGACCTCCTCGGAGCTGACGATCTGCCGGGTGCCGATCGAGTTCCTGGAGATCGAGCTGGCGGTGCTGGAGGAGATGGGCCTCGACCATGACCGGGGGGCGGAGTACCGGGCGGCCAACGGCCGTACGCGGCTGGTGGATCTGACGGTGCGGCCCTCGCGGCTGGTCTCCCCCACCGACAAGATCCATCCGATGCCGTTTCCCGGGCTCAACATCGACAACGTGCCGTTCTTCGCGGCGATCGCGGCCACGGCGCAGGGCTCGACGCTCATCCACGACTGGGTCTACGATAACCGGGCGATCTACCTGACGGAGCTGACGCGGCTGGGGGCGTCGGTGAAGCTGCTGGATCCGCACCGGGTGCTGGTGGAGGGGCCGACGCGGTGGCGTTCGGCGGAGATGATGTGCCCTCCGGCGCTGCGTCCGGCGGTGGTGGTGCTGCTGGCGATGATGGCGGCCGAGGGCACCTCGGTGCTGCGCAACGTCTACGTCATCAACCGGGGGTATGAGGATCTGGCCGAGCGGTTGACGGCGCTGGGCGCGCGGATCGAGATCTTCCGCGACATCTAGGGTGCGGGTCCGGGGCCGGCGGACGAGCCGGCCGGCCCCGGACCGGCTGTGCTTTTGTCGGTGCCGCTCGATACGGTCGTGCCGCGGATCTTCTAGGCGAGGAGGGGCATGCGGCCGGCGGAGCTCAACAGGCTGACGGTGGCGCAGGCGGTCGACCGCTATGTGGAGCTGGTGCGCGCCAGGACGGTGACGGGGGCGCTGTCGGCCTCGACGGCCGAGGTGTACGCGCGTGACGCGGCGACGCTGGTGGCGTTGGCCGGTGAGGAGACCGTGCTCGACGATCTGACCGGCGAGGACGTGGATGCGATCTTGCTGGCGTTCGCGCGCAAGCCGGACGGGCGGCGCTCCGGTGCGGGCGGGGGGTTGCAGCGCGCTTCGTCGCAGGCGCGTTTCCGGCGGTCGATCTCGGCGTTGTTCAAGCACGCGACGCTGGCCGGCTGGGTGCAGATCAATCCGATGGCGGCGGCGACGGTGACGGCCAGGGAGCGCGGCGGGTTGCGGCCCGAACGGCGGGCGTTGACGCGTGAGCAGGCGCAGGGCTTGATCGGGGCGGCGCGGGAGCTGCGGCCGGCCGAGCCGGCGGCCGGGGGGCGGCGCAGGCGCGGCGACCAGCGGATGGAGCTGCGTGACGGGTTGATCGTGCTGCTGCTGTCGACGCTGGGGCCGCGGGTGTCGGAGCTGGTGCGGGCCAACGTGGAGGATTTCTACACCAACGACGGGGTGCGCTACTGGCGGATCTTCGGTAAGGGCGGCAGGACGCGGGACGTGCCGTTGCCCGCGGTGGTGGCCGAGGCGCTGGAGGCGTACCTGGCGGGCGGGCGGGCCGAGTCGGCCGACAAGGCGTTGCTGCTGTCGTGGCGGGGGCGGCGGCTGGCGCGTGGTGACGTGCAGGCGGTGATCGACAGGGTGCAGCAGGGGGTGGATCCGGCGCAGCGGCGTTCGGTGACGCCGCACGGGCTGCGGCACACGACGGCGACGCATCTGCTGGCTGACGCGGTCGACATGGACGCGGTGCGCAGGGTGCTGGGTCACAGTGACCTGTCGACGCTGGGCCGCTACCGTGACGAGCTGCCGGGTGAGCTGGAGGTGGCGATGCGCGTCCATCCGCTGCTGAAGCCGCCGCCCGACGGGCGTGGGTGATCGTCGGGTACGGCAGGCGGTGGCCGGCCTCTGCCCGTCCAGGGCCCGCTGTCGTCGCGGGAGCGGAGGCCCCGCTCCTTCATGACGTCAGGGATGCGCCTGCTCGGGGGCGCGTGGCCGGGGCGGGCGACGGGCGGCCATGATGGAGGCATGATGTCGGCTGTGCTGTCGTTCGCGGTTGTCGCGGGTTTCCTCACGATCGTCCCTGGCCTTGACACGGCGCTGGTGCTGCGTTCGGCGTTGACGCAGGGCAGGCGGCAGGCGTTCGCGACCGCCCTGGGGATCAACACCGGTGTGCTGGTGTGGGGGGCGGCGGCCGCGGCGGGCCTGTCGGCGCTGCTGGCCGCTTCGCAGGTGGCCTTCACGGTGGTGCGGTACGCGGGCGCGGCCTACATGGTGTGGTTCGGCGTGTCGTTGATCGTCAAGTCGTGGCGGGAGGGTCTGGCGGCGTCCGCGCCCGCGCCAGCCGGGAGCGGCGGTGGTGTGCTGGCGGCGTGGGCGCGGGGCGCGCTGACGAACCTGCTCAATCCGAAGATCGGCGTCTTCTACGTGGCGTTGCTGCCGCAGTTCCTGCCGCCGGAGGCGCCGCCGCTGGTGGGCGGGCTGCTGCTGGCGTTGGTGCACAACCTCGAGGGCATGGTGTGGTTCGCGGTGCTGATCGCGGGGGCGCAGGTGGCACGGTCGTGGCTGGAGCGGGCGTGGGCGCGCAGGGTCGTCGACGGGGTGACCGGGGCGGTGCTGGTGGGTTTCGGGGTGCGGCTGGCCTTGTCGCCGCAGTAGCGCCGGTGGTGGGTGCGTGCGCGACCATGGGCGGTGTGCGCGACCATGGGCGGTGTGCGTGGCCTGCACCCGCATGACCTGCATGGCGGGCGCGGTGGTGCGGGTGGCGGGCCTCACCGATGACGCTTGTCCCTCCGCCCCGCCGCGCTGCCTGGGCGCCTCTCCCCCGCGTCTCGTGCCTGGCGCCCGTCCCCGTGTGTCCCTGACCGGGGACGTGCGGCTGCGTCTCTGCGCCCCCGGTGCCGCGTCCGGTGACACCCCGAGCGGAAGGCCAGCGGCCGATCAGCAGCCGATGCTGAAGGTCTTCCGGCGCGGCGGGGAGATGATCCGTCAAGCTCCTCTGCGCGCCCTCGGCCCGGGATCAGCCCCAGCTACGGGCTGACCAGCGCTAGATCGAGCAGGTCGATGCCAACCGGGGTGCGCTCGGTCGCGATCCGGCCCACCGACCACGGGCCGGGGAACCGGTGCAGCAGTGCGTGAACCGCGACCGCGAGCTCGTGCCTGGCCAGATGCGCGCCGAGGCAGAAGTGCACGCCGTGGCCGAAGGAAAGGTGCTCGTTGGGCGTTCGGTCGGGACGGAACTCCTCCGGCTCGGCGAACACCCGGGGGTCCCGGTTGGCCGACAGCACCATGGCGATCACCCGCTGGCCGGTCTCGATGGTGTGCCCGGCGATGCCGGCCGGGCCGGTGGTGAACCGGTCGGTGCCACCGATCGGGGGCAGGAACCGCAGCACCTCCTCGACAGCATCCGGTACCAGTCCAGGGTCAGCACGCAGCTGGGCCAGTGCGTCCGGGTGAGCCGCCAGGCACAGCACGGTGTTGACCAGCAGGGTCTTGGTCGTCTCGTGGCCGTTGATGAGCAGCAGCGTGCAGAAGTTGATCAACTCATCGTCGGACAGCCGGCTGCCGTCCGGTTCGGCGGCCAGCAGAGTGTCGATCACGTCGCCTTGGGGCCGGGCGCGGTGCTCGGCGAACACCTCCATGAGGTACTCGACCAGTTCGGCTTGTGCGGTGCGGAACGCGGCCTGACGTACCGGGTCCTCGGCGAACGAGCCGGCGAAGGAGGTGATCGCCTCGGTCCAGCGCACGAAGTCCGGTTGCCGGTCGGCTTCGACTCCGAGCAGTGCGGCGATGGTGCGCACCGGCAACGGGTAGCCGAGCTGGCCGATCACGTCCAGCTCACCGTCCACATCGGCCAGTTGCATCCGCACGGTGTCGGTGATCGAGGGGAGCAACGCCTGGATCGCGCGGGGCGTGAAGGCCCGGCTGACCAGTCGGCGCAGCAGGTGGTGCCGGGGCGGGTCCATCGTCGACAGACCGCCGAGAACCGGGTTGTCCCGGTGCGGCACGGGTTGCGAGCTGTAGCGCAGCTCGTCGGAGGAGAACGTCGAGTAGTCGGTGAGCACCTGGTTCACCTCGGTGTAGCCGTGCACCACCCAGGCACCGAACGGTTCGACGAAACGCACCCCGTCCCCGGCCAGACCGTCCCGTGCGGTCTCCCGGTGCCAGTCGAGGATCTCCATGACAACGTCATCAGCCATGCGTCGAGTGTGTTAGCCCCGGCTGGTCGAGGCTTGGAGAAAACGGACATCCGGCAGCAACGTGGTCGGCGGCGCCCCCACCGCGTGCCGGAATTCGGCGAGCAGGTGTGACTGGTCGTAGCAGCCGCTGCGCACGGCGATGGCCGCCCAGTTCGGGCGCTCGCCCTTGGCCACCGCGGCGTGCGCGGCGGCGAGCGCGTGGTGCAGCCGCACCACGCGCGCGTAGGACTTGGGCCGCAGCCCGACCGCCACCATGAACCGCCGCCGAAGTTGCCGCTCGGACAACCCAGCCTGGGCGGCATGCCGGTCGACCGGCGCACCTGGCGCCGCGTGCATGGCCGCCAGCACGATGCGCACCCGCTCGTCGACCCGGCATCGCCCAGCCCGCGCCCGCACCAGTGCCAGCGCCCCTGCCAGCCGCTCGATCACCGGCCCGTCCAGGCGCCCGACCTCGATGGGCGCCCCGGCCAGCGGCACCTCGTCGGCCGCGACCCCGAACAGCCCGGTCACCGTCCCCGGTCGCAGCCGCACCCCCACCAGGGACCCGCCCTCGGGCAGCGCCCCCTGCCGAGCGCGCGTCTCCGGCCCGGCCAACCAGCACGCCCCATCAGGCATGACCAGCAGGTCGACGGCGGGTTGCGGCAACCCTCTGGGCACCACGTCGCCGTCGAGCACCCAATTCCCGGACACCAGGTGGGTCAGGTCGGCGGGCACGGGCGGAGCGGTCACCCGTGCAGTCAACCCGGTGGGCCGCCGCGTTCGCCAGCGATTAAGCGAACGGTGGACGCGGAATCGAACCCCTAACTCACCCCCTGCCGCCGCGCGGCCGTCCGGCGAGCTGTCGTGTAGGCAGGCAACCACGGGCTCCTGGCCGGCCGAGATGCGTAGACAACACCTCCGCTACCAGGAGCCCGTCCTGTCAGCCCGTGGTGGCGGCGCTCCTGACCGGCTGGCGCAGCAGGGTGCGCAGCTTGGCCGGGTCCTGCTCCTGCGGGTCCGACAGGTACACCTCGTGATGCGGCCCGTTGTGGACCAGGCCGTGCTCCTTCATGTACTCCTCCATCGCCGCCAGCGTCAGATGCTCCTCACTGAAGGGCCCCTCGTGCAGAAACTCCACACACTCGCCCTCGGTGAAGGTGACCACCTGCACCCGGTCGACCGCCGCGCCGGAGGGACGGGCGGCCTCTCTGGCCGCCTCCATCGCGCCGGGCTCGGGCGCCTGCGGCAGCGGCAGGTGCAGGTGCCAGCGCCACTCGGCGCGCGGCACGGTCAGCGGCGGGCGGCTGTCCTCCACCCACCAGCGGCCCTCCATCGGGCCGACGGCGGCGTTCATGGCGCCGGCCACGGTGTAGAGGGCGGTGACCGCCGCGCCGTACTCCGGGCCGCCCGGCTCGCCCAGACCGGTGACGGTCAGCGCGGTGACGGGCCCATAGCTGGTCTTCATGATCAATCCTCCAAAGGAATCTGCAGATGTGTGACGAGCTGGTCAGGAGGGGTCCGGGCGGGGTCGGAGACATACACCTCGCGGATCGGGCCACCTGCGGCCTGGCCGCGCTCGGCGCACCAGGCCAGCAGGGCGTGGGCGGTCAGCGTGACCTGGTCGTAGGGGCCGACGTGGGTGGCCTGGGCGAACCGGCCGCCAGGCAGCACGCGCGGCCTGGTCCCGGCGATCGGCTCGCCGGTCACCAGCGCCACCTCGACCGTGCACGGTTCGGTCAGCTCGACGGGGAACAACCCGATCAGCTGCGGCTCCCGCACGGCCGTACCGGCTGCCGCCAGGAGGCGGGCCACACAGGCGGAGGTGGCGCGGGCGATGTCCAGGTCGCCCGCGGCCTGCTCCCCCGTCACCGCCACCAGCCGTGACGGTTCCTCCACCTCGACCACCTGCGCGGACGGCAGCCCTTCGCTCATGACCCTTTCGAGGGCGGCCAGCGTGCGCCGCCGCCTTCGAAGCTCGGCCTCCAGGTCGTCGCGGACCCGGCCGAGCGCGCCTTCGGTTCCTGACAGGACCTGGCCGATGACCGCCAGCGGGACGTCCAGCGAACGCAGCAACCCGATCGACAGCGCCTGGCGGGCCTGGGACGGGTGGTAGTAGCGGTAGCCGCTGTCGTCGTCGATGTGGGCGGGCCGCAGCAGGCCGAGCTCGGCGTAGTGGCGCAGCTGCTTGACGCTGAGCCTGCTGAGGCGGGCGAACTGCCCGATCGGCAGAAGATCCATGGCTCAAGCATGGACTCTCCCACCGAGGGAGAGTCCAGCCGACGTTGACCCTCACGTATCGGGAGGGTCCATGCTGGGGGCATGAGTTTGTCCGTGGGGCAGGTCTCGCGCCTGGCGGGGGTGACGGTGCGGACCCTGCACCACTACGACGAGATCGGGCTGCTGTCGCCGAGCCGGCGCAGCCAGGCGGGCTACCGCCGCTACGACGACTCAGACCTCGAACGGCTGCAGCAGGTGCTGTTCTACCGGGAGCTCGGCTTCGGCCTGGAGGAGATCATCGGCATCCTCGACGAGCCGGGCAGCGACGAGATGACGCACCTGCGCCGCCAGCACGAGCTGCTCACCGCGCGCATCGACCGGCTGCGCCAGATGGTGGCGGCCGTGGAGGTCGCGATGGAGGCGCACACCATGAACATCACGCTGACGCCCGAGGAACGCCTGGAGGTCTTCGGCGACTTCCGGCCCGAAGCCTACGAGGCGGAGGCGCAGCGGCGCTGGGGCGACAGCCCCCTCTACGCCGAAAGCCGCCGCCGCGTCGCCTCCTACACCAAGGCCGACTGGGTGCGGCAGCGCGGCGAGGCCGAGGCGATCACCGCCGACCTGGTGGAGGCGTTGAAAGCCGGGCTGCCCGCCGGCAGCGGGCAGGTGATGGACCTGGCCGAGCGGCACCGCCTGCACATCAGCCGCTGGTTCTACCCGTGCTCACCCGACGTCCACCGGGGCCTGGGCGAACTGTATGTGAACGACCCGCGTTTCACCGCGACGTTCGAGGCGCAGGCGCCGGGCCTTGCCGCCTACCTGAGCGAAGCCATCCGGGCCAACACCGCCCGCCTGCGGGCCGAGTGAGAGCAGGCGGGCGGTACGGCAGGGCGGGCCGTCAGCGGACCGTCAAAGGCTGCCGGGCACCGGCTACGGGCCGGGGGTGCCGATGACGACGGTGGCCTCCATCTCCTCGCAGGTGACCACGCGGGCGCGCAACCCGCTGCTGGTGAACGTCTCGACGGCCTGCGGCGCCTGCCGGCGGCTGGTCTCCACCAGCAGGCTCGCGCCGGGCGCCAGCCACACCGGGGCGGCGTCCGTCACCCGGCGCATGACCTGCAGCCCGTCGGCTCCGCCGTCGAGCGCCACCCGCGGCTCGTGCACGCGGGCCTCGGCGGGCAGCAGGTCGACCTCCTGGCTGGGCACGTAGGGGACGTTGGCGATCAGGACGTCGATCCGGCCGCGCAGCCGCTCGGGCAGCGCTGCCAGCAGGTCGCCGTGGTGGACGTGACCGCCGAGCCCGTCGAGGTTGCGGCGGGCGCAGTCCACCGCGGCCGTCTCGATGTCGGCGGCGTGCAGTTCGAGCCCGGGCACGGCGGTGGCGACCGCGGCGCCCAGGGCGCCCGACCCGCAGCACAGGTCGACCACGACGGCGGGCCGGTCGGGGGCGCCGGCCCGGCGGGCCAGCTCGATGGCCTGCCGGGCGAGGATTTCGGTACGGCGGCGCGGGACGAACACCCCGGGATCGACCGCCACGCGCAGGCCGCAGAACCGCGCCCAGCCCAGGACGTGTTCCAGCGGCAGGCCGGCGGCGCGCCGTTCGACCATGGAGGTCAGCTGGTCGGGGGTGGCGGCCGTGGCGATGAGCAGTTCGGCTTCGTCCTCGGCGAAGACGCAACCCGCCGAGCGCAGGGTGGTGACGATGAGGGACAGCAATGGAGCCGGCATGGGCGCCTTTCGGGAAAAAGATCCTGTGGGCGCTCCCCCGGGTCACGCGCGTGTGGCGGCCCGGGCGGCTGTGCGGTGGGAGCACCCAGCCTGACGTGGCGAAATGGGTCTCACCTCCTTGGTCGCTGCCGTGCTGGAGATCGCCACGATACCGGAGCGTCCCCGGCGCCGTCACCCGGGGTGCCCTCCGCGGCCGGCGCGAGGAAGCCAGGGCGTCGGCCGGGGTTCCGTCGGCCGGGGTTCGGCCGCCTCCCAGGGGCCGCCGGGGGCCGGCCGCTCAGCTCGCCAGTTCCGCGGTGAAGCCGGTCAGCAGCGCGGTGACCTGCTCGGGCCGCTCCAGCGGCGGCAGATGGCCGGTCCCGGGCAGGTCGACGCGCCGCGCCCCGGCGATCCCGGCCGTCAGCAGGTCCGACACCTGCTGGATGCCCGGCACGTCACACAGCCCGTTGACGACCAGCGTCGGCACCCGCACCTCGCCCAGCCGTTCGGCGGCCGCGGGGGTCAGGAACCTCTGGACGGTCGGCGGGCCGCTCCACAGCCGCTCGAACACCTTGCGGCACATCGTCACCGCCCGCTCCCACACCTGGTCGGTCAGGTCGGCCCGCCCCCGCGAAGGGCCGGCGACCTGCCACAGCACCTGCGCCCGCGCCATCGCCAGCGCGTCGCCCGGCTCGACCTCGGCGCCGCCCTGCCGGTAGCGGGCCAGCCGCTCGGCCGGCACCGCGCTGTTCACCCGCTCGCGGGCCTGCTCCAGCATCTCCGGCGGCCAGGTGTGCCCGGCCAGCCCGGAGGCGATCAGCGCCAGGCCGCTGACCCTGGAGGGGGCGGCCAGCGCGGCCTCGACCGCGTAGGCGCCGCCCATCGAGCAGCCCACCAGGGCCGCCCGCTCGACCTCGAGTCTGTCCATCAGCGCCAGCAGGTCCTCGTGGTGGCACACCTGGCCGTCGGTGTCGCCGGAGCGGCCGTATCCGCGCCAGTCGTAACGGATCACCCGGTGGCCGGCGGCCAGCGCGGCGAACTGGTGGTCCCACATGCGGCGATCGGCGATGGCGCCATGGATCAGGATCACCGCGGGCCCGTGGCCCGCCTCTTCGTAACTCAGCATGCCGGGCAACCTAGCGGGACGGCCGCCGCCGCGGCGATCATGTTCGCCACCGGCGTGCACGGCCGCCGCCGGCTGTAGGAGGCGGGGCGGGGCGGCCGACCCGTGGCGCTGCGCGTGCTTGCCGGACTTCTCGTCGGCGAAGATCCGGATACAGCCCGCTTCGGTGAGGGCGCTGGTGGCAGGGGCTTCAGCGGGCACGCTCGACCCGAGCTTCGTCCCAGACCGGTTCGCTGCTCTCGTAGACGGTTCCGTCGGCGCCGAAGATGAGGAAGCGGTCGAAGTCGGCGGCGAACCAGCGGTCATGGGTGACGGCCAACACGGTGCCGGCGAAGGACGCAAGGCCCTGTTGCAGGGCCTCGGCGCTGGCCAGATCGAGATTGTCGGTCGGTTCGTCGAGCAGCAGCAGCGTCGCACCCGACAGTTCCAGCAGCAGGATCTGCAGCCTGGCCTGCTGCCCGCCGGACAGGGTCTCGAACCGCTGATGGGCGGCGGGTGCGAGTTCGTAGCGGGCGAGCGCGGCCATGGCTTCGTTCAGCGTGAGGGCATGCCCTGCTGTGACCAGTTCGGCGGGGGTGTGGCCGTGCAGGTCGGGCCTGGCGTGAGTCTGCGCGAAGTGGCCGGGCACAACCCGGGCGCCCAGCCGTACAGAACCGCTGTGACGTACCGAGGGGACCGCGCCGTCCGCCGCTTCGGCCAGCAATCGCAGGAAATGAGATTTGCCCGAGCCGTTGGAGCCGAGGACGCCCACGCGTTCGCCGTACCAGATCTCGGCGTCGAACGGCCGCATCAGTCCGGTGAGTTCCAGGGCGTCGCAGACGACGGCGCGTTTGCCGGTCCGGCCGCCGCGCAGTCGCATCCGCACGTTCTGCCGCTTGGGCGGGCGCTCGGGCGGGCCTGCCTCCTCGAAGCGCGCCAGCCGCGTGCGGGCGGCCCGGTAGGCGGACGACAGCGCGTCGTTGTTGGCCGCTGTCTGCCGGAGGGTCTGCACCAGGCGCTTGAGCTTGGCGTGCTCCTCGTCCCAGCGGCGGCGGCGTTCCTCCAACCGGTCGATACGGTGCTGGCGGCCCTGAGCGTAGGTGGCGAAGCCCGCGCCGTGGACCCAGACGCCGCGCGACTCCGCGGTCACGATGCGGTCCGTTGCGTTAGCCAGCAGCTGCCGGTCGTGGGAGACCAGTAGCACGGTCTTGGAAGTGGCACGCAGCTGATCTTCCAGCCATAGCTTGGCGGGCACGTCGAGGTAGTTGTCCGGCTCGTCCAGCAGCAGGACCTGATCCGGCCCGCGCAGCAGCGCCTCCAGGACGATGCGCTTTTGCTCGCCGCCCGACAGGGTACTCACGGGGCGTTCCCGGACCGCGTCGTAGGGCAGGCCCAAGGCCGCGGTCGCGCAGGTGTCCCACACCACCTCCATGTCGTAGCCGCCGGCGTCGGCGTAGTCGCTGATCGCCTGCGCATAGGCCAGCTGCGTCGTCTCGTCGTCGCGTTCCGCCACCGCTGATTCCGCCCGTTCCAGGTCGGCGGCGGTGGCGCGGACCCGGTCGGAGGCCACGGACAGCAGCAGATCATGCAGGGTCCGGTCGTCGCGGACGCTGCCGATGAACTGCCGCATCACCCCCAGCCCACCCGAGCAGGCCACCCGGCCGTCGTCCGGTTGCAGATCTCCGGCGATCAGTCGCAGCAGGGTGGTCTTGCCCGCGCCGTTCGGTCCCACCAGCCCGGCCTTGGCGCCCTCGCCGATGCGGAACGACACCTCGTGAAGGAGCAGCCGGCCGTCCGGCAGCACGTATGTGAGCCGGTCCACCTCGATGTGTCCCGCCACCGTGTTCCTCCCTGCCGGTCGCACTTCGGACCATGATCGGACCGTCGTTCTGGCAACCAGATCATTGATCCAGTGCTCGAACACCATACTAGACTTGCCTTCGCCAAGGGGAGGGACGCATTGGGAACGAAACACTCAGGATCGCCAGGGGACGTGTGGCTGCGGCCGCCGGTGCGGGCGGCGCGTGAAGCGCCGCTGAGCCGCGACCGAATCGTGGACGAGGCCATAGCCCTCCTCGATGAGGAAGGCGCCGACCGGCTGACCATGCGGCGGCTCGCCGAGCGCCTGGGGACCGGCTCCACGACGCTGTACTGGCACGTGAAAACCAAGAACGATGTCCTTGACCTCACCCTCGACGCGATCTTCGCAGCGGTTGAGATCCCGCGCGCAGACCGCCAGGACTGGCGTGCCGGCATCACCGCGCTGATCAGCGGGTGGCGTGCCGTCCTGCTGGAACATCCCTGGTCGGCAGCGCTGCTCGGCCGTCCGATGCTGGGCCCCCATGTACTTGCCCGCAGCGAGTTCCTGTACGCCACCCTCCTGGATGCCGGGGCCACCGAGCCGCACTTGACCGCCGCCGCGTACGGCTTGTCCAACTTCGTCATCGGTTCCGCACTCATGCAGGCGACCTGGACGGCCGGAGAGGAGCAGGCCACGCGAGCCGCCGCTCAGGATTACTTTCGCGCCAACCGTGACCGGTACCCCGTCCTGGCCACCCATGGCCCCCTCGCCGAGGACAGCGACTGGGAAACCAGCTTCACCTTCGGCCTTACCTGGCTCCTCGACGGCATCCAAGCCACCATCAGTGCCTCCAGTGCCGGCGGCGCTGCCAATGGGCCATCCACGAAGGCTGCAAGCCACGCCCGCCAGTGAGACAGCGGGACCGCAGCCGTGCGTCGGAGATGTCGGCGATCCGGGGCGAGAACTGGTAGCCGCAGATCGCGAACAGCCCGAAAACGATGTCGACGTACGACGCGGTGTCGGTGATGACGGTTGCTGGCTTCGGACCGCCGTCGCGGGCGTGGATGGCGTCCAGGACGAACAGCCGGTCGCGCAGCGTGCCGGGCACGCCGAGTCACCCGGTGGGGGCCCTCGTGCCGCAGACCGAGCGGTCATGCCCTGCCGGGCTTTGCCCGATCAGGACGGCTCGCGGGCAGGAGCGAGCGCAGTTCGGCGGTGTCGATGATGTGGGCCAGCCTCGGGAAGACGCCGGCCATCAGGGTCTGATGGGCCTGCGGGTCCGGATCGGTGACGCCGTCGGACAGGACGTAGAGCTGGTAGTCGCGGTCGGCGGCGTCGGTGACGGTGGACAGGACGGCGCCGCTGGTGCTGATGCCGGCGATGACCAGGGTGGTGATTCCGCGATCCCGCAGTTGCCGGTCCAGGTCTGTCGTCGACAGCGCGCCGTAGCGGGTCTTGCGGACGGTGATGTCGCCAGGCTCGGGAGCGAGCTGGTGGTGGAAGTCCGTGGCGGGATCCGCGTGGTGCATGAGGCGCTGCCGGCCGAGGAAGGAGAAGGTCTTGTTGGCCGGCGGGATCGCCGCCCAGTCGGCTGCGGTGAATGCGACTCGCACGTGGGCGATGGCGGCGCCGTGCGCTCGCATGTCGGCGATGGCGCCGGCCACCCGTGACAGCAGCGCTTGCGGGTCTGCCAGGCCGGGGAGCGAGGCCAGGATGTGCTGCTGGTAATCCATGACGAGCAGTGCGGCCGTCCGGGGGTCCAGCGCCGGGGTCGTGACGGTCATGTTGTCTCCTTGGGAGATGAGGGCGCCCTGACAGGCGAGATCGCACGCCAGGGCCGGACTGCACATGGGCGCGTGAGCCGCGATGTGCCGCGATGTGCCGCGCCGCGACCCCACCGGCCACGGTGAAGGTCGTCACGCTCATCCGCGAGCTCTGCGCGCGGGGGCGAACCGCTCCGGCAGGGGCGGCTCGGCCCGATCGCGGTGACGGCCGTTGCGGCCCGTCAGGTGCGGCCCGTCAGGCGCGGCTGGGTGCCGGCTCCGGCTCGGCGAGGGGCGCCGCGGCGCGTCGGGGAAGCAGCAGCGGGGTCGCCAGCAAGAGCACGCCGGCCAGGCCGATGGCCGTGCGCGGGCCGAGCAGGCCGCCCAGCACGCCCCAGACGGCCGTCAGGAGCGCGGTCGAGACCTTGGTGGTCACCGACCAGGCCGACAGCGTGCGGGTGACCCGCTCGGTCGCGGTGCGCTCGAGGCGGTAGGTGGCGTAGACGGGGTTGAAGACCCCGCAGCAGAAGATCAGCCCGAGCTCGACGCCCATCACCAGCAGCAGCCCTCCGGTCCCCGGCCCCAGGAAGGCCAGCCCGACGGGCCAGATCGCGCGCAGCGTCCCGGCCGCGACCAGGACCCGGTGCCGCCCGAACCGGGTGACGAGCGGCCGGGCCAGCCGCGAACCGAGCAGCCCGCCGATCGCGGGCGCGGCGAAGGCCAGGCCGTACTGCCAGGGCGCGAACCCGAGTTGGCCGAGCATCACAACGGCCAGCAGCGCGTCGGTGGCCATCACCAGGCCGTTGAACAAGGCGGTGTTGAACAACAGCGGACGCAGCCTCGCGTCGGCGAGGATGTACCGCCAGCCGTCGAGCAGGTCCCCGGCCCGCATGCGCGCGGCCTGCCGGCGATCGGGCCGCGGCTCCTGCCCGCCCGTCGCGCCGATGCCCAGAGCCGACAGCAGGTAGCTGACCGCGTCGGCCACCACCGTCGCCACCGGACCGAGGATCCCGATCGCGGCACCGCCCAGCGGCGGTCCGATGATCGTGGTCGTCCAGGTCGTGGACTCGAATCGGGCGTTGGCGACGAGCAGGTCCTCGGCCGGCAGCAGCGTCTTCAGGTACGCGCCGCAGGCGGCGCGGAAGGTGATGTCGGCGGCCGCGACGACGACCGCGACCAGCAGGAGCTGGACGAAGGACAGCACGCCGAGCGCGAACGCGGCCGGGATCGTCAGCAGCGCCGCGAACCGCACCAGGTCCGTCCCGATCAGGACCGGCCGCTTGCGGCGCGACTCCACCCACGGGCCCAGCGGCACTGCCACGGCCGCGCCCGCCAAAGCCCCCACGGAGGACAGCGCCGCGACCTGCGCCGGCCCGGCGTGCAGCACCTGGACCGCGATCAGCGGGAACGCGCCGAAGGCGAGCCATGTGCCCAGCGCGCTGGTCCCGTACGCTCCCCAGAGCCACCCGAACCGCCGCCCCAACCGGTGCCCGTTCCTCATGCCGACGCTCCTCGTCACTCACGTGCACAACCGATCCGCGATCGGAAGCATCAAAGCGAGCAGCATGCCCAGGGATCAAACAACCACAGGGCCGCCCGGACACAACCCACGGTTGTATCCATAGGGTTGGCCGCATGGACCACGACACCGTCCGGACCTTCGTCGCCGCCGCCGACGCGGGGCAATTCCAGGAGGCCGCCGCCGAGCTGGCGGTCACCCAGCAGGCCGTCTCCAAGCGCATCGCAGCGCTGGAGCGCAACCTCGGCGTGCGGCTGTTCACCCGCACGCCGCGCGGCGCCGAGCTCACCATCGACGGGCAGGCGTTCCTGCCCCACGCCCGAGAACTGCTCCGGGTCGCCGAGCGCGCGCTCGCCTCCGTGCGCACCGGCCACCGTCCGCTGCGCGTCGACATGATCGCCTCGCGCAGCGCGGCGTCGGGCCTGATGCGCGGCTTCCACCGCGCGCACCCCGAGATCGACCTCGACGTGGTGATGCTGTTCGATATCGAGCGGGCCGTCGCCGCCATTCGCTCCGGCGCGATCGACGCGTCCTTCCGCGCCGTCGCCATGCCCGGCCGGCCCCTTCCCGAGGACATCGCTTCCGTCCGGGTTCTCGACGAGCCGCTCCAGCTCCTCACCGGCCCCGCCCACGCGCTGGCCGGCGCCCGGTCGGTGACCGTCGCTCAGCTCGCCGGGCACCGGATCTGGATGCCCGGCATCGTCCCCGGGACCGAGTGGGCCGCCTACTACGACGACCTCGTCGCCGAGTTCGGCCTCACCATCGAGGCGACCGGCCCCAACTTCGGCTCCGACGCGCTCCTCGACACCATCGCCGACACCCCGGCCCTGGCCACCTTCATGGGCGGGCAGACCCGCCTGGTCTGGCCCGCCGGCCACGGCCTGCGCCGCATCCCGGTGACCGACCCCATACCCGTCTACCCGCACTCGCTCCTGTGGCGCCGCGACAACCCCCACCCCGCGCTGGCCACCCTCCGCGCCCACCTCGCCGCCACAGCCGCCGGTCCCGGCGCCGCCGGGACCTGGGCGCCGGACTGGGCGATCCCGCGCTGAACGCCACCCCGGCAGCCCGGACCGGGTCAGGTGGACGGCCCCGGCGGACGCGCCGCCGCCGCCCGGCGACGGCCCGCGCCGGTCAGGCCGCCGCCCGCGACGGGGCCAGCGCCGCCGACGTCAACGCCCTGGCCAGCGCCGGCTCGGTCAGAACGTCCACGTTGTCGCACAACTGGTCGATGCTGCCCGCCGGCGGCAGCGCCCGCACCTCCGGATCACGGATCGACTCCAGCAACGCCGCCGCGAACCGGTCCCCGCCGATCACCCGGAACGGCCGCGCGTGAAAACGCCGCACCGCCGGATCGAGCGGCCCCGTCAGCGCGATCCTGTTGTGCACGGCGGCCAGCCGCTCATAGGCCGAGCACAACGCCTGCTCCCGCTCACCCCAGGAGCGGGCCGCCACCGCCCCGGCCAGCGCCTGACCGAGCTCGGCCGCACCCGGCAGGCGGGCCAGCGCGCTGCCCAGCCACTTGGCGTACGGCGGGTAGCGTCTGCGCTGCAGCAACGCCAGCCGCATCACCTGCCGCGCCAGGCCCGCCGCCAGCGCCGCCGAACCGAGCTCGTCACCCACTTCGGCGCACCGGCCGGGGAAGGACTCCTCCGCGCTGATCCGCCGCCACTGGCAGGCCAGCACATACCGCCACACGTCGTCGGGATACCAGGCCAGCGCCTGCCGTACCGCGGCCAGCTCGCCGAGCCCGTCGTGGAAGACCTCCCCGCGCGTCACCTCGGCCAGCGCCTGCCACGGCGCCGACAGCCAGTCCAGGGTGCTCACCCGCCCGCGCGGATCGAACCCGAGCCTGCCGGCCAGCCACCCGCCCAGCTCGTGCACCCGCACCCCGTGGCGCAGCAACCCACTCTGGGCGAACACCGTCGGATACCCGCCGAAACGCGCCGGCAGGCCGGCCGCGACCTGCTCCTCCACCTCGCCGACCGCCTCCGGCGCCACGAACAGCAGCACACGCGGCCCCCAGTCGTGGTCGGCGCTGCGTTCGGTGTCGAAGGCCTGCACCTCCGACCCCGGCCCGATCAGCGCGGCGCTGTGCCGCACCCCGGCCACCAGCGGCGCCACCACCTCGTTGTAGAAGGCGCGGCTCAACTCAATTCCAGGCACAAATCCAGACATCACTATGTCAACTGTGCCTGACGGCATCGGGAACCTCACCCGGTTTTCGCGGCGGTCCCGCCCGCGGGCCGGACCGCCCCACCCGGCCGTTAGGCTGGCGTGCGGCCACCCCGAAACCCAGCGAAAGGGCTGTTCACCGTGCTGCGCCTGTTCCGTGCCGTCGCCATCGCCGAGGCCTTCTCCTGGATCGGCCTGCTGGCCGGCATGTACGTCAAGTACATCCTCCAGGCCGGCGAGGTCGGCGTGAAGGTGTTCGGCCCCATCCACGGCGGCCTGTTCGTCCTGTACGTGGCGGCCGTGCTGCTGGTCGCCCGCGAGCGGGGCTGGTCACGCGGCACCGTCGTGGTGGGCCTGGTGTGCGCGGTGCCGCCGCTGGCCACCGTGTGGTTCGAACGCCGCCAGACGCGCCACGAACGCGCCCGGCAGACCACCACCACCCCCGCCACCGCGCACAACAGCACCGGCCAGGACAGCGGCGTTCAGGACACCACGCAGGCCGCCACCGCCCGCCGCCGGTAACCCAGCCCCGCATACAACCGCAACGCCGCCACATTGTCGTCGTCGACCATCAACGCCGCCCTGCCGTGCGCGGCCACCAGACGGCCACTGACCCACCGGCACACCCGCCCGGCCAACCCCGTACCCCGCCACGGCGCGGCGGTGGCCACCCCCGCCACGAAACCGACCGACGGCGCGCTCCACGCGTCAGCCGCCACCGCCGCCAGCCTGCCCTCCACCCGCACCCCCGCCCAGCGAGCCACACCCTGCCCACCGGGCACCGCATAGGAGTCGGGCGCATGCTCGGCCAGCAACCGGCCGATCTGCCCCTCGAAGCGACCCTCCAGCCACGACACCCCGTCACTGGGACCGATCGGCACCTGCTCCAGACTCATCCAGGAGAAGACCCCCACCCGCCCCAGCCCCGGCACCCGCTCCGCCACCTGCCGCATCAGGTCCGCCTCACCCAGCGGCCGATACGACGGCCCCAGCTCGGCCAGCGCGTGCCGCAGCACGGCGGCGGCATCAGCCGGATCCCCCCACACCGCCAGCCGGTCACGGCGGGAGATGCCCGGCGCCCCCGCCACCACCGCCCGGCCGCCCGCCCACGCCCGTCCACCACCCGCAAGGCCCTGAGCCGCCCACATCACCAGATCGTCATCGCCGCAGGCCGCCTCCAGCTCACCCGGCGTGGACAGCTCGCGGATCACAGGATGGCGCCCGGCACATACCCGGCGGCCCGCGGATAGCGCGCCACGACCTCGCCGACCAGCCCGCACACCCGCTGCACCTGGTCGCCGGCCGCGCCGGTGAAGGAAACCCGGTCAGCCAGCAACTCCTCCAGCCGCGCCCGATCCAGCGGGAAACGCTCATCGGCCGCCAGCCGCTCCAGCAGCCGGTTGGCCGACCCCTGCGAACGCATCTCCAGCGCCGAAGCCACCGCGTGCTCCTTGATCAGCTCGTGGGCCTGCTCACGGCCCACCCCCGCCCGCACCGCCGCCATCAGCATCTTCGTCGTGCCCAGGAACGGCAGATAACGGTCGAGCTCGGCCGAGATCACCGCAGGGAAAGCGCCGAACTCGGCCAGCACCGTCAGCATGGTCTCCATCAGCCCGTCGAAGGCGAAGAACGCATCCGGCAGCGCCACCCTGCGCACCACCGAGCACGACACGTCGCCCTCGTTCCACTGGTCACCGGCCAGCTCGGCCGTCATCGACGCATACCCGCGCAGGATCACCGTCAGCCCGTTGACCCGCTCACAGGAACGGGTGTTCATCTTGTGCGGCATCGCCGACGAGCCGACCTGACCCTCCTTGAACCCCTCGGTCACCAGCTCGTGCCCGGCCATCAACCTGATCGTCTTGGCCAGCGAGGACGGCGCCGCCGCCAACTGCACCAGCGCACCGACCACCTCGAAGTCCAGCGACCGCGGATACACCTGCCCGACACTGGTCAAGCGCCGCTCGAAGCCCAGATGCGCGGCCACCCGCTCCTCCAGCTCCGCCAGCTTGCCGCGATCACCACCCAGCAGGTCGAGCATGTCCTGCGCGGTGCCCACCGGCCCCTTGATCCCCCGCAGCGGATAGCGGCCGATCAACTCCTCCAGCCGCGCGAAACCCACCAGCAGCTCGTCGGCCGCGCTCGCGAACCGCTTGCCCAGCGTGGTCGCCTGCGCCGCCACATTGTGGGAACGGCCCGCCATCACACTCGCCTCGTACTGCTCGGCCAGCGCCCCCAGCCGGGCCAGCAACGCCACGACCCGATCACGCACCAGCAGCAGACTGTCGCGGATCTGCAGCTGCTCGACGTTCTCCGTCAGGTCACGCGAGGTCATCCCCTTGTGAACATGCTCATGCCCGGCCAGCGCGTTGAACTCCTCGATACGCGCCTTCACATCGTGCCTGCTGACACGCTCCCGCTCGGCGATGGAAGCCAGATCGACCTGCTCGACCACCTTCTCGTAGTCGTCGATCGCCTGCTGCGGCACCGCCACCCCCAGCTCGGCCTGCGCCTTCAACACCGCCAACCACAGCCGCCGCTCGGCGACCACCTTCGACTCGGGAGACCACAGGCGAGCCAGCTCGGCAGAGGCGTAGCGGGCGGCCAGAACGTTCGGGATGCGCGGCTTGGAAGTCACGTTGCCCCAGTGTATGGGGCCGCCCCGCCCCGCCCGGCAAGCGGGGGTGACGGGACGGCCCAGCGCCCTAGACCGGCGCGCCCACCTTCTCGGCGGCCGGCGCCGGCACAGCCCCGCCACGCCCGCCCAACCGCTCCTTGACCCGCTCCACCATCGTGTACAGCGTCGGCACCAGCACCAGCGTCAGCAGCGTCGAAGAGATCAACCCGCCGATCACCACGATCGCCAGCGGCTGCGAGATGAACCCGCCCGAGCCGGTCACCCCCAGCGCCATCGGCGTCAGCGCGCAGATCGTCGCCACCGCCGTCATCAGGATCGGCCGCAACCTGCGCCGGCCACCCTCGATGACCGCCTCCACCACACCAAGGCCCTGCTCCCGGTACTGGTTGACCAGGTCGATCAGCACGATCGCGTTGGTCACCACGATGCCGATCAGCATCAGCATGCCGATCAGCGCCGGCACACCCATCGGCGTACCCGTCACCAGCAGCAGCCCCAGCGCACCCGTCGCCGCGAACGGCACCGACACCAGCAGGATCAGCGGCTGCACGAAACTGCGGAACGTCGCCACCATGATCATGAAGACGATCGCGATCGCCGCCAGCATCGCCACCCCCAGATCGGCGAACGCGTCGGCCTGGTCAGCCGACACACCACCGACGGTGAAGGCGGCACCCGCCGGCAGCGCCAGCCCGTCCAGCTTCTTCGTCAGCGCCTGCGTCAACCTGCCCAGATCGCTGGCCGAAGCCTTGGCCGAAACCGTCGCCGACCGCTCACCGTCGATCCTGGAGATCTGCGTCGGCCCGTCCACCTGCGACACCGTCGCCACCTGCGACACCTTCACCGCGCCGACCTTGAGCTTCTCCACCTCCTCGACGCCCTCCGGCTCGTCGCCACCCCGCAGGATCAGGTCACTGTCGACACCGTCCAAGGTCAGCCGGCCCAGCGGCGCGCCACGGAAGGCCTGCGCCACCACCTGACCCACCTGAGCCTCGGTGACACCCTTGGCCGCCGCCTTCTTCCTGTCGACGACCACCTCGATCCGCGGCGCGCTCGACTCCAGATCCGAGGAGACGTCCCGCAACCCCTCCACCTGCCCGACAGCCGTGGCCACCTGCCCGGCCGCCGCACGCAACGTGGCAGTGTCGGGCGCCTGCACGATCACCTCGACCGAATCCGAGCCGAACCCGGCGCCGCCCTGCCCGCCGACCGTCACCTCACCGACACCCGACAGGCCCTTCAGCTCCTGGCGCAGCCGCTCCTCCAGCGCCGGCGTGTCACTGCCCTCGGCGACCGTCACCGAGAAGGAGGCACGGTCGGCACCGCCGCCCGCCCCGCCCCGCATCGCGTTGCCGCCACCCACGTTGACCTGGTACGACTGCACGCCGTCCAGATCCGCCAGCACCTTCTCCACCTTCCTGGCCGCCGCGTCCGTGGCAGCCAGATCCGTGCCGGCCGGCATCTTCTGGCTCAGCGAGATCGTGTCCTGGCCGGAGGAGTCGATGAAGTTCGTCTCCAGCCTGCCGGCCAGCCCCATCGTGGCCGCGAACACCACCACCCCGATCAGGACCGTCACCAGGCGCCGGCGCGTGGCAAAGCGCAACACCGGCAGATACATCCGCTGCAACGGGCTGCGCAGCTCCTTGGCCTCAGCCGCCTCCCGCACCGCCCGCGCCTGCTCAGGCTCCAGCGCCGGAGCCTTCAGGAACCAGTAGGCCAGCACCGGGATCACCGTCAGCGACACCAGCAGCGAAGCCAGCAACGCCACCGTCACCGTCATCGCGAACGGCGCGAACAGCTCGCCCACCATGCCGCCCACGAACGCGATCGGCGCGAAGACCGCCACCGTCGTCAGCGTCGAGGCCGTCACCGCGCCCGACACCTCACGCACCGCCGCCGTCACCGCCGTACGCTTCGGCTCGCCGTAGCCCAGATGCCGCTTGATGTTCTCCAAGACCACGATCGAGTCGTCGACCACCCGGCCCACCGCGATCGTCAGCGCGCCCAGCGTCAACATGTTCAGCGAGTAGTCACCCGCCCACAACGCGATCAGCGCGATCACCACCGACAGCGGGATCGACACCGCCGTCACCAGCGTCGAACGCAACGACAGCAGGAACACCAGGATCACCAGGACGGCGAAAACCAGCCCCAGCAGCCCCTCGGTCGTCAGGTCCTCGATCGACCGCTCCACGTACGGCGCCTGATCGAAGATCACCGTCGCCTTGGCGCCCAGCGCCGACTCCATCGCCGGCAGCTTCTCCCGCACGGCGTGCGAGATCGCCACCGCGTTGCCGTCCGGCGTCATCGTCACCGACACACCCAGGCTCGGCTCGCCGTTGGTGCGCGTCAGCGTCGTCGCCTCGCTCTTGCGCCGCTCGATGTCGGCCACATCGCCCAGCCGCACCGGCTTGAGCGGCTTCGGCGCGGCCTGCACCGGCGCCTGCCCCGCACCCGGCGGCATCGCCCTGCCCGGCACCTGCCGCGCCTGCCCCTGCGCCTGGGCCGGGGCGGCGGCCTGCGGCGCCGCCGGCACCAGATACAGGTCCTCCAGCGCCTCGATCGACTCGATCCGCGAGCCCACCTGCACCGTCAGCGCCTTACCCGACTCCTTCAGCGTGCCGGCCGGCACCGGCGTCCCGTTGGCCTTCAGCACCTCCGGGATCTGCGCCGGCGACACACCCTTGTCGGCCATCTTGTCGGCGTCCGGCGTGATGACCACCGTCTCGCCCCTGGCGCCGGTGACCTCCGCCTCGCGCACCCCGTCGATGCCCTGCAGCTGCGGCACCAGCACGCGATCCAGCTTGTCGGCCATCGCCCGCTCGTCGCCGCCGTCGCCCACCGCCAGCACCACGACCGGGATGTCGTCGGTGTTACCCGCCACCACCTGAGGATCGACACCATCGGGCAACTGCGCCCTGATCTTGCCGATCGCCGTCTGCATCGTGGCCACCGACTCCTCGATGTCGGTGCCGTAGGCGAAGGAGACCTGGACCTGCGCCAACCCCTCCTTCGAAGTCGAGGTCATCTCTTCCAGGCCGTCGATCCCGGCGAAGGAGTCCTCGATCGGCTTGGTGACCTGATCCTCCACGATCTCCGGAGAAGCCCCCGGGTAGGACGCGACGACGAACGCGCCGGGAAACGACAGCGACGGCAGCAACTGCTGCTTCAGCTGCGGGATCGTGTAGGCGCCGAACGCGCTCAACACGATCGCCACCAATATCACCAGACTGCGGTTGGCAAGGCTCAACCGGGCCAGAGCTGTCATCCGCTCCTCACAGGGCAAACGGGACAAAGATTTCGGCCCACACTAACACTTTGCCTCGCACGAATATTTAGCCCGAGGCGGCTTTCCTGATAACCTTCTCAGGAAGCGAGAGGTGAGAGTGAACGACGAACGCGACAAGCTGATCCGACAGATCAGCGACACCCAGCGCGAGCTCGGCCGCGTCTTCGCGCAGGACCGATCCTCACCCCTGTTCAGCTCCAACCTCACCATGAGCCAGCTCAAGGTCATCATCCTGCTGGCCTACACCGGCTCCGCCTCAGGCCAGGAACTCGCCACCAACCTCGGCGTCGGCCTGGCCACCGTCACCGGCATCGTCGACCGCCTCATCGGCCACGGCCTGGTCACCCGCCACGAAGACCCCCACGACCGCCGCGTCCGCCGCGTCGAACTCACCGACGCCGGCCGCACCCTCATCGAACAACTCAACGACGCCGGCCTGCGCCACTACCGCCGCATCATGCAACGCCTCGACCTCGACACCCTGCGCACCCTCGCCGACATCACCGCCAAGATCGCCGACATCGCCCGCGACCTCCCCTGGCACGACGACGACCAGCACGTCCCCACTCAAGGCGAACCCGGCCGCACCGCCGCCAGATAACCCAGCAACGCATCCCGGTTACGCGCCAGACAGTCGATCCGCGCCTGGATCCGCGCCACCTCCCCCCGCAACAACCCCTCCAGCTCCGGCGTCAGACACGCCGGATGCACATGGATCCCCTCAGGCCCCTCCAGGAACGGCAGAATCCGCCGGATGATCTCCGTCGTCAACCCCGCATCCAGCAACCCCCTGATCTGCTGCACCCGAGACACCGCCGCCTCGCCATAACACCGGTAACCGTTGTCCGAACGCGACGCCCCCAGCAGACCCTGCTCCTCGTAGTAGCGCAGCATCCGCGACGGCACCCCCGTACGCCGCGACAACTCACCGATCCGCACCACCACACCCCCTTGCCTTCACACTGATGTGAAGGTCCAAGCATGGCCGCATGCCCGCCCGAACACCACTCGGCGCACTACCGGCCCTGTTCAGCGCCGCCTTCACCGCCGTCATGACCGAACTGCTGCCCGCAGGACTGCTCCCCCACATCAGCCACGACCTCCACACCAGCCCCGCCACCACCGGCCACCTCGTCACCGGCTACGCCATCACCTCCTGCGCCGCCGCCATCCCCATCACCGCCGCCCTGCGCTCCCTGCCCCGACGCCCCGTCCTGCTCACCACCCTCGCCGGATTCGCCGCCTGCAACCTCATCACCGCCCTGTCCGACATCTACGCCCTCACCTTCGCCGCCCGCCTGCTCGCCGGCGCCCTCGGCGGCACCCTGTGGGCCATGCTCGTCGGCTACGCCACCCGCATCGTCGCCCCCACCCACCGCGGCCGCGCCATCGCCATCGTCTCCGCCGGCATCACCATCGCCCTGTGCGCCGGCATCCCCGCCGCAACCGCCCTGGCCGACCTGTACGGCTGGCGCGCCACCTTCGCCGCCCTGGCCGTACTCTCACTCCTGATCGCCGCCTGGACCCGCTGGCAGGTCCCACCCCTGCCCGGCGACCAGACCACCTCCCTCCGCCCCTCCCTCCGCCAGGTCAGCCACCTGCCCGGCATCAGACGCGTCCTCACCCTCACCGCCGTCGTCCTGCTCGGCCACCAGACCATGTACACCTACATCGCCCCCTACACCCAGCACACCGGCGGCCGCACCGACCTGACCCTGCTCGTCTTCGGCCTGGCCACCGTCGCCGGCATCCTCATCACCGGCGCCCTCGTCGACCACCACCCGCGCGCCGCCCTCACCACCGCCCTCGCCCTGCTCACCGCAGCCATGCTCACCCTCGCCCTCACCCCCGCCGCCGTCCTGATCGCCGCCGCCGTCTGGGGAACCGCCTTCGGCGCCGCCCCCACCCTCCTGCAGGCAGCACTCGTCAGCGCCTCAGGACCCCGGCACGCCGACCTCGCCACCGCCATGCAGACCACCGTCTACAACCTCGGCATCGCCGCCGGCTCCCTGACCGGCGGCCTCGTCCTCGACCACGCCGGACCCGCCGCGCTCCCGTGGGCCGCACTCGCCATCCTCGCCCTCACCTGGCGCATCCTGCCCGCCGTCACCTACGCCCGCCCCCCAGCCGCGACGACGTGACCACCACGACGCCGCCCCTGCTTGTTGAAGACGGTCTTCAGTCCTTGAATGAAGGGCGGCTAACGGCCGCCCCACCCAGCGCCTTTACAAAGTAGATTCCAAGCGGGCGAGAACGGCCGGCAGGCGCTCCTGGTAGACCACCGTCAGCCGCCTGGTCGCCCTCGTCATCGCCACGTACAGGTCCCGCGCCGACTGGGCGAGGATCCCCTCCGGGTCGACCACCACCACGGCGTCGAACTCCAGCCCCTTGGCCTGCGTGACCGTCAGCACCGCCACCGGCGCCTCCAGGTCGTCGCCGCCCGGCAGCAGCGCCGCCACCCGCGCGTGGACCCCGTCCGAGGTGACCACCCCGACCCGGCCCTCGCCGATCCGGCCACGCTCCCGCTCGGCCAGCGCCGGCACCTCACCCAGCCCCGCCCGTACGGCAAGCGGCCGGTCCCCGCCCCGCCGTACCGACTCCGGCGGCCGCAACGCCGGATCGACGGCGCGCAGCACGTCGGCCGCCACCTCCATGATCTCCACCGGGGTCCGGTAGTTGACCAGCAACCGCTCCTCCCGCCACCGCCCCGCCAGGTAGGGATCGAGCACCTCGGCCCACGAGCGCGCCCCCGCCGCCGAACCGGTCTGCGCCACATCGCCCACCACGGTCAGCGACAGGGCCGGCACCCGGCGCATGACCATCCGCCAGGCCATCGGCGACAGCTCCTGCGCCTCGTCGACGATCACATGCCCGTAGGCCCACGTGCGGTCGGCGGCCGCCCTGTCGGCCGTCGTCAGCGCGTCGCCACCGTCGTCGTGCCGCTCGGCCAGCGCCGCCGCCTCCATCAGCTCCGCCTCGGCCAGGCCGGTCGACACCAGCACCTCCCGGGCGTACCGCTCGGCCTCCCTACGCGCCTGTTCAGCCTGTCGCGCGGCCTGCCTGGCCGGCGAGTCGTCCTCGCCCAGCAGCTCGGCCGCCTCGTCGAGAAGCGGCACGTCACCGACCGTCCACGGGGCGTCCGCCGGCCGCGCCAGCACCGCCCAGTCGAGCCCGGCGGCGGCCGAGGCCAGCCGCTCCGGCGACGACAGCAGCTCGCTCACCAGCCGCTGCGGCGTCAGCTCCGGCCACAGCTCCTCCAGCGCGTCCCGCACCTGCGGGAAGGACCACAGCCGTGCGGCCTCGTAGGCCAGGTCCTGCTCGGTGTAGGGCTCCTGCGGGGCGGGCAGCTCCCGCTCCAGCTCGGCCACCACCTCGGCCGGCAGGAAGTTCTCCAGCGCCAGCGACCTTTCCACGCCCTCCAGCAGGTCGCGCGCCAGCTCCCGCAGCAGTTCGGTGACCAGCAGCTTGCGCGCCATGTTGTGCGGCAGCCGTACGGCTCGAGCCCGGTCCCTGACGCGCACGCACGTCTCGTGGCCGACCCGCAGCGGCGTGCCGTCCACCTCCACCTCGAGGTCGCCGTCGGGAACCCGCTGCCGATCCCGTACGGCCGCCGCCACCACCGCCGCCATCCGCCGATCGCCCTTGACCACGGCCACCCGCGGCGGGTCCTCGGCCACGGCCCGCACGCCGGGAAACAGCTCCCCCACCGTGGACATCACCACCTGCGTCTCGCCCAGAGCGGGCAGCACGTGCTCGATGTAGCGCAGGAACATGCTGTTGGGCCCGACGACGAGCACGCCGCGCCGCTCCAGCGTCTCGCGGTGGGCGTACAGCAGGTAGGCGGCCCGGTGCAGCGCCGCCACGGTCTTGCCGGTGCCCGGCCCGCCCTGCACCACCAGCGCGCCCTGCAGCCCCGAGCGGATCACCCTGTCCTGCTCGGTCTGGATGGTGGCCACCACGTCGCCCATCCGCCCGGTACGGCCGCGCCGCAGCGCCGCCAGGAGCGCCGCCTCGCCCACCAGGGTGCGCCGCTCGCCGTCGCTCATCCGTTCCAGGTCGAACACCTCGTCGTCCAGGCCGACGACGGTGCGTCCCTTCAGGTGCAGGTGGCGTCTGCGCACCAGGGCGCCGGGCGCGCCGGGGGTCGCCACGTAGAAGGGCCGGGCGGCCGGGGCCCGCCAGTCGATCAGCACCGACTCGTGCTCCTCGTCGCGCAGCCCGATCCGGCCGATGTAGGTGGTGGCGCCGTCGCGGTCGTCGATCCTGCCGAAGCACAGCCCCCGCTCCACGGCGGTCAGCTGCGCCAGGCGGCGCGCCTGCTCGGCGGCGGCGACCTCGCGCTCGACCCGGCCCTGCACGTTGGCCACCGTGCCGCCGCCGCCGAGCACCTCGCGCAGGACGCGCCCGGCCCGGCCCTTGGCGGCGTCGAGCCAGCCGTAGAGCATGGTGACGCGGGACTGCTCGGCGCTGATGGCTTCAGCCAAGCCCTCTTGACGAATCGACATACGACTGTTACCCTCCTCGTAGAGAGGTTTAGCAGCCTCTTTTTGGCGTGCCTAAGTGACGCAGCTTACCCCGCACTGGGGCCGCCGTCACGCCGATCCGCCTTCCACCCCGCGATCCGGTCACCTGTTCACGGCCGGGCCCGGCTCACCCCTCGGCGTCACCCCTCGGCGCCCTCGGCCGGACCGCGCAGCACCTCGATGACGCTGCCGAAGCTGTCGGAGCCGTGCCCCGCCGCCCTGGCCCGCACCATCGTGGCCTTCAACAGCTCGGGCAGCGCGTTGTCGACACCCCGCTCCGCGGCCGCGTGGATCAGGTGGTCGATCGCGGCGATCTGCACGTCCACCGTGGCGTCGTCACCGGGGTAGCGACCGGCGTCCACCTGGGCCGCGTACGTCGCGACGAAACCCGCCACCGCCGTCAGCCAGCGGATCGCGACCGGCGTGTAGGCGGTGGCCGCGATCTTGTCCGCGCCGACCATCGCCGTGCCGTGCAACCAGCCGGTCATCGTCGCCCACATCAACCCGAGCAGCGCCGCGTCGTACAGCGAGGCCATGCCGGGGTCGTCGCCCAGACGCACGGGGTCGCCCAGCGCCGACAGCACCTCACGGCGAGCCTCGAACACCTCCCGCGAACCGCTGTAGAGGAACATCATCTCCTGGCTGCCGACCCCCGGCGGCGTCGTCATGATGGCGCCATCCAGGTAGCCCACGCCGTGCGCGAGCGCCCACGCCGCCATCTGCCTGGCCTGCTCGGGAGAACCGGAGGTGAGGTTGACCAGCTCCCTGCCCGCCAGCGACCCGGTGACCGGCTCGAGCACCTCCAGCAGCGCGCCGTAGTCCAGCACGCACGCGATCACCACGTCGCCGGCCTCGACCGCCTCCCGCGGCGTGGCCGCCGCCCGCGCGCCCCGCGCCACCAGCGCCTCGGCCCTGCCCGCCGAACGGTTCCACACCGTCGTCTCCACACCCTTGTCCAGCAGGGCGCCGGCCAGCGCCGACCCCATCGAACCCAGCCCGAGCACGGTCACTCTCATGTCACAACTCCTTGTTTCGTGTGCCGGACCACGTTCGCAGGCGCGTGCCGGGCCACGACAGTGACACCCATGACGGCGACCACCAAATTCCTGCCATACGCTGAGGCCATGAGCGCCGGATCCGTCGCCGTGGTCGTCACCGACGACATCGCCGTCCCCTCCTGGGACCTGTACGAGCTGAGCATCCCGTGCACCGTCTTCGGCAAGCCGCAGCCCGACCTGGCCGACCCGTGGTACGAGCTGCGCCTGTGCGGGACGGGCGGCACCCCCGGCGCGGGCCCCGAGGGCGCAGCCGTACCGGGACTGGCCCTGCGCACCCCCTACGGGCTCGACGACCTCGCCGGCGCCGACACCGTCATCGTCCCCTCGGTGCCCGACGCCTGCGTCGAGGACGGCGCGCCGCTGCCGCCCGCGCTCATCACCGCCCTGCGCCGCGCCTACGACGCCGGCGCCCGCATGGTGTCGCTGTGCACCGGCGCCTTCGCCCTGGCCGAGGCCGGGCTGCTCGACGGGCGCCGCGCCACCGCCCACTGGATGCACACCGCCCAGCTCGCCCAGCGCTACCCGAAGGTCCAGGTCGACGACTCGGTGCTGTACGTCGACGACGGCGACGTGCTGACCAGCGCCGGACTGACCGCCGGACTCGACCTGTGCCTGCACCTGGTCCGGCGCGATCTGGGCGCGCACGTGGCCAACCAGCTCGCCCGGCGCATGGTCGTGCCCGCCCACCGGCCCGGCGGCCAGGCCCAGTTCATCGACCTGTCGGTGCCCGACTCCGACGACGGCGGCATGGCGCCGGTCCTGGAATGGGCGCGCGCCCGGCTCGACCAGCCGCTGACCGTCGAGGACCTCGCGCGCCGGGCCGCGATGAGCCCCCGCACCCTCTACCGCCGCCTGCAGGCCGCCACCGGCATGACGCCGCTGCAGTGGCTGCTCAACCAGCGCCTGGGCCGGGCCCAGAGCCTGCTGGAGTCGACCGACCTGCCGGTCGAGAAGGTCGGCGAGCTGAGCGGCCTGGGCACGGCCAACAACCTGCGCCACCACTTCCTCAAGCACGTGGGGGTCTCGCCGAGCGACTACCGCCGCGCCTTTCCCCGCACCTCGTAGGAGAAAGTCGGCAGCGTGGTGTCGATCCGGCCGCCGGCCGTTCGTGTAAGGGATGAGACGACATCCGGGAGGACACCATGAAGCAGTACCTGCTCAGCATCTACCAGCCCGACGGCGAGCCGCCGGCACCCGACGTGCTGGCCGCGATCATGCGCGACGTCGACGCGTGGGACCGGGAGCTCAGGGCCGCCGGCGCCTGGGTGTTCACCGGCCGCCTGCACCCTGCCGGCACCGCCACCGTGATCCGCCACAAGGACAGTGAGCCGCTGCTGACCGACGGGCCGTACACCGAGGGCAAGGAGCACATCGGCGGCTTCGTCGTCATCCAGGCCGCCGACCTCGACGCGGCGCTCGAATGGGGCCGCAAGGCCGGCCTGGCCACCAGGCTGCCGATCGAGGTCCGTCCGCTGCACGACTGACATGTCATTCGTGGAAGGCGTCTTCCGCCAGGAGTACGGCCGCGCCGTCGCCGTCCTGGTCCGCCACTTCGGCGACATCGACCTCGCCGAGGAGGCGGTCCAGGACGCCTTCGCCGAGGCGGTCCGCCGCTGGCCGGCGGCGGGCCCGCCGCCGAGCCCGGCCGGATGGATCATCACCACCGCCCGCAACCGCGCCATCGACCGCCTGCGCCGCGAGGCCTCCCGCCAGGACCGTCACGCCCAGGCCGCGCTGCTGCGCGCCCCCGACGAGCCCACGGAGGAAGGGCCCGTGCACGACGACCGGCTGCGCCTCATCTTCACCTGCTGCCATCCCGCCCTCGCGCCCGCCGCCCGGGTGGCGCTCACGCTGCGGCTGCTGGGCGGCCTGACCACCGCCGAGATCGCCCACGCCTTCCTGGTGCCCGAGGCGACCATGGCCCAGCGGCTGGTGCGCGCCAAGGGCAAGATCCGCGACGCGCGCATTCCTTACCGGGTGCCGCGCGAGGCCGACCTGCCCGACCGGCTGCGCGCGGTCCTGGCCGTCATCTACCTGATCTTCAACGAGGGCTACGCCGCCAGCGCCGGCGCGCGCCTGCAACGCGAGGACCTGTGCGCCGAGGCGATACGGCTGGGCCGGCTGCTGGCCGAGCTCATGCCCGACGAGGACGAGGTGTGGGGGCTGCTGGCACTGATGCTGCTGCTGCACGCGCGCCGCGCCGCCCGCGCCGACGCCCAGGGCCGGCTGGTACGGCTGGCCGAGCAGGACCGCTCGCTGTGGGAGCGCGACCTGATCGCCGAGGGCCAGGCGATCGTGCGCGCGTGCCTGCGCCGCGACCGGCCGGGCCCCTACCAGATCCAGGCGGCGATCAACGCCGTGCACAGCGACGGTCCGGCCACCGACTGGCGGCAGGTCCTGGCGCTGTACGACCAGCTGCTGGCGATCGCGCCGAGCCCCGTCGTGGCGCTCAACCGGGCGGTGGCGGTGGCCGAGGTCAGCGGCCCGGCCGCGGCGCTGGAACTGGTCGGCGAGCTGGATCTGGGCTCCTACCACCTGTTCCACGCCATCCGCGCTGACCTGCTGCGCCGGCTGGGCCGCATGGCCGAGGCCGGAGCGGCCTACGCGGCGGCGATCGACCTGGCGGGCAACGACGCCGAACGGGCCTTCCTGCGGGAGCAGGCCGGCAGGCTTTGACAACAAATATTGTCGGTGGGAGAGTGGGAGCGTCTTCTTGCCGCGCGGAGGACGGGCCGTCCACGCGAGCGCCGCCCAGCACACCCAGGAGTCCTGAGATGTCACACGAGTTCGAGCTGCAGCACGAGCTCTCCCTGGCCGCGACCCCCGAACAGGTCTGGGAGGCCATCGCCACCGGACCCGGCATCGACTCCTGGTTCATGGGCCGCAACCAGGTGGACAACGGCGTCATGCGCACCGCCTTCGGCGACTACAACCCCGCCAACCCCATCACCGCCTGGGAACCGGGCAAGCGCCTGGCCAGCAAGTCGCCCACCGCCGACGACGGCCGCTTCATCGCCTACGAGTTCCTCATCGAGGGCCGTTCGGAGAGCAGCACGGTCGTCCGCATCGTCACCAGCGGCTTCCTGCCCGGCGACGACTGGGAGAACGAGTTCGAGGCCATGCGCACCGGCCTGGCCCTGTTCCACGCCACCCTCGCCGAGTACCTCACGCACTTCACCGGGCGCACCGCCGTACCCGTCACCGCCTTCGGCGCGGGCGGCTACGCCGCCCTCATCGACCGCCTCGGCGACCCCGCCACCGGGGACTCCGTCACCATCACCCCGCCAGGGCAGCGGCCCACCCGCGGGGTCGTCTACCACACCAGCGCCCAGACGCTCGGCATCCGCACCGCCGACGCGATGTACCGCTTCGTCAACGGCTTCGGCGGTGGCGTCGTCGCCCAGCACCACCTGTTCGCCCCCGGCACGGACCCCGACGAGGCCGACCGCGCCTGGACCGCGTGGCTGGCCGAACACGCCGCCTGACGACCGGCCGGTGCCGGACACCGCCCCCAGGCGTCCGGCACCTCCATCACCCGGCACCCTCACCCGGAATCACCCGGCACCGTCATCACCCGACCCCGGCACCGTCGTCGTCGGCGGCGACGACGACGACGACAGCCTCGGCGACAGGCCGAAGCCGTCAGCCGAGAGCCTCGAGCAGCTCGCGCTCGCGCTGGGCGCTGAGGCCGGCCCGCCGCACCCGGTCCAGGCCCTGCTCGCGCTCCCAGACCAGCGTGTCGGCCAGCAGCTCCGCCCGGGGCCGATGACGCAGCCCCGCGACGCCCGCCGCCGACCCGCTACGAGCCGACCATCCTTCCCAGCCGGGCTCGACCAGCCACATCGGCAGCGACTCGGGCCCCATGTACTGGGCCACGCCGTTCTCGACCAGCCAGGCCGGGTCGGCGGCCACCACCGGACCGGTATGGCCGCCGGCAGCGCGGCACAGCTCGATCCACTCGGCGAACGGAACGGTCGGACCCACGGCGTTGAAGGTGCCGACGGTCCCCTTCTCCGCGGCGTCGAGCAGCCAGGCGGCCAGGTCCCGCACGTCAACCGTCTGCGTCGGCTGGACCGGCGAGTCGGGGACCAGCATCGGCCCGTGCGGATCGCGCGCGGCACGCGCCACCCAGTAGCCGGTGCGCCCGCTGTGATCGCCAGGTCCGCCGATGAGGCCGGCACGCGCGATGAGCAGGCGGTCGCCCACCACCGCAGCCGACGCCTGCTCGCAGGCGACCTTCGCCTCGCCGTACAGCGCGCGGTCGACCTCACGCCGGTCCGTCGGAGCTAGGAGGTCCGCCGACTCGTCGGCGCCCGGCGTGGCATGAGCGGCGTAGGCGTTGACGGAGGAGACATAGCTCCAGTGCCCGGCCCGGCCACCCAGCTCCTCCAGCGCCTCACGCACGAAGCCAGGCTGCCAGGAGACTTCCATCACCGCGTCCCATGTGCGGTCGAGCAACGGCTCGTACGCCGCGGGATCCCGCCGGTCGGCGGCCACCAGCCGCGCCCCGTCGGCGACCTGCCCGCTTTCGCCGCGAGCCAGGCACGTCACGCGATGGCCCCGCGCGACCGCCTGCCGCGACAGCTCCCGGCCCACCCATGCCGTCCCACCCAGAATCAAGATCTCCATGGTGACACCCAAGCACCGCGCCCTCCGGGCACCGGGCGGGTTCGCTGCAGGCGCACGCGCTTCGCCGAGAGCGGATGGCGCCCACCGCCATGGACGCCGCCCCGCCCAGGACAGCCGGCGCGGCATCGCGCCGCAGGTGAGGACGAGCGACCTGCGCCGCCCTTCCCGCCGCCCGGAGTTCGAGCCGGCGCGCCAGGGCTTGCCGTGGGCGGCGGCGCAGATCGGGCAGTGCTCTGCCGAGGTGTGGACGGTCGCCGCGGCTCGCTCCTCGGGGGCGTCCTACGCGGCCCGCTCCTCGATGACCATCTGCGGCCTGCCCGTGACCAGCAGCCACGCCGGCAGCAGCGCCAGGCACAGCACCGGCAGCAGTTGCAGCTCCGCCACGACGGTCGCCGCCATGAACAGGCTCAGCCACCCCTGCTGGGTGACGGCCAGCACCACGCCCAGCAGCCCGGAGGCGATCGCCAGGCTCACCGGGACGGACGGCACCAGCGCGTTGGCCAGCAGGCCGAGAGCCACCCCGGCGAACACCGCGGGGAAGATCCGGCCGCCGATGAACCCCGCCGTGGCGGCGAGCAGCAGCGCGGCCAGCTTCACCACCACGATGAGGGCCAGCCCCGCGGCGGTGTAGGCGGCCGCTTGGGCGGTGAGCTCCTTCATCTCCTCCACGCCCCGGAACAGCGTGATGCGGCCCCCGACGACGCCGAGCACGCCGAGCAGCGCGCCGGCGAGCGTCAGCCGTACGACGGGGTGCCTGATCCGGTGCACCAGCCGGTGCGTGTGCGGGAAGGCCAGGACGACGGCCAGCCCGAGCACTGCCCCGACCGAGGCGATCACGGCGGCGGCCAGCAGGTCACCGGCGTGCGGCGAGTACGGCGGCACCTGCACCGACAGGACCGGGGCGGCGAGCATGACGGTGGTGATCGACCCGGCCCCCGCCGCGATCAGCGGGGCGAACAGCCGGTCCCACAGCGGCGTCGGCCGGCCGCCCAGGGTCAGCTCCGACAGGATCAGCGCGGCGGCGACCGGCGTGCCGAACAGCGCGCCGATCGTGCCGGCGGCCGCCAGACCGAGCCAGGTCTGCGCCACGATGCCGGGCAGCAGCCGGCCGCCGATCGCCACGGCCAGGGCGATGTTGGCCGCGGTGACCGGGTTCTCCGGGCCGAGGCTGACGCCGCCGGCCATCGACAGGATGACCCCCACCAGCATGCCCGGGACGACCTTGACCGGCAGCGGCGGCCCGACCAGGCCTTCGGTCGCCGGATCAGGCCCTGTGGGGATCTTCCACACCACCAGGCCCACCATGAGCCCGGTGAACGTCAGGACGGCCAGGGTCCACCACCAGGAGGCGCCGTCCGCTCCCAGAGCCGACGGCAGGTGATGCCACAGCGCCTGCTGGAGCAGGTGCTCCACGGCCGTGACGGCCAGCAGGATCGCGCTGCACACCACCCCCACGACCAGGGCGGGCAGCGCCAGCCGCGCCAGCGCCCAGGCCTGGCCGCGCGCCGAGGGCATCGCGGCCGCGCCGGCGGGGCCCTCGGCGCGATCGCCCTGCTCGCCTCCTGAGCCGCCGCACCGCGTCATGAGTGGGAGGGTTCCCGGGCCGGGTCAGGCGCTCGCAAAGGGAGGTGACGACTTGGCTATGCAAACAAGTCGTTCACAATGGTTTGTTGACATCGAATCGTGTCTTCGGCATCCTGATCACCATGTCAGCTGATTCCGGCCAGGCCGCCGACCCGTTCACTCCCCCGCGCCCGGAGCAGGCGCGCGCACACCGCGTCTACGCCTCCCTGCACCGCATCGCCGAACGGCACGCCACCACCGACGCCCAGCGCGGCCGCCAGGTCCACCCCTCGGCCGTCGGCCCGCACGAAGCCGTCAGGCTCGTCTCCTTCCTGCTCAGCGGGGCCGCACAGCTCGACGACGGCGAGCCCGAGGTGGACCATGCGGACATCACCGCCGCCCTCACCCTCATCCCGCTGGCGCGCGGGGAGATGGACGAGCTGGAGGCCGGGCTGCTGCAGATGGCGCGCGGACGCGGCATGACCTGGCCGGAGATCGCCTTCGGCCTCGGACTCGGCACCCCCCAGGCCGCAAGGCAGCGCTACGAGCGGCTGGTCGGGCGCACCACCGCCGACGACCCCGCCTGACGGCGTCCCCCTGCGGGCGCTGGAGTCCCTTGTCACGGGACACGCCCGCAGGAGGACGCGCCGGCCGACCGGCGGCCGACCGGGTGCTACCGTGTCGCCTCGTGTCCGACTACCTGCGCGAGCTCTTCTCCCTCCACGGCCGAACAGCCCTGGTCACCGGCGGCAGCTCCGGCATCGGCTACGCCGTCGCCGAAGCCCTCGGCCGCGCGGGCGCCGAGGTCACCATCGTCGCCCGCAGGGAACACGAGCTGCGCCGGGCCACCGCCGCACTCCACGACCACGGCGTCAAGGCCTCGTGGATCAGCGCCGACCTCGGCCTGCGCGCCGACGTCGACCGCGTGTGCGCGCAGGCGGGCGCCATCGACATCCTGGTCAACGACGCGGCCAACAACATCCGCAAGCCCATGGCCGAGCTCACCGACGCCGACTACGAGCAGACCATCGCCGTCAACCTCACCGCCCCCTACCTGCTGGGCCAGCACTTCTCCCGGCACATGGTCGAGCAGGGCTGGGGCCGGATCATCAACATCGGCTCCCAGCAGACGATCAGCGCCTTCGGCGACAGCGGCGTCTACGGCGTCGCCAAGGCGGGCATCGCCGGCCTGACCCGCTCCCAGGCCGAGGCATGGTCACGGTACGGCGTGCGGGTGAACACGATCATCCCGGGGTTCGTGCTGACCCCGCTCACCGAGCCCGCCCAGGCGATCCCCGGACGGACCGAGGAGCTCGCCGCCCGCCACATGGTCGGCCGCAACGGCGTGCCCGCCGACTTCGCGGGCGCGGCCGTCTTCCTGGCCGGCGACGCCGTCGGCTTCGTCACCGGCCAGAGCCTCTACGTCGACGGCGGTTTCTCCGTGCACTGACCCGAGCCCGGGTCACCGTCCCGGCGCCTTTACAAAGTAGATTCGCTACTGGCGTTTCACCTGCCGGACGCCGCGGCCCTCGTGCCACATGTCGATCACCAGCTGATCACCCTCCACCCTGGTCCACACCACCTCCGTCACCTCGACCCGGAACAGGTGCGGCCCCTCACCCGGCATCTCGAACCCGGCCACCACCTCGGGATCGGTGACCTCGGCCGCCCTGCCCGACAGCTTCGCGTCACCGGCCCAGGCGGACGGATCCGCCTCCTCCTGCGGCGACGGACACGCGTGCAGCGCCAACCGCGGATCGCGCCGCAGGTCGAGCGCCTTCATCGCGCCCGGCATCGACCCCAGCCACAGCTCCCCGTCCCTGAAGTCGACCTCCGTGCCGCTGATGCGCGGCGAGCCGTCCTTCCTGATGGTGGCCAGCGTCTTGTGCTTGTGGGCGTCGAACAGCGCCCGCACCGTCGCCGCCAGGCCGGGCGCCTGTCTCTCGAATTCCTGCCACGAACTCATGCCGACCATCGTGCACCCCGCCGCCGACAGTTCGGGGCGGCCTGCCCCGGCGCGCAGAACCCCGGCCCGCATCGGCCCGCCCTCGCCACCGGCTCGGACATCCGGGTGCGAAAGCAGAACGCCGCATCGGCGGATACCTAGAAAGGCATCAACCTCCGGGGGCATCATGAGGGTCTTTCTTGTCGTGGCCGGGAAGCCGCACCAGCGCGAGGCCGTACGGCAGGCCGTCCAGCGGGCCAAGGACGCGATCGGCGCGGCCTTCCCCAGCAGGCCGGAGCGCGTCCGCGCCGCCGAGTGGCAGGCTTCGCACGGCGGCGTCCACCTGCTGGCCTGGACCAACGAGCCGGACTGGGCGCCGATCGCGACCCCCGACGGCGTCACCGCGGTCGCGGGCCACCACCCGGGCGACCCGCGCACGCTGGACGGCCCCGCGGCCGGCGAGCCAGGCTGCTTCGCCCTCTTCCGGGCCGGCGAGCACGGCTTCAGCGCCTCGACGTCGCTCGCCCCCGCCGACCCGGTCTACTACGCTCAGACGGGCGACCTCCACGTGGCAGGCAACCGGGCCCTGCTGGTACGGCTGGCCGCCTTCGGCGAGGTCCGCCACGACGTGCCCGCCTTGCAGTCGGTCGCCCGCCAGGGCTACTTCCTGTCGGAGGAGACGCCCTACGCCGGCGTCCGGTCGCTGCCGCCCGCCTCCCTGCTGGTCGCGGGCGAGCGGCTGACCGTCACCACCGACCCGCTGCCCGAGGGCGAGAGCCGTACCGGGACGCAGCGGGTCGCCGCCGGGATGCTCGCGGCGGTGGAGCCGCTGCTGCAGACACCCGACCCGGTACGGCTGACGCTCACCGGCGGCAGGGACAGCCGCCTGGTCGCGGCCCTGCTGCACGCGGCGGGGATCCCGTTCCACGCGGTCACCTCCGGCTTCGACGACCACCCCGACGTGGTGGTGGCCCGCCAGGTGGCCGCGGCGCTCGGCATCGAGCACGAGGTGCAGGCCCCGTCGCTGACGCCGCGCAGCGAGCTGCGGGTGGCCCATCCCGCCGACCGCGTCCAGAACGTGCTGCGGGTGTGCGAGGGCATGCTGTCGGCCTACGAGAACATCACCGGCGACGGCCCCTACAGCCGGCGCCCTTCGCTGGGCGGGCACAACGGGGAGATCCTGCGCGGCGGCTACCTGTCGGGCATGGAGGAGGCCACGCCGGAGGCGGTGCGGCGCAAGACCCAGTCGCTGTTCCTGGCCCACCGCGCCCTGTTCACCGACGCGGCCAACGCCCACGCCGAGGAGCTGGCCTGGCGCTCGGACACCCTGCACGTGCCCGACCACCTGTATCTACGCTTCCGGGTGGGCCGCTGGCACGCGGCCTCCCGCGCGGCCATGCTGCGCAGGGGGACGCCCGTGCAGCCGTTCCTGGACAACCGGGTGGTCGCCGCCGCGCTCGCGCTCGATCCGGGGTTCCGGCGTTCGGAGCGCCTGGTCCACAAGCTGATCAAGATGTTCGCGCCGGCGCTGGCGGCGGTGCCGCTGGAGGGAGGGCAGTGGCGCTTCAGGTCCGAAGGGCGCCTCGCCCGGCTGTGGAGCAGGGCGCAGCGGCTGCCGTCCAAGCAGGCCAAGCCGTGGAACTGGCGTGCCGAACCGGGCGAGGAGATCGCCAGGGAACTGGAGCGGACGATCATGTCGTCGTCCGGTCTCGGCCAGATCGTGCGGCTGGACAAGGTGCCCGCGCTGTTCGAGGGCGGCAGGCTCACCAAGGCGCCGCTCGTCTGGCACCTGTACACGGTGGCGAGCCTGCTGGCCACCGACCCCACCCGGCCGCTGCCCCCCTCCCGCGAGATGCTGCACGTGCGGGCCCAGCGGCCCCGGGCGGCGCTGTGAGGCCGGTACGCGCCGGTGCGCGGGTTTCCGCGGACACGGCGCCGTCCGGCACGGTGGCGGTCAGGCCACGCAGGTGCCCAGTCAAGTCGAGCAGGCGGCCGGTCAGGTCGTGAAGGCGGCCAGCAGGTCGTCCAGCCCGGCCTTCACCCGCTCGGCCGTCACCCCGCACGCCCGCAGCCGGTGGGCCAGCAGCGGCGCGGCCAGCGGCGCCAGCAGCGCGTCGGCCAGCACGTAGCCGTCGGCACCCGGCCTGGCCTGCGCGATGAGCATCGACAGGTGGGTGTGGTGGGCGGCGTACGCGCCGCCGAACCTGGCCAGCGGCGCCGCTGTCTCCGCCATCAGCAGCAGGTCCAGCTGCTCCACCGTCCTGTCGGTCAGGCCGTGCAGGAACGCGCGGATCCGCTCCGGCGGGGCGGCGCCGGGCCCGAGCGGCGGCGGCCCCTCGAGGAACGCCTCCTGGAACTCCCGCTCGCGCTCATCGATCAGCGCGTACGCCAGCCCTGAGCGGTCGCCGAAGCGCCGGTAGAGCGTGCCGACGCCCACCCCAGCCGCCGCGGCCACCTCCGCCATGGACAGCCCTTCGACGCCCTTCGCGGCCACGATGCCGGCGGCGGCGGTGAGGATCTTGACCCGGTTGCGAGCGGCGTCGACCCGCTCGCGCCGGTTGGCGACGGCGTTCACGATCACAGGCTACTGGACCCCTTGCAACCGGAACCCGTTCCGCTTTATGCTCAACCGGAACAGGTTCCGGATAAGGAGAACTCATGCCGCACAGAGTCGCGCTCGTCACCGGAGGAAGCCGGGGCATCGGCGCCGCCATCGCCGAGAGGCTGGCCGCCGACGGCGCCGACGTGGTCGTCACCTACGCCCACTCGGCCGAGCGCGCCGCCGCCGTCGTCCGGCGCGTCGAGGCCACCGGGCGCCGCGGGCTGGCCCTGGAGGCGGCGGCCACCGACGCCGCCCAGCTGGTCGCGGCCGTCGACCGTACGGTCACCGCCTTCGGCCGCCTCGACGTCCTGGTCAACAACGCCGGCATCGCCCCGTTCGGCCCGCTGGAGCAGGTGACGCTGGAGGAGGTCGACACCACGATGGCCGTCCACGCGCGCGCCGCGTTCGTCCTGGCCCAGGCCGCCGCCAGGCACATGGGAAGCGGCGGGCGGATCATCAGCATCGGCAGCAGCCTGGCCGAGCGGGTGCCCTACCCCGGATGGACGCTCTACGCGATGAGCAAGTCCGCGCTGATCGGCCTGACCAAGGGGCTGGCAAGAGACCTGGGCCCGCGCGGCATCACCGTCAACCTCGTCCACCCGGGCTCGACCGACACCGAGATGAACCCGGCCGACAGCCCCGAGGCCGAGCAGGAGCGCGCGTACACCGCGCTGGGCCGCTACTGCGACCCCCGCGACATCGCCGCGACGGTCGCCCATCTGGCGGGCGAAGGCGGCAGGAACATCACCGGCGCCGCCGTCACCGTCGACGCGGGCACCACCGCTTGATCCGCCTGAACCGCCTGAGCGGTCCCGATCAGCCGGGCCGGCGCTCCAGCGTCGCGTGGACGGCGCCGATGGCGCGCTCCCACGACGCCGCGACATCGCGCGGATGGCCGAAGCCGCCGGTCGCCTCGAGGCTCACGAAGCCGTGGAAGGCGCTGCGCACCACGTGCACCGCGCCGGTCAGGCCGGGCTCGGACAGGCCGTAGCCGCGCAGCATCGCACGCCCATCTGAATCCCTAAAAGGTTTTGCCTAATGATCCTAGGAAAATGTACCGTTCGACGCATGAAACAGCTCACCGAACAGGCCATTCGCGCGTCGTTCGTCAATTGTTCCAAAGGCGAGGCCAAGCGCCTGGCCGTTCCACGTGATCTCACCGACCGGCCGTGGGAGGACCTGGACTTCCTCGGCTGGCGCGACCCCGGCGCGCCCGAGCGCAGCTACATCGTGGCCGAGCACGACGGCGGGCTCGTCGGCGTGGCGCTCAGGCTTCCCACCCAGCAGCGCGGGTTCCTGCAGCGCAGCATGTGCTCGTTGTGCCTGACGACGCACCCCGGCACGGGCGTCTCGCTGATGACGGCGCGCAGGGCCGGCGAGGCGGGACGGCAGAACAACTCCGTCGGCGTCCACATCTGCGCCGACCTGGCCTGTTCGCTGTACGTGCGCGGCCTGAAGAGCCCCGACCCGGGCGGCAGGATGGAGGAGTCGCTGTCGATGGAGGAGCAGATCGAGCGCACCCGCGGCAAGCTCGCGGACTTCGTCGCCAAGGTGCTCGTCTGACAGACTCACAACGTGATCGCACGCCGGGCCAGGATCGCCGTCTGCTTCTCCTTCGCCCTGCTCGGCATCGTCTCAGGGGTGTGGGCCGCCCGCATCCCGACCGTCAAGCAGTCGCTGCACCTCAGTGACGGACAGCTCAGCCTGGCCCTGCTCGCCGTCGCCGTCGGCCTGGTCGTCGGGATGCAGTTCGCGGGACGGCTGACCGACCGCCTCGGCAGCGCCAGGGTCGTCGCCCCCGCGGGGGCGGCCTGCGCCCTGGCGATGATCCCCGCCGGCTCCGCCCCCGGCCTCGCCGTCCTCGTCGGCACCCTGTTCGTGTGGGGCCTGCTCAACGCCTCGCTCGACGTGTCCATGAACACCCACGCGGTCGAGGTCGAGCGCGCCTACGGCCGGCCGCTGATGTCCTCCTTCCACGGCATGTACAGCGCGGGCGGGCTGCTCGGCGCCGCGGCCGGCGCGCTGTCGGCGTGGCTGGGGCTGTCCCCCGGCCTCACCTTCACCGCGGTCACCGTCCCCCTGGCGGCTCTCGCGGTCCTGGTGAGGTCCTGGCTGCTGCCGTCCGCGCCCGGCCGCCAAGACCGGCGCAGGGTCGGGCGGGCGGGGTTCGGGTGGCACGGCCGGGTGGTGTTCATGGGCGCGATGGCCTTCGCCGGGCTGCTCGGCGAAGGATCGGCGGGCGACTGGAGCGCCGTCTACCTGCACGAGGAGCTCGGCGCGGCGACCGCTCTCGCGGCCATCGCGTTCGCGGCCTTCTCCACCGCCATGACGCTGGGCCGCTTCGCCGGCGACCGGCTCGCGCTGTGGTGCGGCCCCGTCGCGCTGGTGCGCTGGTCGGGCCTGCTGGCCGCGTCGGGGCTCGGCCTCGCGCTGCTGGTGGCCGAGCCGGTCGCGGCCATCGCCGGGTTCGCCCTGTTCGGCCTGGGTCTGGCCACCATGGTGCCGCAGGTGTTCTCCGCGGCCGGCAACCACGACCCCGCGCGGGCCGGGGCGGCGATCGCCCAGGTCGCGACGCTCGGCTACGCCGGCCTCATGCTCGGACCGGTGATCATCGGCGGCGTCGCCGAGCTGGCCGGGCTGCCGCTCGCGCTGGCGATACCGGTCGCCTGCTGCCTGTTCATGTCGGCTTCGGCGGTGTCGCTCCGGCCCCGGCCCTTTACAAAGTAGATTCGAGCCCGGGCGGCTACGCCCCTCCGCCGAGCAGGCCCCGCCCGCCGTGCTTCTTGTGGACGGCCTGCTTGGTCACGCCGACCGCCTCGGCGATCACCGACCAGGCCAGCCCCTTGTTGCGGGCCCTGCGCACCTGGACCGCCTCCATGCGCTCGATCTCGCGGCGCAGCGCCGCGGTGGCCCGCAGCGCCAGGAGCGGATCGTCGTCCTCCGTCTGCCGCACCAGGGTGGCCAGGTCGTCCGTCATACCGACCACGCTATCTGGCCTCGGCCACCAGCCGCACGCCCAGCGCGATCAGGACCACGCCGGAGGCCTGCTCCAGGCGGCGCCGTACGGCGGGCCGCCCCAGCACCACCCTGGCCTTGGCCACCGCCCAGATGACGGCTCCGTACCAGAGGGTGTCGACCAGCACCCACACCACGGCGAGCGTGACCAGCGTCAGCGGCACGTCCTGCCCCTCCGGCACGAACTGCGGCAGGAACGACATCGCGAACACCGCCGCCTTCGGGTTGGCCAGGCACGTGCCGAACCCCGCCAGATAGGACCTGCGCCACCCGTCGACGGCCTTGACCCCGGTGACCTCCCCGGCGAGGTCACCGGGAAGGTCACCCGGGTGCTTGCGGCGCAGCGACTGCACGCCCATCCAGATCAGGACCGCCGCGCCGGCCAGGCGCATGACGTCGTAGGCCAGCTCGGAGGCCAGCACGAGCGCCGACAGGCCGAAGGCGGCTGCCAGCGCCCACAGCAGGATGCCCGTCTCGTTGCCGAGCGTGGCCGCCAGCCCCGAGCCCCTGCCCGACCTGATCGTCTGGCGCAGGATGACCGCGGTGCTCACCCCCGGCACCATCGCCACGAGGACGCACGCTCCGATGAAAGCGATCAGATACATGTCCCGATCCTGACGTCGCCGCTCCGGGACGGCAACGCCTTTACCGGCCGAGCACCCCGGCGATCTCCTCCAGCACGACCGGGTCCTCGATCGTCGAGGGCACCGGGTAGTCGTCGCCCGCGGCGATGGCCCGCATGGTGCCGCGCAGGATCTTGCCCGACCGCGTCTTGGGCAGCCGGGCCACGACCACCGCCCTGCGGAAGGCGGCCACCGGGCCGATCCGCTGTCTGATGAGGGCGACCAGCTCGGCCTCCACCTCGTGCTCGGGCCGGTTCACCCCCGCCTTGAGCACCACCAGACCGAGCGGCAGCTGACCCTTCAGCTCGTCGGCGACGCCGATCACCGCGCACTCGGCCACGTCGGGGTGCGCGGAGATGACCTCTTCCATCGCCCCCGTCGACAGCCGGTGGCCGGCCACGTTGATGACGTCGTCGGTGCGGCCCATGACGAACAGGTAGCCGTCGTCGTCGATGTAGCCGCCGTCGCCGGTCAGGTAGTAGCCGGGGAAGCGCGACAGGTAGGCGGCGTGGAAGCGCTCGTCGTCGCGGTAGAGGGTGGGCAGGCAGCCCGGCGGCAGCGGCAGCTTGATCACCACGGCGCCTTCGACGCCCGGCGGGCACTCGCGTCCGGCGGGGTCGAGGATGCGCACGTCGAAGCCGGGAACGGGCTTGGTGGGCGAGCCCGGCTTGATCGGCAGGGTCTCGATGCCGACGCAGTTGGCGGCCACCGGCCAGCCGGTCTCGGTCTGCCACCAGTGATCGATCACCGGCACCTCCAGCAGGCCGGTGGCCCAGTGGTAGGTGTCGGGGTCCAGCCGCTCGCCGGCGAGGAACAGATGGCGCAGGTTGTGCTTGCGCAGGTAGGACCCTTCCGGGTCCTCCTTCTTGATGGCGCGGATCGCGGTGGGCGCGGTGAACAGCGTGCGCACGTCGTGCTCGGCGACCACGCGCCAGAACGCCCCCGGGTCGGGGGTGCCGACCGGCTTGCCCTCGTACAGCACGCTGGTGCATCCGGCCAGCAGCGGCCCGTAGACGATGTAGGAGTGGCCGACCACCCAGCCGACGTCGGAGGCGGCCCAGAAGACCTCGCCGGGGGCCGCCCCGTAGATGTGCGACATGCTCCAGTGCAGCGCGACGGCGTGGCCGCCGTTGTCGCGCAGCACCCCCTTGGGCGCGCCGGTGGTGCCGGAGGTGTAGAGGACGTAGAGCGGGTCGGTCGCCGCGACGCTCACGCAACCGGCAGGCTCGCTGTCGAAACCGGCCCAGTCGTGCCAGCCTCGGCCCAGCTCGGCGGGATGCTCGGGCCGCTGCAGGACGACGACGGCGTCGGGCCGGTGGGCGGCCTGCTCCAGCGCCGCCTCCAGCAGCGGCGCGTACGGCACGACCCTGCTGACCTCGATCCCGCACGAGGCGCTGAGCACGACCTTGGGCCTGGCGTGGTCGATGCGGACGGCCAGCTCGGCCGCGGCGAACCCGCCGAACACCACCGAGTGGACGGCGCCGAGCCTGGCGCAGGCCAGCATCGCGACGGCCGCCTCCGGCACCATCGGCATGTAGACGACGACCGTGTCGCCCTTGCCCACCCCCAGCTCGCGCAGCATGCCCGCGGCCTTGGCCACCTCGTCGCGCAACCCGGCGTAGGTGTAGGTGCGTTTGACCCCGGTGACGGGACTGTCGTAGATGAGCGCGGCCTGCTCGCCCCGGCCGGCGGCCACGTGCCGGTCGAGGGCGTTGAAGCAGGTGTTGAGCCGCCCGTCGGGGAACCAGCGCCCGTCGGCGAAGACGGTGCGCGGTTCGACGTCCCAGGTGATCGCGCGGGCGGCGGCGCCCCAGTCGAGCTCGCTCACCCATCGATCAGATCAGGGCGGGGCGGGCAGGCGCAACCCTCCGGGGCCGGTCGGCGGGACGGGGCCGTATCCCGGGCGACACCAGCCGAGACCGGGCGATAGGGTGCACGATCAAGATTTTCCGTGCCCGGCGAGGAGGTGCCCCTTGGACGACGACACCGCTGCGGGCCGCGGGCCGGGGGAGCTGGGCGGAGACGACCTGATCCTGTCGGTGATCGTCGGGTCGCGGGCCTACGGGCTCCACACCACGGCCTCCGACACCGACAGAAGGGGCGTTTTCGTGGCGCCCACCGAGGCGTTCTGGCGGCTGGACAAGCCGCCCACCCACCGTGACGGGCCGCTGGCCGAGCAGTTCTCGTGGGAGGTGGAGCGGTTCTGCGCGCTGGCGCTGGAGGCCAACCCCACGGTGCTGGAGACGCTGTGGTCGCCGCTGGCCGAGGTGGTCACCCCGATGGGCCGGCGGCTGCTGGACCTGCGCGGGGCGTTCCTGTCGCGCCGGGCCCACGCCACGTTCGCGCGGTACGCCGACGCGCAGTTCCGCCGGCTCGACCCGGCCGCCCCCAGGTGGAAGCAGGCCATGCACATGATCAGGCTGCTGTTGAGCGGCATCCACCTGGTCGAGCGTGGCGAGCCGCTGGTCGACATGAGCGCCCACCGCCGGCGGCTGCTCGACGTGCGTGAGGGCCGGCTGTCGTGGGAGGAGCTGTCGGAGTGGCGCGCCGCGCTGATGTCCGCCTTCGAGCGGGCGGCGCCGCACAGCGTGCTGCCCGCCGCGGCCGACCGCGCGACGGTCGAGGAGTTCCTGGTCGAGGTGCGGAGGGCCGGCCTGTGATGCTTCCTTCCTGGCTGGCCGAGGTGGCCGGCGAGCAGCCGTACCCGCTGGCGTTCGCGACGGTCAGCGGCGCCCACCTGTACGGGTTCCCCTCGGCCGACTCCGACGTCGACCTGCGCGGCGTGCACGTGCTGCCGGTCGAGCAGGTCGTCGGGCTGCGGGTCGGCCGGGAGACCATCGACAGGTCGTGGACCCGTTCGGGGGTCGAGGTCGACCTGGTCACGCACGACCTGGTGAAGTTCTGCGGGCTGCTGCTGCGGCGCAACGGGTACGTGCTGGAGCAGCTGCTGTCCCCGCTGGTGGTGCTCTCCTCGCCGGTGCACGAGGAGTTGGTCGCGCTCGCCCCGGCGTGCGTGACCCGCAACCACGCCCACCACTACCTGGGGTTCGCGCGCACCCAGTGGCGGCTGTTCGGCAGGACCGGCGAGCTCAAGCCGCTGCTGTACACCTTCAGGGTCCTGGCCACCGGCATCCACCTGATGCGGACCGGAACCCTGGAGACGGACCTGACCAGGCTGCTGGAGTACGGCCCCGCCTACCTGCCCGAGCTGGTGGCGGCCAAGCGGGAGGCCGAGCACGGGCCCGCGCCGGCGCTGACGTCGGCCGCCGACGACGTGGCGCGGATGACGGCGCGCCTGGAGCGTGAGCGTGAGGCCTCGCGCCTGCCCGAGGCGGCCACGGCGGGCGAGGCCCTGCACGACCTGGTGGTGCGGGCGCGGCTCGCCGACCTGTCGCCGCGAGCCTGACGCTCCTGGCCGGTCCCTAGTTGACGCAGTCCTGGTCGGTGAGCACCAGGCCCATCTCGTAGATCTTGTCGTCGGACAGCAGGAAGTAGTAGGAGGCCTTCGGGTTGCCGGGGACCTTGACGACGGGGAAGCCGCTGGCGGCCCGCTTCAGCTTGGGGTAGGCCGCCTTCAGCTGCTTGCCGGTCGAGCCGAGGCCGATGCCCTGGGGCGTCGTGACCCCTTCGGGCGCGAAGATCACGGCCACGCCCAGCTTCTTGGAGATGTAGAGCCCGACCCGGTCCTGGCCGGACGGGTGCGCCTTCAGGTCCCAGCCCGAGCAACTGCCACCCCGCGTCTTGGGCACGATCGCCCCCGTGGCCCTGGCCTCCTTGGCGCTCATCCCCAGCCGGACGCCGCCGAAGCCGGACGGGCCCAGCTTCTCCCCCGCGCGCAGGGCCGGCTCGGCGGTGGCGGCAGGCGCCGCCGCCAGCAGCACCCCGCCGGCGAGCGCGGCGACCAGCAGCGAGCGGCCCAGCCTCGTGGCAACCGTGTGCGTCATGGTGATCCTCCGTCGTCATGAGTCCTTTTCCCGGTTTGATGACCACATCGCGCATCTGGTTCACGCGGGCGCCGATGTGATCGGGTGAGTACGGGCTACTCATGCCATGCCGGCGGGAGCCTGCGACAGTGTGCGGGTGACTGATCTCGATCACCGCGCCGCCCAGGCGCTCGCCGTGAGCCTCGCCAAGGTCTACGACGCCGTGTCCACCAGGATCGTCGAGGACAACGCCGCCTCCCCGCTGGTCGCCAGGGTGACCGGGCATCTGGGCTGCTCGCTGTCGGAGGCGGTCGTGGTGGAGGCGAAGTACCGCCTGTGGGAGCACGCCGGGCTGCAGGCCGGCACGGACCGCTATCTGGCCGCCCGTTCCCCCGGCGCCGAGTGGTTCGGCGTGATGGGCGGCGAACGCCGTTGGGAGAGCGTCATCAACATGCTGCTCTACGCCCTGCGCGACGGCAGCCGCCTGCTCGGCAGGCCCGACTACGGCAGCGCCCCGGTCGGGCCCGCCGAGAGCATGGAGGTGGTCCAGCTCGGCATGGTGGCCAGCCGGGCGCCGGACGGCACGCCCGTGGTGCTGGTGGTCACCAGCGTCGACGACTACCAGGGGCACTCGATGCTGACCGTCCTGTCCTCCTCCAGGACCGCCGCCTCGGCCACGCGCGACGAGATCGAACGGCTCAAGCGCCGGCACGACCCGTTCAGGTGCCAGGTGATGAGCTTCGGCTTCAGCGAGCACAAGGAGAACGAGCTGCTCACCTTCCTGCCCAGGCCGGAGCTGGCGGCCGAGGAGGTGGTGCTGCCGGAGGGGCGCCTCGCCGCGGTCGAGGACCACGTCGTCGGCATCGCGGCGGTGAAGGAGCAGCTGATCGAGGCCGGGCAGCACCTGCGCAGGGGCCTGCTCCTGTACGGCCCGCCCGGCACCGGCAAGACCCACACCGTGCGCTACCTGGTGGGCAGGCTGCGCGAGCACACCGCGATCCTGATGTCGGGCCCCGGGATGCGCCACCTCGATTACGCGGTCGCGCTGGCCCGCAAGCTGCAGCCGTCCGTCGTGGTGATCGAGGACGTCGACCTGATCGCCGAGGACCGCAGCCACTTCGAGACCTCGCCGCTGCTGTTCTCGCTGCTGGATGCGATGGACGGCATCACCGGCGACGCCGACGTGTCGTTCGTGCTGACCACCAACAGGGTCGAGACGCTGGAGAAGGCGCTGGTGCAGCGGCCCGGCCGGGTGGATCTGGCGGTGGAGGTGCCACCGCCGTCCGGGGCCGACAGGGAGCGGCTGATCCGCCTGTACGCCAGGAACCGGCCAGTCGAGGCGGACGTCGCCAAGGTGGTCGCGGCGACCGAGGGCGTGACGGCGGCCTTCGTCAAGGAGTTGCTGCGCCGGGTGATCCTGCTGGCGATCAGGTCGGGCGAGCACGCGCTGACCGACACGCACTTCGACGCCGCCTTCGCGGCGATGTCGGGCGACGAGCAGGCGCTGACCCGCTCCCTGCTCGGCGCGGGCGGCGACGGGCGGCAGGCCAGGACCGCCTCGCGGTTCTGCTGACCGCCCACGTCAGGACCGCCTCGCGGTTCTGCTGACCGCCCACGTCAGGACAGCCCCGACCACACCGTCAGCGGGAAGGGGTTGTCCGGCAGCAGGATGAGCCTGCGGCTGTCGCCGCGCTCGGCCGCGTCCAGGTGCAGCAGCGCCGCGCCGATGCCGGCCGCGCCCACCATGTAGCCGGTGTCGGCGGTGATCTCGGCGGGCCGCAGCCTGCGGTATGCCTGCCACCACCGGCCTTCGCGCGCCGCGCCGACCAGGTGCTCGCCCAGGGTCAGGGCGAAGGCCCGGTACGCCTGCTCGCCGGTGGCCGCCCACAGCCCGACGAACAGTTCCAGCAGCCCGGCCGCGCCGCAGCACTGGCACATGACCTCCCAGAACCCGGGAGTGCGCCGGTACGGCACGCCGCTGGTGAGGATGCCGTGGGCCAGGCGCTCCACCCAGTCGTTGTCGCCCAGTTCGTGGAACATCCTGGCCACGCCCGCCGAGCCGGAGCAGAAGCCGAGGTAGTGCAGGTGGCGGCCTTGCGGGAGGTGGTGGGGCACCAGCGCGCACGAGCCGTTGACCTCGCTGATCGCCTTGACGAAGCCGGCGCCTCTGGCGGCCGCGTCGTGGAAGCGCCGGTCGCCGGTCACCGCGTGGAGGCGGGCCAGGAGGAAGGCGGTGCCGGCCGTACCGGACAGGAAGCCGGGGGTGACGGCGTCGACGGGCAGGTCGGCGGGCGGCTCGGCGCCGAAGCGGTGGCCCGGCACGGGCAGGTCGGCGGCGCGCAGGCCCGCCTCGACGGCGACGCGCTCGTAGGCGGGCTCGCCGAGCAGGGCGGAGGCGTGCAGCAGGGTGAGGATGATGCCGCCGTCGCCGCGCTGGCACGGATCGCCCGTCCAGGCGGGGCCGGCGGCGGCCAGCCGGTCGGCGGCGCGCGCGGCGGCGACGGTGAAGGCGTCGTCGATGGCCCAGCCCGCCTCGGCCAGCGCGAACACCACGCCGGCCAGGCCGTCGTGGAAGGTGGGGTCGCGCTGCTCGGGCCAGACGGCGGCCAGGTAGCGGGCGCCCTCGGCGGCGTCCTCCAGGTAGGAGTCGTCGCCGGTGGCGGCGGCCAGCTCGAGGAAGAACAGCACGATGCCGGCCGCGCCCGAGTAGAGCGAGGCGGGCCGGTGCGGGAGCGCGGCGCGTTCGCCTGCGTGCCAGTGGCGGCCCCGGGCGTCGTCGACGGCGCACGCGCGGATCCACTGCGCGGCCGCGACGGCGGCCTGCACAGGGGCCTCGATCGGGCTCATGACCATCAGTCTCCCACCGCACCCAATAACCCGCAAACCCAATAGGTTTAATGTGGTTTAGTACAGTGTGGGCGATGACGAACGATGACATGTGCACCGCCTGCCTGGGCTCGGCGCAGGAGGAGATCGTGCCCGGCGTGACCCGCGCGTGCCGGGCGTGCGCGGGGACCGGGCGCCGCCGCGAGCAGCTGATCTGGCAGCTGGCCCATCTCGAGGCCGAGCAGCTCATCACGCTGCCCGTCGTCCGCGACCTCGTACGGCAGGCGCGCGGCCCCTTCCACCTGTCGCAGGTCGCCGACACCGTCAGGGCGATGCTCGACCTGCCCGCCGGACGCCTGCCCGTGGGTCCGCGGGTGCGCGACCTGCTCCTGGAGCTGGAGGCCGCGGGCGAGATCGTGATGGTGTCGGCCCCCGACGAGCTCCTCGACGGCACCGAGGTGGTGCTGCATCGCGACCCGGCCTGGGAAAGGGCCCGCACGCTGGGCGTCTAACGCCGTTCATGCACGGCAGACGAGCTCGCCGTGCAGGATCGAGATCCAGCCGTCGGCCGAGTCCGCCCATGCGCGCCAGCCGTCCGAGATCCGCCGCAGGTCGGCCTCGGTGGCCGCGCCCGACGCCAGCGCCTGGCGCGCCATGTCGGAGCGCAGGATTCGCTCCGCCCACATCCCGCCCCACCAGCGCCGGTCCTCCTCGGTGGAGAAGCACCAGGTGGAGGAGGTGGCGGTGATGTCGGTGAAACCGGCCGCGCGGGCCCACGACAGCAGCCGCCGCCCGGCGTCGGGTTCGCCGCCGTTGGCCCTGGCGACCCGCTGGTAGAGCTCCATCCAGGAATCCAGCTCCGGCAGTCTCGGATACCAGGCGAAGGCGGCGTAGTCGCTGTCGCGGACCGCGACGTATCCACCCGGCTTGGTGACGCGCCGCATCTCGCGCAGGGCCTGGACCGGGTCGCCGACATGCTGCAGCACCTGGTGGGCGTGGACGACGCAGAAGGTGTCGTCGGGATGGTCGAGCGCGTGCACGTCGGCGACGGCGAAGTCGACGTTGGTCAGGCCGCGCGCCGTCACCTCCGCCCTGGCCAGCTCCAGCGCCTCGGTGGAGACCTCCGAGACGGTCAGGTGGCCGACCAGGGCGGCCAGGTCCGCGCTGATGGTGCCGGGCCCGGCGCCGACGTCGAGGACCTTCATGTGCGGCTTCAGATGCGGCAGCAGGTAGGCGGCCGAGTTCTCTGCGGTGCGCCAGCGGTGGGAGCGCAGCACCGACTCATGGTGACCGTGGGTGTAGACGGCGTTCATGGTGTCGCACACTATCGGTATTCCCATATTCCGAGAACATATGTCTCATATCACGAGACAGTGTCGGGAGAAGCCTCATGGACCAGGGAATAGCGCAGCACAATGCCACGTTGCGTCCTGTTGCCGTCGATCTCAGGAGTTGCGCCTTGTTACTGTCCGTGGTCGCCCAGCAGGAGCTCGCCACCCGCGCCGTCTACGCCGCGGGCCGCTCGGCGCCGCCGCCGCGCACCCTGCTCGACATCCTCGACACCACGACGGCGGCCCACCCCGACGCGCCCGCGCTCGACGACGGGGAGGTCTCGGTGACCTACCGCGAGCTCGGCGCGCGCGTGGCGCGGCTGGCCGGCGAGCTGGCCGAGGCGGGGGTACGGCGCGGCGACAGGGTGGGCGTGCGGGTGCCGTCGGGCACGATCGACCTCTACGTCACGATCCTGGCCGTCCTGACCGCGGGCGCGGCCTACGTGCCGGTGGACGCCGACGATCCCGACGAGCGGGCCGAGCTGGTCTTCTCCGAGGCGGACGTGCGCGCGGTCGTCACCGACAAGGTCACCGTGTTCGGCGAGCCCGCCTCAGGAGCGCGGGGCGGCAGGCCGGCGATCGACGACGACGCGTGGATCATCTTCACCTCGGGCTCGACAGGCAAACCCAAGGGTGTGGCGGTCACCCATCGCAACGCCGCCGCGTTCGTCGACGCCGAAGCCGGCCTGTTCCTCGCCGACCGCCCGCTCGGTCCGGGCGACCGCGTGCTGGCCGGTCTGTCGGTGGCCTTCGACGCCTCCTGCGAGGAGATGTGGCTGGCCTGGCGGCACGGCGCGTGCCTGGTCGCCGCCCCGAGATCGCTGGTGCGCACCGGCATGGACCTCGGCCCGTGGCTGGTCGCCCACGGCATCACCGTCGTCTCGACGGTGCCGACGCTGGCGGCCCTGTGGCCGGCCGAGACGCTCGACGAGGTCCGCCTGCTCATCTTCGGCGGCGAGGCCTGCCCTCCCGAACTGGCGGCACGGCTGGCCGTGCCCGGCAGGCAGGTCTGGAACACCTACGGCCCCACCGAGGCCACGGTCGTGGCGAGCGCCGCGCTGATGACCGGCGAGGGCCCGGTCAGGATCGGGCTGCCGCTGGACGGCTGGGACCTGGCGGTCGTCGACGAGCGGGGCGAGCCCGTCCCGATGGGCGGCACCGGCGAACTGATCATCGGCGGGGTCGGCCTGGCCCGCTACCTGGACCCCGTCAAGGACGCCGAGAAGTACGCGCCGCTGCCCAGCCTGGGCTGGGAGCGCGCCTACCGCAGCGGCGACCTCGTGCGTGCCGAACCCGAGGGGCTGGTCTTCGCCGGTCGCGCCGACGAGCAGGTCAAGCTGGGCGGGCGGCGCATCGAACTCGGCGAGGTGGACGCGGCCCTTCAGGCGTTGCCGGGCGTGGCGGGCGCGGCCGCGGCCGTGCGCGGCCAGCTCCTGGTCGGCTACCTCGTCGTGGCGGACGGCTTCGACCCGGCCGAGGCCAGGGACCTGCTGCAAGACCGGCTGCCCGCAGCGCTCGTACCCAGGCTGGCGATCGTCGACGACCTGCCGACCCGGACCTCCGGCAAGATCGACCGTGACGCGCTGCCGTGGCCGCTGCCCCGGCGGCAGGCGCAGCGCGGCTGGGCGGCCGAGCAGTGGGCGGCCGTGCTGGGCGTGGCGCCCGAGGGTCCCGAGAGCGACTTCTTCACCGAGGGCGGCGGCAGCCTGGCCGCGGCCCGGCTGGTGTCGGCGCTGCGCGTCCGCCATCCCGAGGTGACCGTCGCCGACCTCTACGAGCACTCGACGTTCGGCGCGCTCGTGGCGTTGCTGGGCGACGAGGAGCCGCAGGAGGCCCAGGGCCCGGCGCGCGAGATCGCACCGATGCCGGTGCGCGCCTCGCTGGCGCAGGCGGCGCTCATGGTGCCGCTGATGACCGTGACGGGCTTGCGCTTCCTGGTCGTGGTGGCGGCGCTGGCCAACCTGCTGTGGGCGCCGGTGCTGTCGTGGTGGTGGGTCGCGGCGGGCGCGCTGGTGCTGCTGTCGCCGCCGGGCCGGCTCGTGCTGTCGGCGGCCGTCGCCCGGCTGGTGCTGCGCGGCCTCACGCCGGGGCGCCATCCGCGTGGCGGGGCCGTCCACGTCAGGTTGTGGTTCGCCGAGCAGTTCGCGGCCAGGCTGGGGCTGCCCGACCTGGGCAGCGCGCCGCTGATGTCGTGGTACGCCAGGCTGCTGGGCGCGCAGGTCGGCGCGGACGCCGACCTGCACTCGGCGCCGCCGGTCACCGGCATGCTCAGGATCGGCAGGGGCGCCTCCGTCGAGCCCGAGGTCGACCTGAGCGGGGTGTGGTACGACGGCGACCAGGTGCGCGTGGGCGAGATCAGGATCGGCGCCGGCGCGTCGGTGGGCTCCCGCTCGACGCTGCTGCCAGGCACCAAGATCGGCAAGCACGCGCAGGTCGCGCCCGGCTCGGCCGTCAGGGGCGCGGTCCCCGCAGGCACGCGGTGGGCGGGCGTGCCCGCCACCAGGCAGGGCAAGGCCCGCAAAGTCGAGGAGCGGCCGCCCAGGTCGCGATTCTGGGTGGGCGTGTACGCGCTGACGGCCGTGGCGCTGAGCCTGCTGCCCGCACTCGGGGTCGGCGCCGGGCTGGCGGTGCTGACGGCCGCCGGCACGATGTGGGCGCTACCCGTGGCGACGGTCGCGGGGATGGCGGCTTACGCGCTGGTGACGCTGGTGGGTGTGCGGCTGCTGGCGATCTGCCTGCACCCGGGCCGGTACCCCGTGCACAGCCGTCCCGCCTGGCAGGCGTGGGCGACCGGCAGGCTGATGGCCGCCGCCAGGGTGTGGCTGTTCCCGCTGTATGCCAGCATCCTGACCCCGGGATGGCTGCGCGCCCTCGGCATGAGGGTGGGCCGCGACGCCGAGCTGTCCACGGTGCTCGCGCTGCCGTCCATGACCTCGGTCGGCGACGGTGCGTTCCTGGCCGACGACACCATGGTCGCCCCCTACGAGTTGGACGGCGGGTGGATGCGCATCGCCGAGGCCCGCATCGGCAAGCGCGCCTTCCTCGGCAACTCCGGCATGACCGCGGCGGGCCGCAAGGTGCCCAAGGACGGCCTGGTCGGCGTGCTGTCGGCGACGCCGAAGAAGGCCAAGTCGGGCTCGTCCTACCTGGGCATGCCGCCGGTGAAGCTGCGCCGTACCAGCCAGGAGGGCGACCGCAGCCGCACCTACGACCCGCCCGCGCGGCTCAAGGCCGCCCGCGCGCTGGTCGAGCTGTGCCGCCTGCTGCCCGCCACCTGCACGACCGCGCTGGCCGCGCTGAGCGCGGGCGCCCTGCTGTGGATCGCCTCGCGGTACGGCATGGCCGCCGCGGCCCTGCTGAGCGGCGTGGTGCTCCTGGTGGCGGGCGTCGTGGCCGCCTCGGTGGCGAGCCTGGCCAAGTGGGCGCTGCTGGGCCGGATCACCGCCGGCGACCGGCCGCTGTGGAGCTCGTTCGTGTGGCGCAACGAGCTGGCGGACAACTTCGTCGAGGTGCTGGCCGCGCCGTGGTTCGCCGACCCGTGGCTGGGCACCGCGCCGTTGAACGTGTGGTTGCGCTCGCTCGGGGCGCGCATCGGCCGCGGCGTCTCCTGCCACACCTACTGGCTGCCCGAAGCCGACCTGGTGAGCCTCGGCGACGGCGCGTGCGTCAACCGCGGCTGCGTGCTGCAGACGCACCTGTTCCACGATCGCGTCATGAGCATCGACACCGTCGAGCTGGGCGCGGGCGCTACACTCGGCCCTCACGGGGTCGTGCTGCCCGCCGCCACGATCGGCGCGCACGCCACGGTCGGCCCCGCCTCACTGGTGATGCGGGGAGAGAACGTGCCCGAGGGGACGCGCTGGTTCGGCAACCCCATCTCGCCATGGCGGTGACCCCCTACTTCCCCGGGCACGGCGATCCGCGCTTCGGCGTCACGCACTACGACCTCGACCTGCGCTACCGCGTCTCGACGAACTGGCTGGCCGGCCTGGCCACGCTGTCGGTCGAGGCCGCGGAGCCGGTCACCGAACTGGCGCTCGATCTGGGCCCGTTCACGGTGAACGCGGTCAAGGTCGACGGCGTCCGCGTCCGCCACGCCCACCGGGCGGGCAAGCTGAGAGTGCCGCTCGGCCGGGTGCGCCAGGGCGGGACGGCGTTCGGCGTCGAGGTCTCCTACGCGGGCAAGCCACGGCCGGTCTCCAGCCCGTTCGGCGGCGTGGGCTGGGAGGAGCTGACCGACGGCGCGCTGGTGGCCAGCCAGCCGATCGGCGCGCCGTCGTGGTTCCCGTGCAACGACAGGCCCGGCGACAAGGCCACCTACACCATGACGGTGACGACGGCCTCGCCGTACCAGGTGCTGACCAACGGCGCGCTGGTGCTCAAGCGGCGCTCGGGCGGCGACACGACCTGGGTCTTCTCCCGCACCGACCCGATGGCCACGTATCTGGCCAGCGTGCAGATCGGCCGCTACCAGCTCGGTGACGGGCTGGCCTGCCCCGCCAGGCTCGCCGCCCGCGCCAGGTACGACTTCGGCCGTCAGGGCGAGATGCTGGCACTGTTCAGCGACAGGTTCGGCCCCTACCCGTTCGACGGCTACACCGCGGTCGTCGCCGACGACGACCTGGAGATCCCGATCGAGGCGCAGGGCATGTCGATCTTCGGCCGTAACCATGTCGACGGCAGGCGCGGCTTCGAGCGGCTGGTGGCGCACGAGCTGGCTCACCAGTGGTTCGGCAACAGCCTGACGATCGGGAGCTGGAGCGACATCTGGCTGCACGAGGGCTTCGCCGCCTACGCCGAGTGGCTGTGGTCGGAGGCTTCGGGCGGCGAGCCCGCCTCCGCGCACGCCAGGCGCTGGCACCAGCACCTGGCCGTCATGCCGCAGGACTTCACGCTCGCCGATCCAGGCCCGCGCCGCCTGTTCGACGACCGTGTCTACAAGCGGGGGGCGCTCACGGTGCACCGGCTGCGCGAGGAGATGGGCGATCCGGCGTTCTTCGGGATGGTGCGCGCGTGGACCTCCGAGCACCGTCACGGCACCGTCACGACCGAGGAGTTCGTGGCCCACGCGCAGCGCCACACCTCCCGCTCGCTCGAGCCGGTGTTCTCCGGCTGGCTGTACGGCAGGACGCTCCCCCGTTTCCGCTGAGCCGGCCAGGGCAGGCGGCACTCCATGATGAGCCAACTGGTCAGAGGTGCGTTCGCCGGGACGACCGCCACGACGGCGATGAGCGCGGTCATGCTCGCCGGCGACAAGGTGGGGCTGATGCGCGAGCACCCGCCCAAGCACATCACTCGCGCGCTGCTGCCCGGCCATCCGCACCGGCCCAAGCCGGGCGAGAAGCCGATGGCGGTGCTGGCCCACTACGCCTTCGGCGCCGGCGCGGGCGCGCTGCTGGCGCTCGTGACCCGTGGCAGGGGGGCGCCGCTGCCGGTCGGCGTGGCCTACGGGCTGGCGATCTGGCTGGCCAGCTACGAGGGCTGGGTGCCGTCGCTGACCCGGCTGCCGCCCGCCCATCGCGACCAGCCCGGCCGGCAGCTGGTGATGGCGCTCGGTCATGTCGTGTTCGGCTCGGTGCTGGCCGCGTCCCTGCGCCACCGGAACCGCCGGGCGCAGGAACAGGAGACGCCGCCGGCGCCGTGAGACCCCGGCCATGGCTCCAGGGCCCACGGGCTTCGGGGATCTCCTGGGGATCTCTTGAGGGTCTGCTGGGCGTCTACTCGGGCGTCACGGCCGGGCGCCGACCCCGGTCGTGAACTCCGTGCGCAGGTGGCCGGGCGCCAGGGGCGGGGTGTCCATGCCCTCGCCCTCCGCCAGGCCGTCGAGCATCTCGCGCATCGCCTGCGTGGCACCGTACGCCGGCTGCCAGCCCAGCTCGGTGCGCGCCCGGGTGGTGTCCATGATGGGCAGGTTGAGCGCCATCTCCAGCAGGCCGGGGCTGGCGGGGATGAGACGGGCGTGCCAGCCGGCCGCCACCGCGGTCCTGGCCAGCCACGGCGACATCGGCACCAGGCGGGCACCGAACAGCCCGGCCAGCTCGGGAGGGCCGAGGACGGGTTCGGCGGCGAGGTTGAACGCCCCGGAGACGTCGGAGACGATGGCCAGCCGGTAGGCCTGGGCGGCGTCGGCCGCGTGCAGCGCCTGCACCCGCAGGCCCGGGATGTCGGGGATGAGAGGCGCGCGGCGCATCATCCGGCCGGGCACGAACGGCCCGCCGAACAGCCGCCGCTGCTCGCTGGCCGCCTCCTTCTTGAAGATGAACGCCGGACGCATCCTGACGACCCTGATGTCCGGGTGGTCGCGCTCGAACACGTCGAGGACGCGCTCGACGTAGGCCTTCTCCCTGCCGTAGGCGGCGCGGGGCCAGCCGTGGGTGGGCCACGACTCGTCCACGGCGTCCTCCTTGGGGCCGGGCGAGTAGGCGCCGACGGAGGAGGCGTGGACCAGGGTGGGCACCCTGGCCTGGGCGACGGAGCGGAAGACCGACATGCTGCCCAGGACGTTGGCCCGCCAGGTGGTGAGCGGGTCACGGGTCGGCTGGAACAGCCACGCCAGGTGCACGACCGCGTCCGCGCCCTCGAACACCGCGGTCAGGTCCTCCTCAGCCACGTCGGCGGCACGCCAGAAGGTCTTGGGCCCCGGGCTCCAGCGGGGGCGGCGGCGCGCGACGCCGACGATGGAGGTGACGAGGGGTTCGGCCTCGAGTGCCTGCAGGACGCTGGTGCCGACGTTGCCCGTCGCGCCGACCACGATGACTCTCATGAACCGCGACTGCCCCGGCGCCAAGGGATCAAACCGGCGCTAGATTGGCTGGATGGTCACCGTCGACGACGTGCGCGCCCTGGCTTCGCGACTGCCCCGCTCCTCCGAGCACCTGATCCACGACCGGGTGAAGTTCCGGGTGGGCTCCATCGTCTACGTCGCCTTCTCCCGCGACGAGACGATCATGGGGTTCGGTTTCCCCAAGGAGGAGCGCGAGGCGCTGGTGGCCGCCGAGCCGGGCACATTCCTCCTGCCGCGCGAGAGCGACCTGCGCTTCCACTGGGTGGAGGCGCGGATGGCCGCCCTCGACGTGCCCGAGATGCGCGAGCTGGTGACCGAGGCGTGGCGGATGTGCGTGCCGAAGAAGGTCTACGCCGCCTACCTGGAGACGCTGCGGTAGAGGTCGCGCGCCAGGGTCGTGGTGCGCTTGACCGAGTCGTTCCACCCGCCGCCCGCCGGGTGCGCGGTGAGCAGCACGAAGATCAGCCGGTCGCCCGCGCCGACCAGGCCCGTGGTGTGCAGGACGGGCCTGCCGAGGTCGGGCACCAGCGGCCGGAGCACCTGCGTCCGCGGGGTGACCAGCGCGCCGCCCGCCCCCGTGGGCGAGCACCTGACCGGCGGCACGGTGCCGAAGCCCGACCAGCCCTGCTTGACCGCCCACGGCTTCGGCAGGCCGCGCGGGATGCCGAAGTACTGGTCGAAGCCGTCGGTGCCGCAGGGGGTGGCCTGGCGCAGGTGTCCGACGACGAGGTCGCGGACCCTGGCGTCGGCCCGGTCCATGAGGTAGCGGTAGGTCCTGGCGACGTCGTAGGCGCTGAGCGAGGTGTAGCCCCAGAAGCCCGGTTTGTGGGCGGGCGGCGGGCCGGTGTCGGCCAGGCCCAGCTTCCTGGACATCCGCGTGATGATCTGCCCCTTGCCGCCCCTGTCCCACAGGGCCGAGGCCGCGTCGTCGTCGCTGGAGCGCAGCATGATCTTGAGCGAGGCCAGGTCGCGGCCCGCCGGCCGGGCCGTCCGCTCCAGGAAGTCGATCGCGATCAGGATCTTGACCACGGAGGCCGACCTGAAGGCCCGGTGCGCCAGGCGGTGGGCGACGATCTTCCCCGCCACCCGGTCGAAGACCACGTACGCGGCCGTCGTGCCCGGCGGGATCCTCGGCTGGACCTCGGCCGTCGCGAGGGTCGCGGGGGTCGCGGCGAGCAGGGGTACGGCGGCCGCCACGGCCGCCCAGGGCTTGGTTCGCACCCGCCCATGTCTACCAGATCTTGACCGACCGCCTCCCCAGGCGGCCGGGGCCCGAGTACGCCGGCCTGGCCGGGCCGGTCGGTAGGACTTTGCCACCCCCTGGGCTTGCACGGGGAAATGTCAGGCAATCGGCTATTTATGTCGGATATGCCGTTCAGGGGATTCGAGCAGCTCACCGGGCGGGCCTTCGGTGCCGGCACGGACGCGTGGCCCCCCAGGCATCCCAGCGTCCAGCGGGTCGACGTGGGCAGGCTGCTCAGCGAACCGGCCAGGGCGCTGCTCGCCCGCGCGGTCGAGACGGCGGCCCACCGCGGCGCGACCGACCTGGACGAGCTCGACCTGCTGGCCGCCGCCACCCAGGACGATCCGGCACGCGGACTGCTGTCGGCCGCCGGCGCCGATCTCGGCAAGCTGCGCGACCGCATCGAGGGCATGGCCCGCGGCGCGACACCGGGCGAGCCGCCCGCCGCCCTCTCCCCCGCCGCCAAGCGGGCCGTTCTCGACGCCCAGCGCATCTCGCGCGCCCTCGGCGCCTCCTACATCGGCCCCGAGCACCTGCTGCTCGCGCTGGCCGCCCATCCCGACTCCGCCGCCGCCCGCCTGCTGGCCGAGCAGGGGCTCTCGCCCGGCGATCTGCGGCAGGCGGCCATCGGGCGCCCGGCGGCGGACGTCACCGGCGGGACGGGCGGCACGCCCGCGCTCGACGAGTACGGCAGGGACCTGACCGAGGCGGCCAGGCAGGGCGACATCGACCCCGTCGTCGGCCGCGAGGAGGAGATCGAGCAGGCCATCGAGGTGCTCTCGCGCCGTACCAGGAACAACCCCGTCCTCATCGGCGAGCCGGGCGTCGGCAAGACCGCCGTCGTCGAGGGCATCGCCCAGCGCATCGTCAACGGCGGCGTGCCCGACACGCTGAAGGACCGCCGCGTCATCGCCCTCGACCTGACCGGCCTGGTGGCGGGGGCCCGGTACCGCGGCGAGGTCGAGGAGCGCGTCAGGAAGGTCGTCGACGAGGTGCGCGCGCACGCCGACGGGATCGTGGTCTTCGTCGACGGGGTCCACACCCTGGCCGGCGCGGGTCCGGCGACCGGCAGCGGGCTCGGGGGCCCGGTCGGAGGCGGCACGGCCGCGGGCCCCGGGGAGGGCGGCACGGCGGCGGCCGGCGTGCTCAGGCCCGCCCTGGCCCGCGGCGAGCTGCACGTCATCGCCGCCACCACGATCGACGAGTACCGCGCGACCCTCGAGAAGGACACCGCCCTCGAACGCACCTTCCAGCCGGTGCTCGTCCCCGAGCCGACCGTGGCGCAGACGGTGGAGATCCTGCGCGGCCTGCGCGACGCCTACGAGGCCCACCACCAGGTCCGCATCACCGACGAGGCGCTCGAGGCGGCCGCCACGCTGTCGGCCCGCCACATCGACGACCGGTTCCTGCCCGACAAGGCCGTCGACCTGATGGACCAGGCCGCCGCCAGGGTGCGGCTGCGCGCCCGTACGCCTCCCGCCGACGTGCGCGAGCTGGAGGAACGGCTGGCGTCCCTGCGCAGGGACAAGGACCAGGCGGTCACCGGCGACGACTTCGACCGGGCCAAACAGCTCACGGCCGAGATCGAGGCCCTCGAACCCCGGCTGACGGGCGCCCGCCACGACAGGGACGGCGTGCCCTCGGTCGGCGCGGCCGACGTCGCCGCGGTGGTCTCGCGCCGCACCGGCATCCCGGTCGCCCGGCTGACCGAGCACGAGCGGACCCGGCTCATCACGCTCGAACAGCGCCTGCGCGAGCGCGTCATCGGCCAGGACGAGGCCGTCACCGCCGTGGCCGAGGCGGTACGGCGGGCCAGGGCCGGCCTGTCGGACCCGCACCGGCCGATCGGCGGCCTGCTGTTCCTCGGCCCGAGCGGCGTCGGCAAGACCGAGCTGGCCCGAGCGCTGGCCGAGACCCTGTTCGGCGGCGAGGACCACCTGGTGCGCATCGACATGAGCGAGTTCATGGAGCGTCACACCGTCGCCAGGCTGGCCGGCACGCCGCCCGGGTACGCCGGCCACGAGGAGGCCGGGCAGCTCACCGAGGCCGTCCGGCGCCGCCCGCACGCCGTCGTGCTGCTCGACGAGATCGACAAGGCCCACCCCGACGTGACCAACCTGGTGCTGCGCATACTCGGCGACGGCCGCCTGACCGACGGGCGGGGCCGGAGCGTCGACTTCACCGACACCGTCGTGATCATGACCAGCGCCCTCGGTGCCCACCTCGTCATGGAGGGCGGCGGGCCGCTCAGCGAACGGTTCACGGACCTGTTGGCCTCGAGGCTCAGGCCCGAGCTGCTCAACCGCGTCGACGAGACCATCGTCTTCGCCAGGCTCGACGGAGAGCAGCTGCGCCAGATCGTCGACCTGCTGCTGGACAGGACCAGGCGGCGCCTGCGCGGCCGGGGCATCGAGCTGGCCGTCACCGACCAGGCCAAGGACTGGCTGGTCGAGCAGGGCTACCATCCCGAGTGGGGCGCGCGGCCGCTGCCCCGGGCCGTGCGCAGGGAGCTGGACAACAGGCTGTCGACGCTGGTACTGAGCGGCCAGGCGGGGCCGGGCGACACCGTGCGGGCCGACGTGGAGGGCGGCGAGCTGCGGCTGCGGGTGCTCGCCGCCCACGGCGCGGACGGCCGGCGCCCGGACCTCTAGGAGGCGGGGCGGCGGCGCAGGCGGGGGTCGGTCAGCGCGGGCGGCTGCCAGCCCCGGTCGCCGGGGTTGAGCGTGACGCCCGGCGGGACGATCTCGTCGATCCGGTCGAGGACGTCGTCGCTCAGCCTCACCTGCGCGGCGGGCAGCTGGCTGTCCAGGTGCGCCATCGTCCGCGGGCCGATGATGGCCGAGGTCACCGCCGGGTGCCGCAGCGTGAACGCCAGCGCCAGCTCGATCAGCGTCAGCCCCGCCTCCTCGGCCAGCCGCGCCAGCGCCTCGACCACCTCCAGCTTGCGCTGGTTGGCCGGCAGCGCCAGATCGTAGCGCTCCGGCAGGCGCTCGGCCCTGCGCGAGCGCGGCAGCTCGGCGCCCTTGCGGTAGGCGCCCGTCAGCCACCCGCCCGCCAGCGGGCTCCACACGATGGCGCCCATGCCGTAGCTCTGGACCACGGGCAGCACGTCGGCCTCGATGCCGCGCACCAGCAGCGAGTAGGGCGGCTGCTCGCAGGCGAACCGTTCGAGACCGCGCCGCTCGGCCGCCCAGTGCGCCTCGACCAGGTGGTGGGCCGGGAACGTGGAGCTGCCCAGGTAGCGGATCTTGCCCTGCCGTACCAGGTCGGTCAGCGCGCCGAGGGTCTCCTCGATGTCGGTGTCGGGGTCGGGGCGGTGGATCTGGTACAGGTCGATCCAGTCGGTGCCCAGCCTGCGCAGGCTGTTCTCGACGGCCTGGAAGATCCAGCGCCTGGAGTTGCCGCGCTGGTTGGGGCCCTCGCCCATCACGCCGTGCACCTTGGTGGCCAGCACCACCTCGTCGCGCCTGCCCGACTTGGCCAGGGCGTGGCCGACGAACTCCTCCGACTGGCCGGCCGAGTAGACGTCGGCGGTGTCGATGAAGTTGACGCCCGCGTCGAGGGCGCGATCGATGATCCTGGCCGACTCCTCCACCGACGGCTCGCCCCACCCGCCGAACATCATGGCGCCGAGGCACAGCGGGCTGACTCTGAGACCGGTTCTGCCGAGTACGCGGTATTCAGTCACTCTCCCTAGAGTGCCCGAACGGCTTCGGCGATGGGCACCTCGCCACGCACCAGCTCCAGCGTCCTGCCGACCGTGGCCGGCGCGTCGAGCAGCGCCACCACGACCGCGGCCACGTCGTCGCGCGGCACGGTGCCCCTGGCCACCGGCGGCGGCGCCAGCAGGACCCTGCCCTGCCCCTCCTCGTCGGTCAGGCCGCCGGGCCGCAGGATCGTCCAGTCGAGGTCGCGCCCGCGCAGGTCGGCCTCCGCGGCGGTCTTGGCCGCGATGTAGGCCGCCCACACCTCGTCGGAACCCGCGGCGGGCGGCGCGCCCGCGCCCATCGAGGAGATCTGCACGAACCTGCGCAGGCCCGCGCGCTCGGCGGCCTCCGCCAGCAGCACCGAGGCGGCCCTGTCGACGGTGTCCTTGCGGGCCGCGCCCGACCCCGGGCCCGCGCCCGCGGCGAACACGGCGGCGTCGGCGCCGTCGAGCACCCGCGCGACCTCCTCCGCGCTCGCGCCCTCCAGGTCGCAGACGACCGCCTGCCCGCCCGCGGCCGCCACGTCGGCCTGGTGGCCCGGGTTGCGGACCAGCCCGACGGCCTGGTCGCCCCGCTCGGCCAGCCTCCGCGCCAACCGCAGCGCGATCTTCCCGTGTCCACCCGCGATCACCACACGCATGCCTCCAGCGTGTCACACGGGTGTAGTTGACGCAGTCAGGACCCGCTCCGCGGGGTCCTGGGCGGGCGTGGTGAGAATGGGCAGATGGACTACACCGAGCCACCGGGCCCCGCCTTCCTGTTCGACCTCGACGGCACCCTGATCGACAGCGTCTACCAGCACGTCATCGCCTGGCGCAGCGCCCTGTCGGGGATGGGCATCGACCTCTCGGTGTGGCGGATCCACCGCAGGATCGGCATGAGCGGCGGCCTGTTCGTCACCGCGCTGCTGAGGGAGACCGGCATCACCCTCAGCCAGAACCAGATCGACGACCTCCAGCGGGCCCACGCCGACGCCTACACCGAGCAGGTCGACTCGGTCAGGCCGCTGCCCGGCGCGGTGGAGCTGCTGCGCGAGCTGACCGCGCGCCAGGTCCCCTGGGCCATCGCCACCAGCGGCTACGCGCGGACCGCCCGGCTGGCGCTGTCCATGCTCAAGCTGCCCGACGACACCCCGATGGTCACCCGCGACCTGGTACGGCGCGCCAAGCCCGACCCCGACCTGTTCCTCGCCGGAGCGGCCCTCCTCGGGGTCGACCCGCACCACGCCATGGTCGTCGGCGACAGCGTCTGGGACCTGCTGGCCGCCAGGAGGGCGGGCGCGCTGGGCGTCGGCCTGCTGTCGGGCGGCTACGGCAGGGACGAGCTCGAGCGCTCGGGCGCCTTCCGCGTCTACGCCGACCCGGCCGACATGCTCAACCGGCTCGACGAGCTGGGCGTACGCCTCAGGGAATAACCGCGCACCGCCAAACCGATCACGTGAAGGATGCGTATCTCCGCAAGAGGAGCTGACATGGATCTGGCAGACATCGGCGTCACCGGACTTGCCACGATGGGCCGCAACCTGGCCCGCAACTTCGCCCGCCACGGCTACGCGGTCGCGGTGCACAACCGCTCGCACGGCCGTACCGAGGCGCTGGTCAAGGAGTTCGGCGGCGAGGGCACCTTCCTGCCCGCGGAGGACATGGCGGCCTTCGTCGCCTCGCTCAAACGACCACGCAGGGCGATCATCATGGTGAAGGCGGGCGCGGGCACCGACGCCGTCATCGACCAGCTGGCCGACCTCATGGAGCCGGGCGACATGATCGTCGACGGCGGCAACGCGCACTTCGAGGACACCAGGCGCAGGGAGGCGGCGCTGCGAGATGCCGGCATCCACTTCGTGGGCGCCGGCATCTCGGGCGGCGAGGAGGGCGCGCTGCTCGGTCCGAGCATCATGCCGGGCGGCTCCCGCGAGTCGTACGAGGCGCTCGGCCCCATGCTGGAGGACATCTCCGCCAAGGTCGAGGGCGTCCCCTGCGCGACCTACGTGGGCCCGGACGGCGCCGGCCACTTCGTGAAGATGGTGCACAACGGCATCGAGTACTCCGACATGCAGCTCATCGCGGAGGCCTACGACCTGCTGCGCCAGGCGCTCGGCGCCTCCCCCGCCGAGCTCGCCCAGGTGTTCCGCGACTGGAACGAGGGTGACCTCGGCTCCTACCTCATCGAGATCACCGCCGAGGTGCTCGACCACGTCGACGCCGAGACCGGCCGGCCGTTCGTGGACGTCGTGGTCGATCGCGCCGAGCAGAAGGGCACCGGCCGCTGGACCGTCCAGAGCGCGCTCGAACTGGGCATCCCGGTCACCGGCATCGCCGAGGCGGTCTTCGCCCGCGCCCTGTCCGGCCACCCCGAGCAGCGCGCGGCCGCCCGTGACCTGCGCGGCCCCTCGCAGGCCGGCGTCGCGGGCAAGGAGCTGATCGAGGACGTACGGCAGGCGCTGTACGCCTCCAAGATCGTCGCCTACGCGCAGGGCTTCGACCAGATCGCGGCGGCCTCGAAGGAGTACGGCTGGAACGTCGACCTCGGCGCGATGGCCACGATCTGGCGCGGCGGCTGCATCATCAGGGCGCGCTTCCTCGACCGGATCCGCGCCGCCTACGACGCCGACCCGGCGCTGCCGACGCTACTGGCCGACGAGGGGTTCGCGGGCGCGCTGGCCGCCGCGCAGGACGCCTGGCGGCGGGTGGTGTCCACGGCCGTGCGGATCGGCGTGCCGACGCCCGGGTTCTCCTCGGCGCTGGCCTACTACGACGGCCTGCGTAGGGACCGGCTGCCGGCCGCCCTCGTGCAGGGGCTGCGTGACTACTTCGGCGCGCACACCTACCACCGGGTCGACAAGGAGGGCGCCTTCCACACCGACTGGTCGGGAGACCGGGCTGAGCACCCGGCGTGAGCGCCTTTACGTTGTAGATTTCCAGCCCCGCAGCGTCCGAGCTGCGGGGCTTTTTGTGGTCTTCCACGTCTTTACCCCGCGTCCTGTAGGAGTGGAGGGGTACGAGCCCGATGTAACGGCGAGCACCGAAGTCCCGCTGGAGTGGCGTGCATGGACAGAGGGTCACCGGTGACTACGGTGGGCTTCCGGATGCTTGCCGTCAGGGGACGGGCACGTGAACGTCAGGTGATCACGGGCACCCGGCGGCGGGGCGGCGACGGAAGACGGGTGGGAGACTTGGCCGGAGTCGGACGCGGTGGGGCCGTGCGCGGGCACGCCCGTGACGGTCTTCAGCACGGCGGACAGGCGTGCCGACGGGGAACCGGCGCACGAGGGCGACAGGGTGCCGGACATCGCGGTGCCGGACGCCGACCGGCTGGTGGTCGGCCGGCGGGCGAGGGTCTCCGATCCCCTGGACGCCACGCCCGACGACCAGGGCTCGATCAGCTTCGCGCGCTCCTCCGACGACGGGCGCACCTGGACCACGGGCACTCTCGCCCCGGCGACGGGCACGCGCCGCTGCCACTACGTCGTCTTCCTCAACGACTCAGGTGCGATTTACGCCCTCCTGGGACGCATCACGATCGCCGAGGACCGCGACCGGACGGGGAACGTCGACAGATTCCCTGTCGGCATGGTCGCCAGGCGCAGTACGGACTCTGGTGCCGGTTTGCACGACCTTCCCCTCACGGTCGACGTGCCGCCCAACAGCCGGCGTGTGGTCGCCGACGGGAAACCGATCAAGCACGACGGTGTGTGGCTGCTGCCGTACTGGCGGCAGACCTGCGGCGGGACGCGGGCAGGAGTGCTCGGCTCGACGGACCCGCGGACCTGGCGCCCGGGCGGATCGGCGCAGCCGCCGCCGGGCATCGGGGTGGAGGAACCCCGGGTGACGCCTTCCCAGGAGGGCGGCCTGGTGATGGTGGCCAGGGCGCTCGACCTGCGGGGCGGCACGTCCCCGGAGGACAGGGACGCGAGGTACCGTGCCCACGCGGCCTACGCGGCGGTGTCGACGAGCGCGGACGGGGGGCTCACCTGGGCACCGATGACCTTGGACCCCCAGCTCCCGAATTATTACGTTAAAGGCTTCTTTGCCATGGATGGCGGGGCCGCGTGATGACACCATGCCGATGGTGATCGTGCTCGCGGTCGCGATGCCCACCTGGGCGTCGTCGTGCGACAGAACGGCCACGACCTCCACCTGGCCAGGACCGCGTCGTCAGTCGGTCTGGCCGTAAGCTTCGATCTCCTCGCGTTCCTGGGAGGTGAGCTCGCGGGGCACCTCACCGCGCACGCTCTTCTCGCGTTGGACACGGTGGCGGATGTCGTCGACGATCTCCGGGTTGGCCAGTGTGGTGATGTCGCCGACGTCGGCGAAGTTGGAGATGGAGGCGATGACCCGGCGCATGATCTTGCCGGAGCGGGTCTTGGGCATGTCGGCGACGGTCCACACGTTCTTCGGCCGGGCGATCTTGCCGATCCGGCTGTCGATCGCGGCGACCACCTTGTCCTCGATGTCCTTGCTGGCCGCGATGCCGGGTTTCAAGGCGATGTACATCTCCACCGCCCGGCCGCGCAGCTCGTCCATGACCGGGACGGCCGCGGCCTCGGCGATCTCCTCGACCGTGAGGGCCGCGGACTCCAGCTCCTTGGTGCCCAGCCGGTGGCCGGCCACGTTGATGACGTCGTCGATGCGGCCCAGGATGCGGAAGTAGCCGTCGGCGCCGAGCGTGGCGCCGTCCCCGGCGAGGTACGGCCAGTCGTGCCAGTCCTTGCTGTCGGTGTCGGCGCAGTACTTGGCGTAGTACAGCTCGACGAACCGTTCCGGCTGGCCCCAGATGGTCTGGAAGATGCCCGGCCACGGGTTACGGATGCAGATGTTTCCGGCCTTTCCGCTGCCTGCTTCGACCACGTTGCGATCCTCGTCGTAGATCACCGGATAGACACCCAGCACCCCCGGTCCGCAACTGCCCGGCTTCATGGGATGTACGGCCGGCAGCGTACTGCCGAGGAACCCGCCGTTCTCCGTCTGCCACCAGGTGTCGACGATGACGGCCTGGCCCTTGCCGACGACGTCGTGGTACCAGCGCCAGACGTCAGGCTCGATCGGCTCGCCGACCGTGGTCATGTGCTTGAACCGGTAGTCATACCTGAGCGGCTCGTCAGGGCCGAGCTTGCGCAGCATCCGGATGGCCGTCGGCGCGGTGTGGAAGATCGTGACGCCCAGGCGTTCGGCGATGCGCCATGGGCGTCCCGGATCCGGATATGTCGGCACGCCTTCGTAGATGACACTGGTGGTCCCCAGCGACAGCGGGCCGTACACGATGTAGGAGTGGCCGGTGATCCACCCGATGTCGGCCATGCACCAGTACGTGTCCTCGGGGTGGATGTCCTGGTAGTACTTCGAGGTGCCGGTCACGTAGGCCAGGTAGCCGCCGGTGCTGTGCTGGCAGCCCTTCGGCCGGGCGGTGGTGCCGCTGGTGTACATCAGGAACAGCGGCGCCTCGGCGGGCATGGAGACCGGCTCCACGAGCGAGCCGCGGTAGTCGCCCATGACCTCGTCGACGAAGAAGTCGCGCCCTTCGATCATCGCCGCCTTGGAGGCGTACTGCCCGCGCCGCCGCCGCCAGACGAGCACCTTCTCCACCTCGACGCCCAGCTTGGCCGCGGCCTCCACGGCCTCGTCCGCCTTGGACTTGTGGTCGACCAGCTCACCGTTGCGGTAGTAGCCGTCCATCGTGACCACGATGTGGCTGCCGGAGTCGGCGACGCGGTCACCGCATGCCGTACCGCTGAACCCGCCGAACACCTCCGAGTGGATCACCCCGAGGCGGGCGCAGGCCAGCATGGAGACGGGCAGCTCAGGCACCATCGGAAGGTGGAAGGTGACCCGGTCGCCCGTCTTGAGGCCGCAGAAGTCACGCAGCAGCGCGGCGAACTCGTTGACCCGCTTGTGCAGCTCCTGGTAGGTGACGGCCTGTGGGTCCTCGGACTCGGGTTCCGGCACCCAGATGAGTGCGGCCTTGTTGCGATCCTTGGCCAGATGCCGGTCCACGCAGTTGTAGGACACGTTGAGCCGGCCGCCGACGAACCACTTCCAGAACGGCGGGTTGCTGGTGTCCAGCGTGGTGTGCCAGTAGGCGTCCCAGTCGAGCAGATCGGCGTATTCCTTGAAGCACTCGGGGAAACGCTCTTCTGCGAACCGGTCGAAGATGGCCGGATCCGCGGCGTTGGCCTGGGCGATGAAGGTCGCCGGGGGCTGGTAATAGTCCTCTTCGCGCCAGTGGACGGCGATCTGGGCTTCCGAGGGATTTTCTGCCGTCATCGCGGAAACCTCCGCTATGTCAAGGGTGTGACCGATCAGCCGCCACGATCCGAGTCGTCAGTCGTCCTCCAGCCAGCCCGCGCAGACGCCGAACTCGTGCAGCGCGGCGCTGATCTCCGCCTGACGGGCGAAGGCAGACGTGTCGGCCAGCGAAAGCGATTCCCAACACAGCCTGTCAGTCAATGCCAGGGCTTGCACGGTCACCGCGGTCAGCGCACTGATCGGTTGTGTCTCGGCCTCGTGCCGCAGCAGGCCTACCGCCCGCGCAGCCGCCTCGCTCGTGGTGGCGGCCCCCAACCGTCCCAAGAGCTGCGACAACTCGCCCGCGAGATACTGCTGTGTCATCTCGGCCGCACCTCCCAGAGTCTGGGAGGTGCACATCGTAACTCCGCCGGCCGATCGACGACTACCTGCGCTCTGGCAGGAATTCGCGTCGTCCTGTCCGGCGCGGGCGAGCCGTCCCTTGTCTTGCCGCCGTGGGCGGGCGGGGCGATCCCGCCGGCCCCCTTCTGGCTGCCTCAGCGGGGCAGGACGGGGTGGCGGCGGGAGGGAGCAGGCAGGAGGCCGGCGTGGTGGAGTTGGTCGCGAGCGGCGGCGATGGCTTCGGGGGTGGTGGCGAAGACCCGGCCCGCCTGGTCGAGATGGGCGATGACGCCAAGGGCGTGCAGGGGCTGATGGTGGCCGTCGCGGATGCCGGAGACATAGACGGTGATGCCTCGGCGTTGCAGGCGGTCGATGGCATCGCCCAGGACCAGGGCGCCGCTGGCGTCGATGGTGGTGACGCGGGACATCCGCAAGATCACCACGGAGACGTCGGCGACCTCCGACAGCTCCAGCAGGAATCGGTGTGCGGCGGCGAAGAACAGCGGCCCGTCCAGCCGGTAGGCGACGATGTGCTCGGCGAGCAGGGCGTGCTCGTCTTCGGTGTGGTCGCCGGGCAGGTCGTGGGCGATCGGCATCTCATCGAGGCGGACGTCACGGGCGACGGCGCGAAGAGCCAGCGCCCCGGCCACGGCCAGGCCGACGATGACGGCCTGGACCAGGTCGAGCGCCAGCGTCGCGATCGCGGTCAGGACCAGGACCACGGCGTCGCCGCGGGTCGAGCGCATCATCGCCTTGATCGAGCCGACCTCCACCATGCGCACCGAGGTGGCCAGCAAAACGCCGGCCAGCGCGGCCAGCGGAATCTTGGCGACCAGGTCGGCGGCGGTGAACACGATGACGGCCAAGATGCCCGCGTGCGCCAGGGCGGCCAGCCGGGAGGAGGCGCCGGAGCGGACGTTGACCGCGGTGCGGGCGATGGCGCCGGTGGCCGGCACCCCGCCGAACAGCGGCGCGACGAGGTTGGCCAGACCCTGTCCGAACAGCTCCCGGTCGGGGTCGTGCCTGTGGTTGACGCTCATGCCGTCGGCCACCGCGGCCGACAGCAGCGATTCCAGCGCGGCCAGGGCGGCGACCGCGATCGCCGGGGCGATCATCGAGCCCAGCGCGCCCACCTCAAGGAAGGCCAGCGACGGTGCGGGCAGCCCGGCAGGCAGGTCGCCGATCCGGGCCACCGGCAGGCCGGCCAGCTCGACGACGAGGGTGGCCACCGTGACGGCCAGCAGCGAGAACGGCAGGGTCGGCCGCCAGCGTGCGCCAAGCAGCATCGTCGCCGCCACGGCCAGCGTGACCGCCGGTGCCCACCAGCGTGGATGGGCGAGGAAGTCCTGGACGGCCTGCCAGGACACGCCGATGACCTTGTCCCCCTCCGGGGCCGGCACGCCCAGTGCGGCCGGGATCTGCTGCAGGCCGATCACGCAGGCGATGCCGACGGTGAAGCCCTCCACCACCGGCGCCGGCACCAGCGCCATGTACTTGCCCGCGCGCGCCAGCGCCAGCGCGAGCAGCAGCAGCCCGGCCAGCACGCCGACCGTCAACACCCCCGAAGCGCCATGGGCGTGCATGATCGGCACCAGCACCACCGTCATCGCGCCGGTCGGCCCCGACACCTGCAGGCCGGAGCCGCCGAACAGCGCCGCCAGCGCTCCGGCGACCACCGCGGTGGCCAGCCCGGCTTCGGCGCCCAGACCGGAGGAGATGCCGAAGCCCAGCGCCAGCGGCAACGCCACGATCGCCACCGTGAGCCCGGCCAGCAGATCACGCCGGGGATGGCGGCCCATCGCGGCCAGCTCGCCACGTTCGGGCAGCACAGAACGGAGGCGGGCCCAGGCGGCCGGCAACAGGGAGGTCACGAGGCGCCGGCCTCCGCCTGCATCAGTTCGCTCAGCAGCTCGCTTTGCCCCGACAGCTTGTGCGTCAGCAGTTGGCGGGCCGCGCGCAGCAGCTCGGCCACGTCTCCGCCGGCCAGGGCGTAGACGACGGTGGAGCCGTCGCGGTGCGCGCTGACCATGCCCGAACGGCGTAGCACGGCCAGATGCTGCGACAGCCCGGTCGGCTCGACCTCGATGGCCGCCAGCAGGTCCCGCACCGGCTTCGGCCCGTCTTGCAACAGCTCCAGCACCCGGATCCGGACCGGGTGGCCCAGCAGCCGGAACAGCTCCGCCTTGGCCTCGTACAACGGCACCGACATCACAGCCCGCTCCCCCCGGCCGGATCAGCCTCACCTTGCCCGGCCTCGGACGAGCCGATCGTTATGCCGTGCGTGCGCGCCAGCCGTGTCACGTGCTCCCATTCGGCTTCGGCCAAGGCGAGCGCGTCGGCGTCATCGCCGTGGCGGGCCGCCTCCAACGCCGCGCTCGCCCGGCGTGCCCGCTGTCTGACCTCCGCAGCGAAAGACCCGCTCACAGCACCCCTGCCCGTCGATCCGTCTCGAAGTCCACTCCATCATGTAATGGATTGCGCACATTCGCAATTCGTGAAGTCGATGGGGCTGTTCCGTCGCCGACAGCGCGACCTTGGCCGGCCTGCGCCGGAGCGACCATGTACGGGGAGTCGACCTCCACCGCTCCTACGCGGCGATCACCGTTGCCGGGCCTGTCGACCAGGCAGCTCGCCGCCCGGATCGGCGCCGAACGGCCAGGTCGCCAAGGGAGCCAGGGAGATCCGCCAGGCGTATGAGCGCTTGCTCGCCGATGCGCCCACTTCTGCCCCTGGCCAACAGCAGCCCACGCCGCGTAGCGGCGACCTGGCGCTCACCTCGGTACGCCTGCCCGGCGGCGGTGTCACCGTCGAGGTGGCGCGTCGCCAGGATGACGGCACATGGTTGTGGGTGATCGACCAGCCGGGCCTTCTGCCGCAAGAGCCGATCGGAATCGGATCGCCGATCGCGAGGCCTGCCATCGCTGCCGGCATGACCCGCGCGGCGAGCCTGCTAATCGTCCAGACCGCCCGATCAGCACGTCGGCTGTCTCCGTCGTCGCAAGGCACGGTCGCCGGGTCGGCGATGACCGTCACCCATGCGGAGCCGGGACGTGCTCGATGTCGGCACGGCGAAGAATGCCCCCGAGGTTATCCACAGAACCGGATTCCAAAACGCCGCGCTCCGCCCCGCCGACGACAATCTAGGTATGCGATTCGGCGTGCTCGGCCCCACGGAGGTGTTCGGCGTCCCCGTGCGGGGCGCCAGACTCAGCGGCCTGCTCGTGCTCCTGGCGCTGGAGGCGGGCCGGGTCGTGTCGGTCGAGCGCCTGATCGGCGACATCTACGGCCCGGCGGGCACGATCAACGCGCTGCAGTCGCAGGTGTCGCGGCTGCGTGCGGTCGTCGGCGTGCCGCTGGAGCTTGCCGCGGCCGGCTATCGGCTGGTGGTCGATCCGCTGGAGGTCGACGCGCACCTGTTCACCCGCCTGGTCGCCGAGGCCAGACGGGTGCCCGGCCCCGCCGACCGGTCGCGGCTGCTGCGCCAGGCGCTCGCCCTGTGGCGCGGTCCCGCGCTCGCCGACGTGCTTGGCCTGCCGTTCGCGGGGGGTGAGGCGGCCCGGCTGGAGGAGCTGCGGCTCGCGGCGCTGGAGGACAGGCTGGAGGCCGATCTGCTCGAGGGGTCGGTGCCCGTGGGCGAGCTGGTGTCCGAGCTCGGTGGGCTGGTCATGCGTCACCCGTTGCGCGAACGGCTCCGCGGGCAGCACATGCGGGCCCTGGCGGCGGCGGGCCGTGGAGCCGAGGCGCTGGAGGCCTTCGAGGACGCGCGCCGGACGCTGGCCGACCAGCTGGGCGCCGACCCCTCACCGGCGCTGGCGAACCTGCACCTCAGCCTGCTCCGCGACACGCACGCCCCCGGGCACCGCCGGCCCGCGGCCGATCATCCCGAGGCTTGGGTTCCCCGGCCCCCGGCTGCCTCCTTCCCGGGTGCCTCACCCGCTGTCGCCACCGGAGCAGCGCCCCCGAACGCTTGGGTGACGGCGGCACCCCCCTCGGGCGGGCCCGCCCTCCCCGGCACCTCGGCCCTGCGCCCGCGCGGCCCACGGCCGCAGCGCACCAGCTTCGTCGGCCGCGACAAGGAGGTGCTGCTGGTGCGCGAGTTGCTCGGGGAAAGCCGCCTGGTGACGCTCAGCGGTCCCGGCGGCGCGGGCAAGACGCGGCTCGCGATCGAGGCGGCAGCGGGTCTCGGCGAGGTCTGCTTCGTCGAACTGGCCCCGCTGCGCCCAGGCTCCGACGTCGCGGCGGCCGTGCTCACCGCCCTCGGCCTCCCGCACACCCACACCGAGCCGCCGCGCCCGCTGACCGTCCCCACGATCCAGCCGCCCGCCGACGCGCTGGTGGCCGCTCTCGCCGGCCATGCCGTCACGCTGCTGCTGGACAACTGCGAGCACCTCGTGGAGCCCGCCGCCCTCCTGGCCGACCGGATCCTCGCCGAGTGCCCAGGCGTGCGGATGCTGGTCACCTCCCGCGAGCCGTTCCACATCCCCGGCGAGCAGGTCCTGCCGGTCCCGCCTCTCCCCCGGCCGCTGCACGACCTGCCGCTGGCCGTGGCGCGCGAACATCCGGCCGTGCGGCTGCTGGCCGACCGGGCGGCTGCCGTACGCCACGGGTTCGCCGTCACCGACGCCAACCTGCCCTCCGTGCTGCGCATCTGCCGCGCCCTCGACGGCCTGCCCCTGGCCATCGAGCTGGCCGCGGCGCGGCTGCGCGCGCTCACTCCCGAGCAGGTGGCCGCCCGGCTCGACGACAGGTTCCGCCTGCTGACCGGCGGCAGCCGTACGGCGCTGCCCCGCCATCGCACGTTGCGCGCCGTGGTCGCCTGGAGCTGGGACCTGCTCGACCCGGCCGAACGCGAGCTCGCCGCCACCTGCTCGCTCGCCGCCGCCAACCGCGACCCCGCGCTGGTCGACCGGCCCGACGAGCTGGACGTCACCAGGCCCAAGTCACCGCACGTGGCCTTCGGCTTCGGACCGCATCAGTGCCTCGGCCAGAACCTCGCGCGGATGGAGATGGAGATCGCCTACCCGGCGCTGTTCCGGCGCCTACCCGAGCTGCGGCTGGCCGTCCCCCTGGCGGAGGTGCCGTTCAAGAAAGACATGGCGATCTACGGCGTGCACCGGTTGGAGGTGGAGTGGTGATCAGGGTGGACCGCGAGCGGTGCGCCTCCTCGGGGCAGTGCGCGTTGTCGGCACCGGAGGCGTTCACGCAGGACGAGGAGGACGGGCGCGTGGTGCTGCTCGACGAGACGGCCACGGGCCCCGCGATACGGCGAGCCGTAACCGGTTGCCCGACCCAGGCGATCAGATCGGACTGAGCCGAGGCGGTGTCCCCCACGTCGCCCACGCCGCTCACCTCCGGGAAGGGCTGCGCGGTGTGGACGGTCGGGGCCGCCTGAGCAGGTCGCGTGTCTTCCCGGCGCGGGCCGTCGGCCGGAAGCCGCGCCGCAGCCCGCGCGGGTAAGCCCGGAGAGGCGATCAGTTCGCTACCCGCGCTAGGTTGCCTGCGCTGCTGCTCGACCGGCGACCCACGCTGGGTGGCCTGCGCTGACGCTCGACCGGCGACCCACGCTCGGTTACCCGCGCTGACGCCCGACCGGCGACCCACGCTCGGTTACCCGCGCTGACGCCCGACCGGCGACCCACGCTCGGTTACCCGCGCTGACGCTCGACCGGCGACGCGCGCCGGGAAACGGTGCCGGCGGCTGGTCGGCTTCCGGCGCGGGTTCGACCTAGTTCTTGGCGACCGACTGGTAGGTGCACACGTGCACGCCCGCGTCGCTGATGACCGTGGAGGTGAGTTCGAGTGTGCGCAGCGCACCGTCGCTGGGGAAGATCGTCTTACCACCGCCGAGGAGAACCGGCATGATCATGAGGCGGAGCTCGTCCATCAGGTCCTCGCTGAGGAGGGCCCGAACGAGCGACGGGCTGCCCATGATCAGGAGGGAGCCGCCGTCGGTGTCGCGCAGTTCCCTGATGCGGGCGACCGCCTCGCCGCCGGGGATGCGCGTGGTGTTGTTCCACGTCAGTTCGTCGTCGCCGAGCGTCTCGGACACGACGTACTTGGGGATGGCGTTCATCCGGTCGGCGAACGGGTCACCGGCTCGCCCGGGCCACGCCGCGGCCATCGTCTGCCACGTGCGGCGCCCGAACAGCAGCGCATCAGCCTTGGCGAGGGCGTCGTCGAAGGCGCCGCCCACCACGTCCGGGTCGAAGAAGGGGTGCGTCCAGCCGCCGTGGGCGAAGCCGCCGTCGGTGTCCTCCTTGGCGCCGCCGGGGGCCTGCACGACGCCGTCCAGGCTCATGAACTCGGTAGCAACGATACGCATGGGACTCTCTCCTCTGGGATGGTGTCGCTGAGTGTTGGCATCACTGATCGCGTCGCGGCGCGACGATGAAGGTCTTGCTTGGCGTGACCGATTCGAGGTGGTCACGGAAGGCGGGTGGGCGCGCGAGGGCACGTCCCTGGCCTGGCCTCACGTCGGCGGCGGGCACCGGGACGAGCGCATCGCCACGGGTCTGTCGGGACCGGCGGGGTCGGTCACGCGATGACCAGAACCCCGCCGGGAGGCGTTCGCCTCCTTCCGCGCTGTCAGCCGAAGTGCTCGGCCATCCAGGCGTCCCATACGGCCTGCTCCTCGCGGCCGGCGAAGTTCTGGTGGCCGAGCACCAGGGCGTCGCCGCGGGCCGTACCGGAGTGGATGAAGCGGTACAGACCCGCGTCGGTCCGGACGCCGAGGTTGACGGGCAGGTTCGCGTAGTAGACGACGCCGGCGGAGCCGTCGGGGAGCTGCACGGCGTCACCCTCGGCGACGTCCGGCGTGACGCCCAGCGACTGGGTGACGATCTTCCAGACGGTGTCCGGGCCGCCCGCTCCAGGGCGGAAGGCGGTCGTGACCGAGGGGGTACGGCCGGCGAAGTAGGTGAGGTACTGCCTGAGGGTCTCCAGGTAGATGGGCCAGCCGGCCTTCATCGCCTCGAACTCGGTCTCCCAGTCGTCGCCGAGCATGCCGCTCTGCACGATCCGGAGCACGGTCGAGCCGCCGCCGCGCCCCTCGATCAGGTACTCGAGCGCCATGAACCGGCCGTCGGGGGCCTCCGCGCCGCGGGTCGCGAGGCGGGTGCCTGGCTCGTAGGCGGTGATCGTGGCCTGTTCGGTGTGGCCCAGCATGGTCAGGTTGGCCGGGCCGCCCTGGGCGGTGCCGAGCTCAGTGCGTCCCATGAACCAGGAGTCGACACCAGGTCCGGTGGCGATCGCGTCCCAGACCTGCTCGGGCGTGGCGCCGAGCTCGACCTCGAGGTTCAGCTCGAACGGGTGCGTCATCGGGCTTCCTTCATGCTGGGGTGGACGGCGACGACGATCCGGTGGTCGCGGCCGTGCTCGGCGGACTGGTCGTGGTACTTGGACACCAGAGCCGTGACGGCCCCGGCGAGCTCTTCGGCGAACGCGGCCCGGTCGGCGGCCGACGCGAAGCGCACCTCGCCGTCGATCGCGAAGGTCGCCACGCGTTTGCGGGCCTGGGCGGCGCCTCGGATGAGCGCCCCCACGTCACGGACCAGCCGGGCCGCGACGGCCAACAACCAGCTCGCCGACAGCTGGTCGGGAGAGCGGGCCGGGTCGGGCTGGACCGACGCCAGCGCGGCCGGGGAGATCACGTAGGACGCCGCGGTGGCGCGCATGATGCGCTCGTTGACGTTGCCCTTGCGCCGCTCCTCGATCATCTCGACGAGCCCGTGCGCCTCGAGCGTCTTGAGGTGGTAGTTGACCTTCTGCCGGGGCAAGCCGATCTTGGCGGCCAGCATGGTCGCGGAGCCGGGCTCGCTCAGCTCCGCGAGCAGCCGGGTTCTGATGGGGTCCAGTGAGATCTCGGCGGCGGCCGGGTCCTCGATCACAGCGACATCCTGCATGACTGCAGACTATGACCGACTAATTTTCTTGTCAAGACAGCGAGATTTGCCCGGAGCGGCACACCGCCGAGTACCGTCCTCAGGGGACAGGCCCCTTGGAATGTGCCAGACGTACCTCTCCCGCCTGCTCCTGTTCCGGGTGGATCGGCCGATGCGGCGTGGAGCTGCGGGCGATGGCGCTGATCTGTACGGTCACCGTCCTTGCTGGAGGTCCGTCGGTGCCCCTGCCGCCTTCAGAACGCGAACCGGACCGACGCACGCTGCGCACGTCCGCAGCTCTGCGGACGTACGTGCAGGAGCGGCCCGCGCGATCGGCGGGCCGCTCCTGCAGATGTCCTCGTCGGCACAAGGGTGTTCCAGCGTTGGCAAGGACGGGTTCCCGGCTCTCGCTGTGCCTTGGCGGGGCCGGGAACCCCGGTTCGGGATTCCGGTCTGCGGTTCGGGTTCCCGGTCCCTGGCTCGGGATCCCCTGTCACTCGTTCGGGATCCCGGTTCAGGACGAGATGCAGAACAGATGTCCCTCGGGGTCGGCCAGCACCACCCAGTCACCGCCGCCGGGCTGGAAGGCGGGCTTGGTGGCGCCCAGGTCGAGCAGTTCCTTCTCGGCGGCGTCGAGGTCGGCCACCTTGAGGTCGAGATGCATCTGCTTGGTGCCGCCCGGCCACGCCGGGGCCTGGTAGTCCTCGGTCCGCGGGAAGGCCAGCTGGACGGCGCCCGCGTCGAGCGCGGCGTAGTCGTCGTCGCTGTGGGTGACCTGGCCGCCGAGCACGGTGCGATAGAACTCGGCCAACGCGGCAGGGCGGAGTGAGTCGAAGACGATGGTGGAGATTTCCGCGAGTGCGGCGGTGTTCGTTGCCATGGGTCCAGGCTGCTCGGCGCCCAGGGGCGGGGTCTTGAACATCCTTGCGCGCTGACCTGGCTACTCGAGGTTCTGCTGACATGTCGCGATGTGCACCCGTCGTCTTCGCCTTGGGTGCGGCCGCCGCCGCTGGGCGAAGGAGGGAGGCAAGCGGGACCGCGGAAAGCCAGCGAGGCCCGCCACCGGACGCGGAGGGAAGACGGACCCCAGAAAGGTGCCTGGCCGGGAGGACAGCGGGCGGGCCTTCGCCCGGAAATGTCAGTGGTGGCGCGTACCGTACGCATCATGCGTTCCAACCGTCGTCTCGGCATCGGACCAGGCTTCACCGTCGATGCCGTGACCTGCGCCGACGACCATCGCGGCTGGTCGCAGGTCGAGGTCCACGACGACTACCGGCTGGTGCTGGTCCGCAGCGGCAGGTTCGGGCGGATGGCCGGCGGGGTCGCGGCGCTCGCGGATCCGACGATGGCCTATCTGGGTGTTCCCGGCGAGGAGGAGCGGTTCTCCCATCCCTCCGGCGGCGACGTGTGCACCGCGCTCAGTCTCTCCCCCACCCTCTGGCGTTCGATGACCGGCGAGGGGGCGGGACGGCTGCGCCCGACCGTCTACGTGGACGCCCGGGTCGAGCTGACGCACCGCGCCTTCCTTCGCGCGACCAAGAGCGGTGACGCGGGCTACGCGCTCGCCGAGGGGTTGCTGGGCCTGCTGGGCGCGACTCTCAGGCAGGCATCGGCCGACCTCGGTCCGCCCGCCGCGATGGCCGCGCCTCGCTCGTCGAAGGCGCGTGGGCGGCTGGTCTCGGCGGCTCGCGAGGCGATCATCGCCGACCATCCCGCCGCCCAGGGGCTCATCTCGCTGGCCGAGTTCCTCGGCGCCTCGCCGTACCAGCTGAGCAGGGCCTTCACCCGGGAAATGGGCGTCTCTCTGACGCACTACCGCAACAGGGTGCGGGTGGGGCGGGCACTCGAGCGGCTGGAGAACGGCGCGGCGGGCCTGGCCGAGCTGGCCGCCGAGCTGGGTTTCGCCGACCAGGCGCACCTGACCCGCACCGTTCGCAGCCACCTCGGCCACACGCCCACGGCACTGCGGCGCCTGCTGTCCGGAGGGGCCCGCCAGTGATCGTTGACGAGACCGCTGTCGTGGCCGCGCCCGTCGAGCGGGTGTGGCGGGCGTTCACCGACCACGTCGATCGGGCCGAGTGGTGGGACTACCTGTTCATCGAGCCTGTCCCGGGTGGTTCGCTGGAGGAGCGCTGGACCGATGAGCACGGCGAGCCGGTGGTGACCCGGGGGCTGGTGACGCGTGCGGCAGCGCCTGAGGTGCTGGCGTTCAGCTGGTCCGACGAGGGACAGCCCGCCTCGACCGATGTGGAGATCGTTCTCATGGCGCATGGTTCCGGCACGGAGGTGCGGATCAGGGAGACAGGGTGGGAGGGCCTTCCCGACGGGGTCGCGATGGCGGCCGACCATCGGGCAGGGTGGCGGGTTCACCTGGCCAATCTGCGCCGCCACGTCGAGTCGTGACCGTCCGGGGGGCTGACGTGTCCGCGCTGGCGCCCACCGGCTGGCGCCGAACCAGCAGGCTCCGCCCACCGGGTACACCGTCCCGTAAACCCATTCGACCGATTCGCGCCGATCCACCCCGGTCCGGCAGCCCACGGGCGGACGCCCGCAAGCAGCCTGGTCACCCGCCGCGCGGATCTCCTCAGGAGTGCTGGAAGACCAGGGCCAGCACCTCGGCGAGCCTGGCCTTGATCGCGGCGGCGTGCCTGAGCGGCACCGGCCGCGCGCCGCGGCTCGTCCGGACGCCGAGGTCGGCCAGGATGTAGAGCGTCCGCAGGGTGCGCATGCCGTTGGAGGCGTACACCGGTGTGGGCCCCGAGCCGATCGCCGCGAAGTCGGCCTCGATCGGGTCCAGCCAGGCCAGCGACTGCTCCTCGCTGAGCTCGCGACGGGTCAGGACGCGGGCGACGGCCTGCGCGAGGCGGTCGTCCTCCTGCTCGGCGAACAGGTAACCGGTGCGGGCCAGCAGCCGGGCGGCGGCCAGATCGAGCATGGCGGCCGGGTCGACGCGGGGATGCACGCCGAAGGTTCCCAGCAAGTCGGCCCCGTGGGCCACGGCGTGCAGCCAGCCCAGTCGCGGGTCGTGACCGCGCAGGTCGGCCTCGGCCGCGTACCAGCGGGCGAAGGCTGCCAGCCACTCCGGGTCGAAGTCGCCACGCTTGACGATCATGTCGAGGACGAGCGGGGCGAAGGTCCTGGCCTGGATCTCCGGGTCCGCGAACCGCTCCGCCATCACCGCGCCGAGCTTGGCCCGGCGCCCGGCATCGATCACGTCCCGCTCGATCCACGTGCGCAGCACCACGTACGGCTCGCCGTCCCGGATGCCGGGGTCGGGGTCGCGCAACGCCAGGGCCAGCTCCTCCACCAGCTCGTCGAGGGGACGGTCGCCGGGAACGGCGCAGTCGTCGGCGTGGACGGCCTTCCAGTCGGTCATCCCGGCATTGTGCCGGAAACGGACGGCAGGGATGGAACCGTCCTGGCCAGACGCGCCTGCACATCGTCTTCGCCGCCGCGGAACGGCCGCTTGTCCGCGAGATCCGCGGGTCCTGGCCGGGCACGCTGATCGCCAACCCGCTGCGACCCTGTCCCGACCCGACCCGGTCCGACCCGGCCCGGTCCGGTCCGGTCCGCTGCCCGCTGCTCTCGCGGATGGAGGGCGGAGGACGGCGGACTTACGGCGGCAGACGGAGGGCGGCAGACGGAGGGCGGAGCCGGCCTCGTCTCCCTTGGGCCGGCCTTCCTCGCTGACTCGGAACCGGTCGAACGGCTGCGGACCGGTGCGCGTGGCTGGCCGGTGACGGGTTGTGCGCCTACGGTGGAAGAGGAGGGCACCGACCACCCTGGCGGCGCTGTGATGGCGGGGGGTGCGAGCCGTATGGACGTTCGTCTCGTACACGATGACAAGGTCGAGGAGCGCTCCGTCGACGAACTGCCGGCGCTGCTCGACGGCGAGGACGGCCTGGTCTGGGTGGACATGCCGGTGTGCGACCAGGACGCGGTGCGGGTGCTGTCGGAGGTGTTCGGGTTCCACGCGATGGCCGTCAAGGAGTGCGTGGAGCGCAACCGGGTGCCCAAGGTGCATGCCTACCTGGACCACGTGTTCGTCGTCCTGCACTCGCCCGAACGCGGCGCGGCCGGCCACGTGCACTACATCGAGCTCGACCAGTTCGTGGGCCGCAACTACCTGGTGACCGTGCACGGCCCGGTCAACCCGGCCGTCGCGCCCGGGGTCCCCCTCCGCGAGACCGGCGCCGTGCTCGCCAGGCTGCAGGCGGGGCGGGTCCATCCGGCCACGCCCATGGAGCTGTCGTACGCGATCGTCTCCGCGCTGATCCGCTTCCAGGAGGCGTACGTCGAGGAGGTGACCGTCGACGTGTGGCAGCTGGAGCAGCGGGTCACGGGCCAGCGCGTGGGCGATCCCGAGGAGTTCCTCAACGAGCTGTTCCGCGCCCGGCACGGGTTGCTGGCCGTACGCACCATGGCGGCGCTGGGCGAGGCGATCTACGGACGGATGTCGAACCTCACCCGTATCTCACCCGAGGGGCAGCGGCTGGTGGTCGACATCACCGACCAGTTCGACCGGATGCGCAGCCTCGCCGACGGCGAGCGCGAGTACCTGCAGGGGGTGATCGAGTTCTACCAGACCACCCTCACCATCAAGGCCGCGCTGGTCGGCCAGGCCCAGAACGCCGAGGTCAAGCTGCTGACCGAGGCGAGCTACACGCAGAACGAGGAGATCAAGAAGATCTCCGCGTGGGCGGCGATCTTCTTCGCCCCCACGCTGGTCGGCACCGTGTACGGCATGAACTTCGCCCACATGCCGGAGCTGCACCTGGTCTTCGGCTATCCGCTGGCGCTGGTCACGATGGTGCTGGCGTCCGCCGTGCTCTACCTCGTCTTCAAACGGCGGGGCTGGCTCTGACGGGGACCGCGCGCGAGCGGGGGCGCGACGGCCCTTCCGACCCGGCGCTCGACCGGGTCGACCGGGTCGTCGCGTGGACGCGCGGGCCGTCGTGCGGGTCGACCGGCCAGTCCGGGTCGACTGGGTAGGGCGGGTCGACCCGGTCGCGCGGGTCAACCGGGCAGTGCGGGCCGACCGGGCAGTGCGGGCCGACCGCGGCCTGCGGGTCGGCGGCCGTGTCAGGTTCTGATGCGCGAGGTCCTGCTCGAGGGCGCACATCAGGCCGCTCCGGAGGCGGCGAGGGCGGCCGTCGTACCGGCGGGGTCGACGACGACGCCGGTGACGCCGAGGTCGCGGATCATGCCCCGCAGGGCGGGTTCGCTGAGCCGTACCCATGGCTGCCGGGTGCCGAGCACCTGCGCCAGGCGGAGCGGGAACGAGAACGCCACCGCGGTCCTGCCGCCCGACGCGGTGCGGAACAACCTGAGCGAGGCGCTGAACCGGCCCTGTCGGACCGGGACGCATAGCGGCACATCTGACATCTTCGGCTTCTTTCACCGGGGGATTCGTCCGCATGTGACGCTAGGGGCTGCGGGTGCGCCGGGCGGCGATCGCTACGGGATCGCGACGGGAACGGCCGGAACGCTGACGCGCGGTTGACGCCGACGCCGCCCCGGCGGCCGCCCGGAGGGTCAGCCCACGTGGACGACGGGACGGCGGGCGGTCTCGGGCTCGGCCTGCCGCAGGACCTCACGGGTGAGCGGCGGGATGTCGCCGCCGCCGAAGACCAGGTAGCGCAGCAGCGCACCGATGGGGTTGCCCTCCGCCGCCCAGTGGAAGTAGACGTGTGGCGTCTTGCCGGTCTCGTCGCGCAGGTACAGCAGGAGCGCGGCGATCGAGTTGGCGATGGTGGTGCTCTCCATCCGCAGCACGCGGAAGCCGTGGCGTTCCTCCCCCACCACGCGCAGCTCGCTCTCGAACTCCGAGGCGTCGGGGACGGTGACCTCCAGGAACAGCGGCCCCTCGGCCGTGCGGAGCCGGTGCAGTTCCCAGGCTTCCCTGGTCTTGTCGACGTACTCGGCGCAGTCGCGCGCGTTGGGCTCGTTGGCGATCAGGCGGATGTCGCCGGCCTCGTTGATGTAGCGGCGGGCCAGGTCGTCCAGCGTGATGCTGGTGACCCGCAGCTCCGTCGAGCGCGTGGCGCGGGAGATGAGCGAGGTCACCACGATCGCCAGGACGAACAGCAGCGCGATCACCAGGCCGTCGGGCCGTTCGATGATGTTGGCCACGGTGGCGTAGGCGAAGACCAGGGCGACGACGCCGAACAGGATGGCCGGCCTGGTGCGGCCCATAACCCAGGCCGACAGGGTGACGGCGACGGCGGCGGACAGGATCAGCGCCAGGACGCCGGTGGCGTAGGCGCCGCCCTGCGACTCCACGTCGGCGCCGAACGAGACCGTGATGACGAAGGAGATGGCGGTGAAGACCAGGACCATCGGCCGGGCGGCCCTTGACCAGTTCGGCGCCATGCCGTAGCGGGGCAGGTAGCGCGGCACGATGTTCAGCAGCCCCGCCATGGCGGACGCGCCGGCGAACCACAGGATCGCGATCGTGCTGATGTCGTAGGCGGTGCCGAACCAGTCGCCCAGGTATTCGTGCGCCAGGTAGGCGAGCGCCCGCCCGTTGGCGCTGCCGCCCTCGGCGAACTCCTCGGCCGGGATCAGCACGGTGGTGGCGAAGCTGGAGGTGATCAGGAAGCCGCTCATGATGATCGCGGCGGTGGTGAGCAGCTTCTTGGCGCCCGCGATCCGGTGGCGGAGGTCACCCTTGACCAGCGGCATGACGGCCACGCCCGTCTCGAAGCCGGACAGGCCGAGCGCGAGTTTCGGCATGACGTACAGCGACACGGCGATCATCGCGACCGGGCTGGAGTACTCGACCGTCAGCGCCCGCTGCCAGTCGGCGACCAGGTCCGGGGAGGCCAGGACGCGCTGGAGGGCCACGGCGACGACGACGACGTTCAGCGACAGGTACACGGCGACCAGCACGACGGCGATCGAGATGGCCTCGCTGAAGCCGATCAGGAAGACCCCGCCGAGCGCGGCGATGAGCGCCAGCGTGACCGGCACCTGCCAGTCGGAGAAGAACTCCGGCACGAACGGGTTGTGCAGCACGTGCGCGGTGGCGTCGGCCGCCGACAGGGTGATGGTCACGATGAAGGCGGTGGCGACGAAGCCGAGCAGGAACAGCACCAGGAGTTTGCCGCGCCAGCCGGGCAGCAGGTTCTCCAGCATCGACAGCGAGCCCAGCCCGTGCGGGCTCTGTTCGGCCACGGCGCGATACGTGGGCAGGGCTCCCGCCAAAGTCAGGGCGACCAGCAGCAGGGTGGCGATGGGGCTGAGCGTTCCGGCGGCCAGCGCGGCGATGCCGGGTTGGTAGCCGAGCGTGGAGAAGTAGTCCACGCCGGTCAGGCACATCACCTGCCACCAGGCGTGCTGGTGGCCGGGGCTCTCCTCGTGATGAGGGCCCGTCGTCCTGGGGTCGGAGCGTGGCAGCCCGTGCAGCAGCCACTGACGTAGTCCGGACTCGGTCCGTACCGGGGCCGAAACGTTCACCCCGATCCACCCCCTGGTGCGATGTATGCGTAAAAGATCCGTATAGGGCCGTATTCATCGTGCACCATACGGCGTTGACCACGACGAATGGGCCGCTGACCACGGATCTTGACGTTTTTCATACGCCTGCGGCGGGCCGTCCCGATCTAGCCTCGAAGCGGAAGGGACACCACCATGGACATCACCATCGTGCTCGGCGTCGTCGCGTTACTCCTCTTCCTGGCCCTCGCCACCGGGGTGAGGGTGATCAACCAGGTCGAACGCGGCATCGTCTTCCGGTTCGGGAGGGCGCAGCGGCGCGTACGCCAGCCGGGGCTCAGGCTCCTCATCCCGATCGTCGACCAGATGAAGAAGGTCAATGTCCAGATCGTCACCATGCCGATCCCGACGCAGGAGGGCATCACCCGCGACAACGTCTCCGTCCGGGTGGACGCCGTCGTCTACTTCCGCGTCCAGGACCCCATGCGCGCCGCGATCGAGGTCCAGAACTACCTGTTCGCCATCGAGCAGGTGGCCCAGACCTCCCTGCGCTCGGTCATCGGCAAGAGCGAGCTGGACGACCTGCTGTCCAACCGCGAGGAACTGCACCGCGGCCTGGCCCTGATGATCGACAGCCCGGCGCTGGGCTGGGGCATCCACATCGACCGGGTGGAGATCAAGGACGTGCAGCTGCCGGAGGCCATGAAGCGTTCGATGTCACGCCAGGCCGAGGCCGAGCGGGAGCGCCGGGCCCGGGTCATCGTGGCCGACGGCGAACTGCAGGCGGCGCAGAAGCTGGCCGACGCCTCCGGGATCATGGCGCAGACGCCAGGCGCGCTGCAGCTCCGCCTGCTGCAGACGGTGGTCGAGGTGGCGGCGGAGAAGAACTCCACCCTGTTGATGCCGCTGCCGGTGGAGTTGCTGCGCTTCTTCGACCGTGCCACCCAGGACGCGGCGGGCGGCCAGGCGGCCGCCACCGGCGTGCCCCCGCAGGAGCCGGACGGCGCCGCCCGGCCGGAGCTGCCGCCGTCCGGCGCCGGCGAGGAGCCCGTCCGCGCCGCCCTCCAGCGGACCGACGCGGAGTCGGCCGCCCTCCAGCGGACCGACGGGGGGCTCGCCGTGCCGCAGCCGGCCGGTGTGGAGCCTGCGGTCCTCCAGCGGCCCGACGGAAGGCTTGCCGCCCTTCAGCAGGCCGGTGACCGCGCATCCGCCGGCCTGTTGAAGGACGGCGACGGGAGCGCACCGCTCTGACGGCCGGCTCTCCCCGCGCCTTGCTGACGGGTGATCGTGTCAAGGCGCGTTGCCGACACGACGATGATCAGAACGCCGCCGGGCCTGCCAGGCGTCGGTGTGGTCGTCGAGCGATCGGGTGAAGGCGTCCTGGACGGAGTCGAGGTGGTCGCGCAGCGCGTCCAGGTCGAAGGGCGCGGGAGCGTTCTCCCCCAGCGCCCGGTCGAGGAGTTCCCGGCAGCGCCGGGTCGCGTCGTCCTGAGCCGCCTGCACGGCCTGGGTGACCGACTCGGCGAGCGTCCCGCTGTCCATGCGCATCGCCCTCGGGTCCAGGCCCACCCGCAGCAGCCGCCCCGCGTGGTCCACCGTCGCCGTGACCTGCCCGTCGGCGCTCTCCCCCGCACCGGAGATCGTTTCCACGTCCGCGGCGGCCTCGCTCAGGTGCCGGAGCGCGCGCTCGCTCTCGCTGAGCATCCGGTCGAGAGCGGCAGGGTCGAAGGATGTCCTCCGCCCTGGCCAGGCGGCGCGACGGCCACTGCGCTATGGATCCCACCGGTGCAACCTACCGGTTGTCGATCAGTCCGCCGGTACGGTGACGGCGCGCATGGTGCGGGTGCATGGGATGTCCGGCTCGCCTGCTTGGTGCCGCATCAGGCGACATTCGCCCCGACGAGGTGCGAATGCTGATTGTGATACCTTCGGCGTCGCCGTGCACCACTGCGAATTCAAGGAGGTGAGACCGATCAACACTGCGACAGGTCGGGGCTCCCTCCCTTGCATGGCCTAGGGAGCGCCCGCGCGAGGCATCCCGAAAGGCTTGAAACGCTGATGCGCTTCACCTCCCAGACATCATCAGACGGTGTCACCGAGCAGTTCTTCACCCTCGACGAGATCCCCGGCGTGCTGTGGACGCCGGAAGACGCCTGCAGTACTCGGCCTCTGATTCTGCTGGGTCACGGCGGCGGGCAGCACAAGACGGCCCCCGGCATCGTGTCCCGCGCGCGCCGCTACGCCGCCGAGGGTTTCGCGGTCGTCGCGATCGACGCGCCCAACCACGGCGACCGGCCCAGGGACGAGGAGTTCAACCGGATCGCGGCCGAGATGCGGGCCGGCATGGCCGCCGGTCAGAATCCAGGCGCGCTGGTCGCCGGCATGCACAGCCATCTGGCCTGCCAGGCCGTCGCGGACTGGCAGGCGGTCCTGACCGCGGTCCAGCGCCTCGACCACGTCGGTGTCGGCCCGGTGGGGTACTGCGGCATGTCGATGGGCTGCGGGCTCGGCATCCCGCTCATCGCCGCGGAGCCCCGGATCCGCGCCGCGGTGCTGGGCCTGCTCGGCGTGCACGGGCTGGCCGAAGACGCCGTGCGGATCACCGTACCGGTGCAGTTCCTGGTGCAGTGGGACGACCAGATGGTGCCGCGGGACCAGAGTCTGGCCTTGTTCGACGCCCTGGCCTCGGCTGAGAAGACGCTGCATGCCAACCCTGGCAAGCACGGGGACGTGCCGTCGTTCGAAGTGGAAAACTCGCTGAGGTTCTTCGTCCGGCAGCTGAGCTGACACGAGATCGCGGTGCCCGGCGCGCCGGCCGGAAGTCGTTCCCGGCCGGCGCGCTCGGTCCAGCCTGTTCGGCATGCCGAGCGTGGACACCGCGCAGAAGGGTCTTTCTGAAGTCACGCTACAAGAAGGTTTCCGTAGTGGTGCTATGGTCAGCGCTCGTGAGTGGACGATCGCCGCGGGGCGGCCGGGGGGTGGCCGGGGCCCCGGAGCGTGAGGACGGGCGTGCCGCGCGGGCGCGCGGCACCAGGGCCCGGATCGTGGCCGCGGCCACCGGGTTGTTCACCTCGACCGGCTACACGGTCACGAGTATCGGCGCCATCGCCGCCGCGGCAGGGGTGGGCGAGCAGACCGTCTACTACGCCTTCGGCACCAAGAAGGCCGTCCTCGCCGCGGCACTCGACCGGGCCGTGGCCGGCGACGACGAACCCAGGCCCACGCTCGAGCGACCATGGGCGCTCGACGCCTTGGCCGACCCCGACCCGTACGGCCAGCTCCGGCGGCAGGTCGCCGGCGCGGGAGACATCTACCTGCGAGCCGCTGCTCTGCTGGACGTCGTGCGCAGCGCCGCGACCACCGATCCCGATCTGGCCGAGGTGTGGTCGGCCAACATCCGGCAGCGGCTGGCCGTCCAACGGGTCTTCGTCGAGGCGCTGGCCCGCAAGACGCCGCTCCCCCAGGGCCTCACAGCGGACGAGGCCGCCGACGTGGCGATGGCGCTGCTGTCGCCGGAGACCTACAACCTGCTGGTGCGCGAGCGCGGCTGGGAGCACGCGCGGTGGCAGGAATGGGCCGTCACCGCCCTCACCGGCCTGCTCACCACGCTGCCCGCCGTCCCGCCCCCGCCCCCGCCCCCAGCCGACTGACCGGCGCGACCGAGGATCCGTACGGAGCCGGCCGTCGCCGGGTCGTCGTTTCCGTTCGTGTGCATCATCATCGCTGCGGTCGCCGCGGCGAGGCCCATCGCCAACCGCGACGGGGACTCCGCTAGATGGCCACCACCGTGCGGAACGGCTAGCGGAACATGCCGCGCACCGTCCGCAGGACGGCGAAGCGCACCAGTTGCTTGAACAGTTGCTTGAACTGCTCCACTCTCGTCTGCTCGCAGCCGGACGGCGGGCAGGGCGGCGCGGTCACGTCAGCCCCCGAGGCGGGAGAAGCCGAGGCGGGAGAAGCCGAGGCAGGAGCAGCGGAGGCGGGGAAAGCCGAGGCGGGAGCGGCGGAGGCGGGAGCGGGAGCGGCTCCCGTGGGGCTCGACCCGGGCGCGGCACCGCTGATGCTCGACGAGGGCACGGCGCCGGTGACGTTCAACGAGGGCGCCGCACCGGTGCCGCTCGCCGGCGCGGCGGTGCCGCTCGATGCCGGGGTGGCGGCGGCGGGGGTGGTGCGCGGCCCTGGCGTGGCGGCGGTGGCGCTCGGCGCCGAAGCGGCGGCGGTGGCGCTCGGCGCGGGCGCGGCGCCGGTCATGAACGGCACGGCGTGGGCGCCGGTGACGAGCGGCGCGGCGGCCAGGCCGAGCAGCGTGGCGGCGGCCACGGTGACGACGGCGCGCCGGAGGGCGGGCGTGCGACGCATGGATGTTCTCCCTCGATGACGGTCGGGCGGATCGAGGGGAGGGCGGCACCGCGGCCGCCTGCGGGGGTTCTACCGCCCGATCACCGCGCCGCAATCGCCGCCGTGGTGAAAATCGGGGTCAAGGGATCATGGCCGGCGCGCCCGGTCTGCCGTCCCGCGGGCGGCCGGGGTGGTGATCCGGCGGGACCGACGTGCATGCGTGCGGTCCCGCCCCGGTCTGCGGTCATCGACCAACCGGCCGCCACCTGCGGGTTTCGGTGGGGAAAGACCCAAGGAAGCTTTGCGTCGCAGGCCGCGCCGAGCCGTCGGCCCATGCCTACCCTGTGAAAGACAGAGCGCCTTTCGGCGCGGTCATAGGGACACTCGATCCGGCGATCCGGCCACGACACCGGCCCGCCCGATCCCCGGGAAGTGATCTGTTGATGCTCAAGCGCCTGCTCCTGATCACCGCGCTGGCGGCGCCGGTACTCGCCGTCGGGACGGCGGCCGGCCCGCTCGCCGCCGCTGATGTCACCGCCCCCGCGATCTCCGACCAGCAGGTCGTGGGCAGGACGTGCGTAGCCGGCCGGCCGTGCGGCTCGCACGAGCGGTGGGCATGGAAAGGCGGGTGCCTGTACTGCGTCAGTGACGACGGGACGTGGCTCCTGCAGTCCTGCGACAAGAACTCGAAGCACTGACGACTCCTCCCACCCCCGTGCGGTGGTCTAGGCTCCGGCTGTGCGAGATCACGAGGATGACCCGCGTCCCGCCCGCGGCGCGGTGAGGGAGATCTATTCGGTGGACCGGGCGGCGAGCCTGGCCTACTCCCCCGACCTGGACGGCATGGCCGACCCCGGCGAGATCGTGTGGGCGTGGGTGCCGTACGAGGAGGACGCCGCGCGGGGCAAGGACAGGCCGCTGCTGATCGTCGGCCGCCATGGTCGCAGGCTGCTCGGCATGATGCTGTCCAGCCGCGGCGACGACGGCCCGGAGTGGCTGGAGATCGGCTCGTGGGGCTCCGACGGCCGGGTGTCCTACCTGCGTCTCGACCGGGTGTTCGCGCTGGACGAGGACGACATCAGGCGGGAGGGGGCGGTCCTGCACCCTGACAGGTTCGCCGTGGTCGCCAAGGTGCTCATGCGGACCCACGGCTGGGCGGCCGACGGCTGACCCTAGCCGGGGCGGGACGGCGGGCCGGTCAGACCTGGCGCCATTCGGCGATGTCGCCGGGATCGTGCAGGCAGTAGTCGGGGGCGCCCTCCAGCGCCTTCTCCTCCCCGCCGGGCGTGTAGGTGACGATCAGCCGCAACGGCCGCCATGTCGTGTTGAACGTCGAGTGGAACGCTCCCGCCGGGATGTGCACGGTGTCGCCCTCCCTGATCGGGAACGGCTCCCCGTCGTCGACCATCTGCATCGCCTCGCCGGAGATGACATAGATGATCTCCTCGGCGTTGGGGTGGTTGTGCCGGGCGTGCCCCCGGCCCGGGTTGACGATGACCTCACCGAGCGTGCTGGCCGCCCCCGGGATCGCGGACGGCGTGACGAACCACTTGATGGACCCCCAGTCGAAGGTCATCGTCGGGACGTGGGACGGGCTCACGAGCATCTAGATCTCCAGATTCTTGAAGGCGGCCACCTGCCGCGTGATGGCGATCTCGGTGGGCAGCCGCTCGACGGACGAGGCGCCGAAGAAGCCGACGACCCCGTTGGTGCGCGACAGCACGTACGCGGCGTCGGCCGGCTCGGCGATCGGCCCGCCGTGGCACAGCACCAGGATGTCCGGCCTGACCGCCGCCGCGGCGTCGCGCATCTCCTGCACGGCGGCCACGGCCTCGTCGAGCGACAGGGCCGTGCCCGCGCCGATCGAGCCCTTCGTGGTGAGGCCGACGTGCGGCACCAGAACGTCGGCCCCCGCCTCGGCCATGGCGCGGGCCTGCGCGGCGTCGAAGACGTAGGGGGCGGTGACGAGGTCGCGTTCGTGCGCCAGCCGTACCATCTCGATCTCGAGGTCGAAGCCCATGCCGGTCTCCTCGAGGTTCTGCCGGAACACCCCGTCGTACAGGCCGACGGTGGGGAAGTTCTGCACGCCCGCGAAGCCCATCGCCTTGAGCGAGTCGAGGAAGCGCGGCATCACCCTGAACGGGTCGGTGCCGCAGACGCCCGCCAGCACGGGCGTGTCCTTGACCACGGGCAGCACCTCGCCCGCCATGTCGACGACGATCTGGTTGGCGTCGCCGTACGGCAGCAGCCCCGCCAGGGAGCCGCGCCCCGCCATCCGGTAGCGCCCCGAGTTGTAGATGATGATCAGGTCGACGCCGCCGGCCTCGGCGCACTTGGCCGACAGGCCCGTGCCCGCGCCGGCGCCGATCACCGGCCGGCCTTCGGAGACGGTACGGCGGAGCCGTTCGAGTACGGTCTGGCGGTTCATCCCTCACCCCTGATCAGGTCGTGCAGCCGGTCGGCCATCGCGCGGCCGAAGGCCGGGTCGTTGATGTGCAGGTCGAGCCGGGTCGTGTCCGGGTAGGCGGCCAGCGCGGCGAAGCAGGCGTCGTCGGCCTTCTGGTCGTGGAACGGCATGCCGGGCGCGTCGAGCGCGGAGACGCCGCGCAGCGGCACGAACAGCGCGGCCGGACCGGTCGCGGCGGCGAGCTTGGCGGCGACGCGGCGGCCCAGCTCGGCCATCTCCTCGGGAGTGGTGCGCATGAGTGTGACGGTCGGGTTGTGCACGTGGAAGTCGCGCCCCTCGAATCGCGGGGGCACCGTGTCGGCCGGCCCGAAGTTGACCATGTCGAGCGCGCCGGGGGCGACCACCTGCGGGATCGCGCGGCGTCCGGCCGCGGTCAGCCGGTCGGGCCCCGCCGACAGGACGCCGCCGACGAGGTCGTCGGCCAGTTCGGTGGTGGTGAGGTCGAGGACGCCGGCGAGCAGGCCGCTGTCGGCCAGGCCCTCCAGTGCCCTGCCGCCGGCGCCGGTGGCGTGGAAGACGAGCACCTCGTAGCCGAGCTCGGTGAGGCGTTCGCGGGCGGCGTCGACGGCGGGCGTGGTCACGCCGAACATCGACGCGGCAACCAGCGGCCTGTCGTCAGCCCGCGCCGTCCCGATCGCCGCCTTCGTGCCCGTGCCCGCCCCCGTGCCGGCGTCCGTGCCCGTTCCCATGCCTGTGCCCATGCGTGGGCCGCGCACCGCCGCCGCGGCCTCGGCCGCGGTGCGGGCGGCGTAGGCCGCCGCCATGCCCGCGATCCCCGCCGCCGCGTTGCCCAGGACCAGGCGTGAGACCCGGTTGATGCCCGCGATGTCGACCACGCTGTACATGATCGTGACGTCCTTCGCCCCGACATACGGCGAGACGTCCCCAGCGGCCATGGTGGACACGATCAGCTTCGGCAGCCCGATCGGCAGGTCCCTGACGGCCCGCGCGGCGATGGCCGACCCTCCGCTGCCACCCACGGCGAGCACGCCGTCGACGCGGCCCTCCTCATGCAGCTCGGCCAGCACCCGGGCGGCGCCCTCACCCATGGCGGTGACCGCCGCGCCCCGGTCGCCCGCCGCGCGCAGGGCGGCCACGTCGGCGCCCGCCGCGGCGGCGACACGCTCGTTGGAGATGTCCTCGGCCGAAGCGGAGGCGGGCGCGCCGAAGGCGCTGCCGGGGCCCGTGCTCTCCGGGCCGAGGCCCACGTCGACGACGATCGCCTCGGCGCCGAGGTCGGCCAGCCGCTCCCGCAGCCAGCCGTACTCGATGCCCTTGGTGTCGAGTGTGCCGATGAGTACCACTGCCATTCCGCGCACCTCCGCTCCGCGCCGCCCCCTCGGCCAACCTAACCCTTTTGAGATCATCGAGGTATGAGGATCACCGTGATCGGGAGCGGAATCGTCGGCGCGGCCGCCGCCTACCACCTGGCCCACCGCGGTGTGGCCGTGACCGTGGTCGACGCGGGCCGTCCCGGCGCCGCGACACCGGCGGGCGCGGGCATCGTGTGCCCGTGGGTGGACCACGAGGACGACGAGCCCTGGTACCTGCTGGCCCGCGAGGGCGCGCGCCACTACGCGGACCTGCCGCCGGCGGTGGGCGGCCACGCCCGGGTGGGCGCGCTGCTGGTGGCGCAGGACCGGGCGGAGCTCGAGCCGGTGCGCGCGCTACTGGCCGCCAGGCGTGCCGGCGCGCCGGAGATGGGCGAGGTCACCGCGGTCGACCGGCCCGCCGAACTGTTCCCGCCGCTCGATCCCCGGCTGAAGGCGCTGCTGGTGCCGGGGGCGGCGCGCGTCGACGGGCGCGCGGTGCGCGACGACCTGCTGGCAGCCGCGGTACGGCGGGGCGCGGTGGTCCTCAGGGGGTCGGCGAGCCTGACGCCGGACGGCACGGTCGTCGTCGCGCCGGACGTCCCCCTCGCCCGGGCGTCGGCCGACATGACGGCCACCAGGGCAGGCGGAGCGAGCGGGCCCGTCACCGGCGCTACGGGCGGGACGAGCATCCCCTTGAGCCCCGTCCAGGACGTCATGCCGGTGACGGTCACCGACGTGGCCGGCGGGACGGGGCACGGGTGCCGCCTCGCCGACGCGACCGGCAGGGCGGGGAGCGCCGTCCCCGACGTGGCCGGCGGGACGGGAAGCGCCCTCGCCGACGTGGCCGGCGGGACGGGAAGCGTCGTCACCGACCTGGACAGCGGGACGGGAAGCGCCCTCGCCGACGTGGCCGGCGGGACGGGAAGCGCCCTCGCCGACGTGGCCGGCGGGACGGGGGGCGCCGAGGTGGTGGCCACGGGGACGGGCGGGGCGGGCACGCCTGTCACGCAACCGGCGGCCGACGCGGTGATCGTGGCGGCGGGGGCGTGGACGGGCGAGCTGTGCCGCCCTCTCGGGGTCGAGCTGCCCGTCGAGCCCCGGCGCGGCCAGATCGTTCACGCCACTCTGGCCGGGGCCGACACGGGATCCTGGCCGATCGTGCTGCCCGTGCGCGGCCCCTACCTCCTGGGTTTCCCCGGAGGGCGGGTGGTGATGGGCGCGACGGTGGAGGAGGCCGGCTTCGATCCGCGGACCACGGTCGCGGGCGTGACCGAGGTGCTGTCCGGCGCGATGGCCGTGGCCCCCGGGCTGGGCGCCGCTACTCCGGTGGAGGCGCGGGTCGGGCTGCGTCCCGTCATGGCCGCGGGCCGGCCGCTGATCGCCAGGGTCGCCAACGGAGTGGTGGTCGCGACCGGCATGAGCGCCTACGGGCTGACCGCGGGCCCCTACGCGGGCCTGCTGGCCGCCACGCTCGCCATGGGCGAGAAGCCTCCGCTCGACCTGGCGCCCTACGGTCTATGATCGGTGACTCCCCCAGCGATCCGAGGGGGATGACGTGCGCGCTCTGGCGCTCGCTGCCGTGGCCTTCCTGCCGGCCGGGTGCGGGGCGCCCGCCCTGGTGCCGGCGGCCGGAACGTCACCGCCGGTGATCGAACCCGCCAGGCCCGGCGTCCGCCCGGAGATACCTCGCGCCCGGTCCGCCCCGCCCCGCCGCCCCGACCACGCCCGTCCCGATCGCGCCCGGCTCGACCAGGCCCGCCTCGATCGCGCCCGTCCCGATCAGGCCAGTCCCGGCGTCCTGCCCGCCCTGCCCCTCCTGCCAGGTCTGCCCGGCCCAACCGGCCCGACCAGCCCCGCCAGCCCGACCGGCCCAATCAGCCCGACCGGCCTGACCAGCCCCGCCGGTCTGCTCGGCCTGTCCCTACCGCCGGGCCTGCGCCCTGACCGGCCCACCTGGCCCGGCCCCTCCCGCCAATCCGGCCGGCACGGCCTGCGCGGCTTGCCCCGTCTGCCCGGCCGGTACGGCCTGCCTGGCCTGACCCGCATACCCGATCAGCCTCCCGTCCCGCCCGAACTGACCCACATGCCGGGCCAGCCTCCCGCCCTACCCGGACTGGCCCACATGCCGGGCCCGCTTCCCGCCCTACCCCGCCTGCCCGATCAGCCTCCCGCCCCGCCCGGACTGGCCCACATGCCGGGCCCGCTTCCCGCCCTACCCCGCCTGCCCGATCAGCCTCCCGCCCCGCCCGGACTGGCCCACATGCCGGGCCTGCCTCTCGCCCTACCCCGCATGCCCGGTCGGCCTCTCTCCCTGCGTGGCCTGTCCCGTCTCTCCGGTCTGTTCGGTCTGTCGGGCTTCGGAGCCGAAGCGAACGGCCTGCCCAGCAGCGATGTGGAGCCGTACGGCCGGGGTGGCCGCCGGTCCCTGCCGCCCGGCGGGAGTGGCCGCGAAGCCGTCCCGTACGGCCGGACCGCTCGCGAGGCCCAACCGTCCGGCCAGGTCGGGCGCGAGGTCGTGCCGTTCGGGCCGACCAGTCGCGGGATCGCACCCTACGGCCCGAACCATCGTGAAGCCTCGCCGTTCGGGCCGACCGGTCACGGGATCGCACCCTACGGCCCGAACCATCGTGAAGCCGTGCCGTCCGACCCCACTGGACACTGGTTGGTGCCGTTCGGCCAGGTCGGGCGCGGGGTCGTCCCCCATGGCATGGCCGGTGCGGACGTGGGGCGCGCCGGAGCCGCTCGCGAGGAGGCCACGCCGTACGTCAGGGTGCCCAGGAGGGGCAGTGGCGCCTACCGGGTGGTCGCGGGCGGCGCCGCGCCGAGGAATGGGCGCGGACCGGTGGTCCGCTACCTCGTGGAGGTGGAGGGCGGCCTCCCTTTCGCTCCCGCCGCGTTCGCCGCAACCGTGCACGCCACGCTGAACGACCCGCGCAGCTGGGGCAGGTTCCGCCGGGTCGACCACCCGCCGGTACGGCTGAGCGTCGCGCTGACCAGTCCGCTGACCACCGACGCGCAGTGCCTGCCGCTGCGTACCGGCGGCGAGCTGTCGTGCTGGAACGGCCGCAGGTCGGTCATCAACGCGTTGCGCTGGGCGGTCGGCGTCCCGTCCTATCGCGGCGATCTGACCGCCTACCGGCAGTACGTGATCAACCACGAGGTCGGGCACGGGCTCGGCCATTCCCACGCGCACTGCCCCGGCAGGGGGTTGCCCGCGCCGGTCATGGTGCAGCAGTCGAAGTCACTCGAACGCTGCCTGCCGAACCCGTGGCCGCGCCCACCGGCGGGGAATGGTTGACCTGACGGGGGTCCTCGGGCCCGAGGTTCTCCGGCCTTGGGACGTGCGTGTCCTCCTCCCGGCCGTCCCGTGGGAGCGCTCCTGGCCGTCCCGTGGAGCGCGGTCGAAGGGAGACTTTCATGATCGTCGTTGGTGTCGACGGTTCGCGCGCCGGTCTGGAGGCCGTCGCCTGGGCGGCGAACGAGGCCGCGCTGCGGGACGTGCCGCTGCGGGTGGTGCACGCCATCCACCGCTGGGCGGCCGAGGCGGGGCCCGGCCGTTACGCGGAGGTCGCGCAGTGGATGCGGCAGGGCGCCGAGACGGTGCTGGCCGCCGGTGTCGAGACGGCCCGCCGCCTGCAGCCGCAGCTGAAGGCGGAGGCGAAGATCCTGCCCGGTGATCCCCGCGAGGCGCTGATCCGCGAGAGCGAGCGGGCCGATCTGCTGGTGGTCGGCAACCACGGGCTGAGTGCCGTGCGCGGGCTGCTGGTGGGCTCCGTCGCCTACGGCGTGGCCGGGCACGCCGCCTGCCATGTCGTGGTCGTGCGGGAGAACCCGGCCGCCTCGAGCGAGGAGATCCTGGCCGGCCTCGACAGCTCCCCGCGCGGCGGGCCGGTGCTGGAGTTCGCGTTCGGGGAGGCGGCGCTGCGCGGGGCGGAGCTGCGCGTCCTGCACGTGTGGAGCAGGCACGAGGCCGGCGGCCGGATCCCGCCGTCGCGCGGGGGTCGCGGCTCGGTCGAGGAGAGCCAGCTCAAGCAGCTGGAGGAGACGCTGGCCGGCCGGCGCGAACGCTATCCGGACGTCACCGTCATTCCCGAGGTCGTCAAGGGCCATCCCGTCGACGCGCTGACGGAGGCGGCGCGCGGCGCCGACCTGCTGGTGATCGGCTCGCGGGGGCGCGGCGGGCTGGCGGGGATGGTGCTCGGCTCGGTCTCCCACGCCCTGCTCCACCGCGCGCCGGGCCCGGTGGCGGTCGTCCGCACCCCGGCCTGAGCCGGGCGGCGAACGGCCCCGCCGCGGGCGCGTCCACCCGCCCGCACCACCGGCGCGCCCCGATGGCCGGGCCACGATGACCCTCGCCAGAGGGACAGCCGCGACCGCCCCCGGATCAACCGCGATGACCCTCGCCAGAGGGACAGCCGCGACCGCCTCCGAACCGACCGCGATGACCGTCGCCAGAGGGACAGCGGCGACCGCCTCCGGATCGACAGTGGCGGGCGTTCGCGCAGCTCGCCGGAGGTTTCGCGGATGGATCCCAACTTTGCGAAATTTCCGACATCTGTTTTCTTTCGGCCGTCTCGCCCTGGCGTACGGTCGGTAAACGGGGGACGTTCCAGCACGAGAATCAAGAAGCGCGCAACGTGGGGGAAGTGGTCCGCTATGGACCAGACGGTCCTGGCCTCCGTCTCGGAGGTCTTCGCACGCCGCGTAGAACCCGCTTGCGGCCTCGCCGACGAGGCCGAGAAGGTGGCACGTGCCTGTCACGCCATGGCGACGCGATTCCACGGCGGTGGCAGGCTCATCGTCTTCGGCAACGGGGAGTCCGCCACCGACGCCCAGCACATCGCGGTCGAGTTCGTGCATCCGGTGATCGTCGGCAAGCGCGCGCTGCCGTCGTTCTCGCTGACCGGCGACGTGGCCGCGATCACGGGGATCGCCGCCGAGGCCGGGTTCGACGAGGTCTTCGCCCACCAGCTCAGGCACCTGGCGGCGGGCCAGGACATGGCGCTGGGCGTCTCGCCGTTCGGGCACTGCGTGAACGTGCTGAAGGCGCTGGAGACCGCCAGGGAGCTCGGCATGCTGACCCTGGCACTGGTGGGCGGCGACGGCGGGCAGATCGCCCGCAGCCCCTCGGTCGACCACGTCCTGATCGCCCGCTCCACCGATCCGCGGATCATCAAGGAGGTGCACGTCACCACGTACCACATCCTGTGGGAGCTGGTTCACGTGTTCTTCGAACAGCCTGGCGTGCTCGACCCTCAGGTGGTCGCATGAGCGCCGACGGGAGGGCCTGCCACGAGGAGGTGTGCGTCACCTGCTCCGACGAGGCGGTGCCGGTGACGGTGGTCAGGCTGCTGGAGGACGGCCTGGCCGTGGTGGACACCGGGCAGGGCACCGAGGAGGTGAGCGTGGCCCTGGTGACGGCCCGGGTCGGTGACACGGTCCTGGTGCACGCCAAGGAGGCCATCGCTGTGGTCGTCGAGGAGGGCCCGACGTGAGTGAGCCGATGGAGTCGCTGTACCCGTTCCTCTACTCGGGCGGGAGCGATCTGGACGCCGTGCTGACCGCGGTGCGCCAGTCCACGGTCGACAAGGCAGGCGAGATCGTCGCCCTGCGCCAGAGCGTCCTCGAGCGCGACGGCGCCCGGATGGCCGCCTGCGCGCAGGTCATGGCCGCCGCCTTCGAGGCGGGGGCGCGGCTGTTCGCCTTCGGCAACGGGGGCAGCTCCACCGACGCCCAGGACGTGGCCGCCCTGTTCCTCAACCCGGGCTCGCTCGGCACGGGGCAGGCCGCCCGGCCGCTGCCCGCGTTCGCGCTGACCGCGGACGTGGCGGTGGTCACGGCGCTGTCGAACGACATCGGGTTCGAGGTGGTCTTCTCCCGGCAGCTGGCCGCCTCGGGCCGCGCGGGGGACATCGCGTTCGGGCTGTCGACGAGCGGCAACTCCCGCAACCTCATCGCCGGATTCCAGGAGGCGGACAGACGCGGCATGATCACCGTTGGGCTGGCCGGCTACGACGGCGGCCAGATGGCCGAGCTGGGCACGATCGACCACCTGTTCGTGGTCCCGTCGTCCTCGGTGCACCGCATCCAGGAGGCCCAGACCACGATCTACCACGCGCTCTGGGAGCTCACCCAGGACGCGCTCGGGCGGCGGGGCGCGGTGCCGCCGCCGCGTTCCAGCTGAACACCAGACCCGCGAGGTGGTGAGGCGCATGAGCGCGCCGACCGAGTCGCAAGAGACCACATCACAGGCACAGGAGGAGCCTCTCCTCCACATTCTGTGGATCAACGCGGGGTTGAGCTGCGACGGCGACTCCGTCGCGCTCACCGCTGCCACCCAGCCGAGCATCGAGGAGATCGCGCTCGGGGCCCTGCCAGGACTGCCGCGGATCGCCGTGCACTGGCCGCTGATCGACTTCGAGTGCGGCCCCATGCAGGGCGCCGACGTCTTCATCGAATGGTTCTACAAGGCCGACCGCGGCGAGCTGGACCCGTTCGTGTTGGTGGTGGAGGGCTCGATCCCCAACGAGTCGATCAAGAGCGAGGGTTACTGGTGCGGGTTCGGCAACAACCCTGAGACCGGTCAGCCGATGACCACCAGCGAGTGGCTGGACCGGCTCGCGCCCAAGGCGACGGCCATCCTGGCCGCGGGGACGTGCGCGACCTACGGCGGCATCCACGCGATGGCCGGCAACCCGACCGGCGCCATGGGCGTGGCCGACTACCTCGGCTGGGACTGGCGCTCGAAGGCCGGTCTGCCGATCGTCAACGTGCCCGGCTGCCCGGTCCACCCCGACAACCTGTCGGAGACCATCCTCTACCTGCTCTACCAGGTCGCCGGGCAGGCCCCGATGATCCCGCTGGACGAGGCGCTGCGCCCCACGTGGCTGTTCCAGCAGACGGTGCACGAGGGCTGCGACCGGGCCGGCTACTTCGAGCAGGGACAGTTCGCCACCGAGTACGGCTCGCCGAAGTGCCTGGTCAAGATCGGCTGCTGGGGTCCGGTGGTGAAGTGCAACGTCCCCAAGCGGGGCTGGATCAACGGCATCGGCGGCTGCCCCAACGTCGGCGGCATCTGCATCGCCTGCACGATGCCCGGCTTCCCCGACAAGTTCATGCCGTTCATGGACGAGCCGCCCGGAGCCAAGATCTCCTCGACGGCCAGCGAAGCCTACGGTGCGATGATCCGCACCCTGCGCCACGTCACCCAGCGCACCGTCGACAAGGAACCCAGGTGGCGCCGGAAGGGCCGCGAGCTGCTCACGGGCTACAAGGCCCCTTGGTAACCCCAGCGAGGCTGACATGACGACCACACCACAGCAGGCCGGCGAGGAACTCGTCGAGATGGCATGGGATCCGATCACCCGGATCGTCGGAAGCCTGGGCATCTACGCCAAGGTGGACTTCAGGAACCAGCGGGTCGCCGAGTGTTACAGCACCTCGTCGGTCTTCCGCGGCTACAGCATCTTCATGAAGGGCAAGGACCCCAGGGACGCGCACTTCATCACCAGCAGGATCTGCGGGATCTGCGGCGACAACCACGCGACCTGCTCGGTCTACAACCAGAACATGGCCTACGGGGTGCGGCCGCCGCACCTCGGCGAGTGGATCATCAATCTGGGCGAGTCGGCCGAGTACATGTTCGACCACAACATCTTCCAGGAGAACCTGGTCGGGGTCGACTACTGCGAGAAGATGGTCCGCGAGACCAATCCCGGCGTGCTGGAGCAGGCCGAACGCACCGAGGCGCCGCACGCGGGCGAGCACGGCTACCGGACCATCGCCGACATCATGCGCTCGCTGAACCCGCTCGAGGGCGAGTTCTACCGCGAGGCGCTGCAGGTCAGCCGTACCACGAGGGAGATGTTCTGCCTCATGGAGGGCAGGCACGTGCACCCCTCCACGCTCTACCCCGGCGGCGTCGGCACGGTGGCCACCGTGCAGCTGTTCACCGACTACCTGACCAGGCTCATGCGCTACGTGGAGTTCCTCAAGCGCGTGGTACCCATGCACGACGACCTGTTCGACTTCTTCTACGAGGCCATCCCCGGCTACGAGCAGGTCGGCAGGCGGCGGGTGCTGCTGGGCTGCTGGGGCAGCCTCAACGACCCGGAGTACTGCGACTTCACCTACGAGAACATGAGCGACTGGGGCCGGCGCATGTTCGTGACCCCGGGCGTCGTCATGGACGGCAGGGTCGTCACCAACGACCTCGTCGACATCAACCTCGGGATCAGGATCCTGCTGGGCAGCTCGTACTACGACGACTGGGAGGACCAGGAGCCGTTCGTCACCCAGGACCCGCTGGGCAACCCGGTCGACATGCGGCATCCGTGGAACCAGCACACCATCCCGCATCCGCGCAAGCGCGACTTCACCGACAAGTACAGCTGGGTCATGTCGCCCCGCTGGTTCGACGGCAAGGAGATGCTCGCACTGGACACCGGGGGCGGCCCGCTCGCGAGGCTGTGGTCCACGGCGCTGTCCGGACTGGTCGACATCGGCTACGTCAAGGCCACGGGCCACAGCGTGCTCATCAACCTGCCGCGTTCGGCCACCAGGCCCGAGACGACCTTCGAGTGGAAGATCCCCGAGCGCGGCGGGGAGCTGTACTCCAACACCATCGAACGCAACCGGGCCAGGACGTACTTCCAGGCCTACGCCGCGGCGTGCGCGCTGTACTTCGTCGAGCAGGCGCTGGCCGAGGTGCGCGCCGGACACACCAAGACCTGGGCGCCGTTCACGGTGCCCGAGGAGGCGATCAGCTGCGGCTTCACCGAGGCGGTGCGGGGCGTCCTGTCCCACCACATGGTGATCAGGAACGGCAAGATCGCCAACTACCACCCCTATCCTCCGACGCCGTGGAACGCCAGCGTCCGCGACTCCTACGGCACGCCGGGGCCGTACGAGGACGCCGTGCAGAACACGCCGATCTTCGAGGAGAACGCGCCGGAGAACTTCAAGGGCATCGACATCATGCGGACGGTCCGCAGCTTCGACCCGTGCCTGCCGTGCGGGGTCCACATGTACCTGGGCGGCGGCAGGCAGTTGCGCAAGCTGCACAGCCCGCACGCCTTCGGCGGGTCCTGACGGGGTGGTGCGATGCCTGGGAGGATCGAGGCCGTCACGGCAGGCGAGCGGGTGGAGGTGCTGCTCGCCGAGCTGGGCGCGCTCAGCGACGAGGCCACCCGAGACAAGGCCGAGGAGCTGGTGCGGGTGCTGGTCGAGCTGTACGGCGCGGCGCTGGAGCGCATCATGGAGGTCGTCGCCGAGTCCGGGGAGGCCGAGACGCTTCGCCGGCTCGTCGCCGACGACCTCGTCTCCGGCCTGCTCGTGGTGCACGACCTCCACCCGCTGAGCACCGAGGAGCGGGTGCGGGCGGCTCTCGAGGGGGTCCGGCCCTACCTCGGCAGCCACGCGGGCGACGTGGAGCTGGTCGGCATCGAGGAGCCGGGCGTCGTACGGCTGCGCCTGGCGGGCACCTGCCACGGCTGTCCCTCCTCGCGGGTCACGGTGACGTCGGCGATCGAGCAGGCGATCGCCAGGGCGGCGCCTGAGGTGGCCCGCGTCGAGGTGGACGGCGTGGTCGAGCCGGGCGAGCAGCTGTACCAGATCCAGACGCACCCGCCGCCCGGACCCTGTCCGGTGCCGGAGGGGGCGCTGCCATGAGTACCGGGCTGCGGCGCTTCCGCGAGCCGCGCCCCGCCGGGGTTCCGGTCGCGGGCGAGCGCTGCGAGCTGTGCGCCGAACCGATCGACGCCGGGCACCGCCATGTGGTCAACGTGGAGAGCAGGGCCCTGATGTGCGCGTGCCGCGGCTGCTACCTGCTGTTCACAGTGCCGGGCGCGGCCATGGGCCGGTATCTGGCGGTGCCGGACCGTTACCTGTACGCGCCGCGCTTCACCATGTCCGTCGCCGACTGGGACGAGCTGCAGATCCCGGTGCGCATGGCGTTCTTCTTCCACAACTCGGCGCTGGGCCGTACGGTCGCCTTCTATCCGAGCCCCGGCGGGGCGACCGAGTCGCAGCTCTCCCTGCCGACGTGGGAGAGGATCATGGCGGCCAACCCCGCGCTGGCCGACGCCGCCCCCGATGTCGAGGCGCTGCTGGTGGACCGGCGGCCCGGCGGCTTCGTGTGCCACCTGGTGCCCATCGACGCCTGCTACGAGCTGGTCGGCCTGGTCAGGACCACGTGGAAGGGCTTCGACGGCGGTCAGGAGGCCTGGCAGGCCATCGACGCCTTCTTCGGCGAGCTGCGGGCGCGCAGCCGCGAGGTGGGGACCGAGCATGGCTGACCTGGGTTTCACCTGCCTCGACGCCCGTGCCGACCGGTTCGCGGCGGCGCCGACGCTGCGTTTCCCGCTGCGCGTCAGCGAGGCGGGCGGCGGCGCGGTGCACGCCGTCGCGCTGCGCTGCCAGATCCGCATCGAGCCCCAGCGGCGCCGCTACTCCGCCGCCGAGGCCGAGCTGCTCACCGATCTGTTCGGCGCGCCGTCGCGCTGGGGAGAGACGCTTCGGCCGCTGCAGTTCGCCACCGTCTCGCTCATGGTGCCGGGGTTCACCGGGTCGACGGAGGTCGATCTGCCGGTGCCGGTCTCCTACGACCTGGAGGTGGCGGCGGGCAAGTACTTCGCCGCGCTCGACGACGGCGAGATCCCGCTCCTGCTGCTCTTCAGCGGCACCGTCTTCGCCAGGACACCTACGGGCTTCGCGGTGGAGCAGGTGCCGTGGGACCGCGAGACCCGCCACCGGCTGCCCGTCGCGGTCTGGCGGGAGCTGATGGACCGCTACTTCCCCGGGGAGGGATGGCTGCGGCTGCGCACGGACACGCTGCGCGCCCTGCACCTGTTCAAGTCCGCCCATGCGCTGGCGACGTGGGACGACACCGTGGAGGCGCTGCTGGCGCGGGCGAAGGAGGCGACGTCGTGACCATGTCGATGCGGATCGCCCGTGAGGTCGCCGACGCGGTGCTCTACGAGGGGTACCTGCTCTACCCCTACCGGGCCTCGGCCACCAAGAACCAGGCGCGCTGGCAGTTCGGGGTGCTGGTGCCGCCGGCCTACACCGCGACGGCCGAGCACCCCGTCTGCCAGACCGAGTGCCTGCTCGAGGTGGCCCCCGGCGCCGAGGACGCCGTGGTGCGGATCGACCTGCGCTTCCTGCAGGTCCGCTCCAGGACCGTCGAGCGCGCCGAGGCCGGCGGGCACCGCCCCGTCCCCGCGCTCGAGATCGCCGGGCAGACCTACCTCACCTTCGACGAGGCCGTGGAGCGGGAGCGCGACACGGTGGTGGCGCTGGAGGAGGTGCTGGCCGCCGAGAGGACCTACGACGTGGGCCACCCGGGGGCGCGTGCGGTGGAGCCGCTGACCGGCCCCGGCGGCGAGCCGCTCGGCCGGATCGTGCGTGAGGACCGGCGTCTCGACGCCGTGCTGCGGGTGCGGGCCGAGCGGGTGGACGGGCCGTACGGGCTGGTGAGGCTGCGCGTGCAGGTCGAGAACACCACGGAGTGGGACGATCCCGACGCCTCCAGGGACGACGCGCTGCACTGCTCGCTGATCGCCGCGCACACGCTGCTCGAGGCCGGGTCGGCGGCGTTCGTGTCCCTGCTCGACCCGCCCGCCTGGGCGGCGGCCGCGGCGGCGGCGTGCGAGAACCTGCGCACCTGGCCGGTGCTGGCCGGCGAGCCCGGACGGCGTGACGTGATGCTGTCCGCGCCGATCATCCTGTACGACCACCCGTCCATCGCGCGGGAGAGCCCGGGCGACCTGTTCGACGCGACCGAGATCGACGAGTTGCTCAGCCTGCGCACGCTCGCCCTCACCGATGCGGAGAAGCGCGAGGCCAGGGCCACCGACCCGAGGGCCGCCGAGATCATCGACCGGGTGGGCGACCTCCCGGCGGAGGTGCTCGAACGGCTCCACGGCGCCGTCCACCGGCTGCATCCGGCCGCGCAGGCCGCTCCGCCGTGGTGGGATCCGGGCTCCGACCGGTCGGTCTCGCCCGAGAGCGACAGCGTCGTGGTCGACGGGGTGACCCTCGCCAGGGGCAGCGCCGTGCGCCTGCTGCCGGCGCGCGGCGGCTCGCGCGCCCGCCGGGCCGACGCCCACGACATGTTCCTGGCCGGGCGGCGGGCGACGGTCGAGGCGGTGTTCCTCGACGTGGACGGCGAGCGCTACCTGGCGGTGACGCTGGACGACGATCCGGGCGCCGACCTGCTGCGCGAGCAGGGCCGGTTCCTCTACTTCGCGCCCGACGAGGTGGAGCCCCTGACGGGCGGGCAGGAGGGCGGATGAGCCGGAAGGTCCTGGTCGCGGGGGTCGGCAACGTCTTCCTCGGTGACGACGGCTTCGGCGTCGAGGTCGCCAGGCGGCTGCTGTCGGAGGGCGGTCTGCCGGCCGAGGCGGTCGTGGCCGACTTCGGGATCCGCGGCGTGCACCTGGCCTACGAGCTGCTCTCCGGCTACGACGAGATGATCATGATCGACGCGCTGCCGATGGACGAGCCGCCGGGAACGCTGGCGGTCCTGGAGCCGGCGCTCGACGAGCACGGGCCCGCCGACGACGTGCTCGCCCGGGCGGCTCTCGCCGACGCCCACGGCATGACCCCCGAGGCGATCTTCGGCCTGATGCGGGCCTACGGGGTCACGATCGGCCGCGTGGTCATCGTCGGCTGCCAGCCCGCCGACGTCTCACCTGGCATGGAGCTGAGCGAGGCGGTCGCGCGAGCGGTGCCGCGCGCCGCCGGGCTGGTGCGCGAACTTTTCGGACCGCGACAGGAAGGAAGGCCCGACGATGCTGAAGCGTCTGCTGATCGTGCTGTTCGTGGCCGTGCTGGCCGTGCTGGTGTGGCAGTCGATACCCGACATCAAGCGCTACCTCCACATCAGGGGGATGTGAGCCGTGCATGAGTTCGGGATCGCCGCCTCGGTGCTCGACGCCGTGGAACGCCGGGCCGTCGGGCGACGGGTGGCACACGTCAAGGTCCGCGCCGGCGCGCTGCTGCGCATCACCGGGCCAGCGCTCGACCAGGCCTTCTCCCTCGTCGCCCAGGGGACGGTCGCCGACGGCGCCACGATCGACCTGACCGTGGTGCCCGTCCAGCTCACCTGCAGGACCTGCGGGCGCCAGGAGGAGACGGCCGACGCGCTGGCCGTGTGCGGCGGCTGCGGCGGCGACGACGTCGACCTGCGCGGCGGCGACGCCCTGGTCCTCGAATCGATCCAGATGGCGGAGGGACACCATGTGCCTGGGAATCCCCGGTGAGATCGTGGAGATCCTGCCGGACCACGCCGACCTGGCCAAGGTCGACGTGAGCGGGGTACGGCGGGCCGTCAACATCGGCCTGCTGGAGAACGAGCGGCTCCAGCCCGGCGACTGGATCCTCATCCATGTCGGCTTCGCGCTGTCGAAGATCGACGAGGAGGAGGCCAGGGCCGCGCTGGACTTCCTGGAGGGCATCGGCCAGGCCTACGACGACGAGCTGGCGGCGCTTCGAACGTCATCGATCGACCGGGGGTGAGGCGCGATGCGCTTCGTCGACGAGTACCGCGACGCGGAGAAGGCGCGCGCCCTCTCCGCCAGGATCGCGAGCCTGTGCGAGCCGGGCCGGGCCTACAAGTTCATGGAGGTGTGCGGCGGCCACACCCACACCATCTACAAGCACGGCCTGGAGGACTACCTGCCCGAGACCATCACGCTGGTGCACGGGCCCGGCTGCCCGGTGTGCGTGATCCCGATGGGGCGGGTGGACGACGCCATCCACATCGCCGAGCAGCCCGACGTCGTCATGACCTCCTTCGGGGACATGATGCGGGTCCCGGGCGGGCGCGGCTCGTTCTTCGACTCCATGGCCCAGGGTGCCGCGATCCGCATGGTCTACTCGCCGCTGGACGCGCTCAAGGTGGCCAGGCAGAACCCGGACAAGCGCGTGGTCTTCATGGCCATCGGCTTCGAGACGACGGCGCCGTCCACCGCCATGACGGTGCTGCGGGCGGCGGCAGAGGGTCTCGGCAACTTCTCGGTCTTCTGCAACCACGTGACGATCATCCCCGCGATCAAGGCCATCCTGGACTCGCCCGACCTGCGGCTGGACGGCTTCATCGGCCCTGGTCACGTCTCGACCGTCATCGGCTGCCGGCCGTACGAGTTCATCGCCCGCGACTACGGCAAACCGCTGGTCGTGGCGGGCTTCGAGCCGCTGGACATCCTGCAGTCGATCTACATGCTGCTCGTGCAGCTGGCCGAGGGCCGCTCCGAGGTCGAGAACCAGTACGCGCGCGTGGTGCCCTGGGCGGGCAACCTCACAGCGCTCAAGGTCATCAACGAGGTGATGGAGCTGCGGCCGTACTTCGAGTGGCGGGGTCTCGGCTTCATCTCCCACTCCGCGCTGAGGATGCGGGAGAAGTACGCCGCCTTCGACGCCGAGCAGATCTTCGAGATCCCCGGCGGCAGGGTGGCCGATCCGAAGGCCTGCCAGTGCGGCGAGGTGCTGAAGGGCGTGCTCAAGCCGTGGGAGTGCAAGGTGTTCGGCACCGCCTGCACGCCGGAGACGCCGATCGGCACCTGCATGGTCTCCTCCGAGGGCGCCTGCGCCGCGTACTACAACTTCGGCCGCTTCTCGCGCGAGCGGGTGAGGGAGGCGACGCGGTGACCGGCGTGGAGAGGACGGGCACCGACCGGGCCCGCCTCGGCGGGACGGACCTCGGCGGGACGGGCATCGGCGGCACCGCCGACTGGGCGGAGGCGGCCGTGCGCGAGCACGCGGCCGAAGCCGAGGGCCCCAGCCGCGAGGAGCAGGTGCTCGAACGGATCGACCGGGCGCGCCGCCGCAAGGCCAGGGTGAAGGAGGAGCACATCACCATGGCCCACGGCTCGGGCGGCAAGGCGACGCAGACGCTGGTGGAGGCGGTCTTCCTGGAGTCGTTCCGCAACCCGCTGCTCGAGCCGCTCGAGGACGGCGCCGTGCTGGACGTCGGTACGGCCAGGCTCGCCTTCACCACCGACTCCTACGTGGTGTCGCCGCTGTTCTTCCCCGGAGGGGACATCGGCGACCTGGCCGTCAACGGCACCGTCAACGACCTGTCGGTGTGCGGCGCCCGCCCGCTGTACCTGTCGGCCGGATTCGTGCTCGAGGAGGGCTTCCCCGTCGAGGACCTGCGGCGCATCACCGCCTCGATGGCGGCGGCGGCCGCCGCCGCGGGCGTGCTCATCGTGACCGGGGACACCAAGGTCGTGCAGAGGGGCAAGGCCGACGGCTGCTACGTCAACACCGCCGGTGTCGGGCTGATGGACCGGCGCTTCGACCTGGGGGTCTCCCGCGCGCGTCCCGGCGACGCGATCCTGGTGTCGGGACCGATCGGCGAGCACGGCGTCACCATCATGCTCGCCAGGGGTGAGCTGGACATCGAGGCCGACCTGACGTCGGACACCGCGCCGCTGAACGGCCTGACCGCGGCGCTGCTCGACGCGTGCGCCGGCGAGGATGACGGCGCGGGCGCCGGTGAGGACGGTGGCGGGGCCGGCGGCGGGGGCGCGGTGCGCTGTCTGCGCGACGCCACCCGCGGCGGGGTCGCGACGATACTCAACGAGATCGCGCGCGCCTCGGGCGTGGCCGTGGTCGTCGACGAGGAGGCCGTCCCGGTACGGCCGGGCGTGCGCGGCGCGTGCGAGTTGCTCGGCATCGACCCGCTCTACGTCGCCTGCGAAGGCCGCATGGTCGTGGTCGTCGACGGTGCGGCGGCCGACACCGCCCTTGCGGCCCTGCGAGGGCACCCGCTGGGCGAGGGTGCCGCGCTGGTCGGCCACGTCAAGGACGATCCGGCGGGTCTGGTGCTGCTGAAGACCGCCTTCGGCGGCACCCGCATCGTCGACCTGCTGGTCGGCGACCCGCTCCCCCGCATCTGCTGATGACTTCTGACGGAGGTGCTGAACATGTCAGAGCCCCGCGAGCCCGAGGACCAGCACGGGTTCTCTCCCGACGTCGGACGCGGGAGCGAGGAGGCCCGCCAGGCCGGTGACCGTGCCTTCACGCCCGAGCAGGCCGCTCCGCCCGGCGAAGGGCGGGCGCCGTCCGAGGAGGAACGCGCCGGTGTCTCCGCCACCGACACCGAGCCGGGCACACCGCACGGCGTGGGCGAGAGCACCTCCAGGCGGGCGGAGGAGATCGCCAAGGAGGAAGAGGAGGCCGGAAGGGAGACGATCGGGGTGAAGGGCGAGTCGGGCCGGCCGTACGGCGGCTCGAGCGCCGAGGACTCCACGGGGGTGGGGCCGCAGGAGCCGCAGGACGGGGAGAGCCCGACCCTGCCCTCGGGCGACCAGGGCGGCTGACCCGCGCCGCTCAGCGAAGCCGGTCGCGGGCCGCGGCGACGGCGGCCTGGCCCAGGCTGATCCCGCCGTCGTTCGGCGGCACCCGCCGGTGCGTCAGGACGTGGAAGCCGCGCTCCTCCAGCAGCGCCGTAGCCCGCCCGAGCAGCAGGAGGTTCTGGAACACCCCGCCCGACAGCGCCACCGTGGACGGGCCGCCGGCCTGCCGTAGCCGGGTGCAGCCGTCGGCGACGGCAGCCGCGATCGCGTTGTGGAACCGGGCGGCTGTCACCGCCCGGTCCGTGCCCGCCCGCACGTCCTCCACGACCGCCCGGACCAGTTCGGCGCCGGGCACGACGAACGGCTCCTCCCCGATCAGGCGGCACGGGTAGGTGCCGTCCTCGGCCTGGTCGGCCCACTGTTCCAGCTCGATGGCGGCCTGGCCCTCGTAGGTGATCGCGTCGCGCTCGCCGACGATCGTCGCGACGGCGTCGAACAGCCTGCCCATGCTGGAGGTGGGAGGAGCGCCGACGCCGCGGCGGGCGAGCGCGACGACGGCCGCCCAGCGCTCCGCGTTGCGCCGGACGACGTCGAGGCCGGCCGGCACGTCGCCGTCGTAGGCCAGGTCGAGGTGGGCGGCGGCCATGCGCCACGGCTGCCTGATCGCCGCCGCGCCGCCGGGCATCGGCACCGTCGCCAGGTGGCCGGCCCGCCGGAAGCCGGTCAGGTCCGCGATCAGGAACTCGCCGCCCCACAGCGTGGCGTCCTCGCCGTAGCCGAGCCCGTCGAAGGCCACGCCGATGACCGGCCCCGCGACGCCGTTGTCGGCCAGGCATGAGGCGACGTGCGCGTGGTGGTGCTGCACGGCGACCAGGTCGAGGCCGTCCCTGGCCAGCGCGTACTTGGTGGACAGGTACTCCGGGTGCAGGTCGTGCGCCAGCACCTCGGGGACGATGTCGAACAGCCGCCCGAAGTGCTCGACGCCCTCGGTGAAGGAGCGCAGCGTCTCGTAGTTCTCCAGGTCGCCGATGTGGTGGGAGACGAAGGCGTGCCCGTCCCTGGCCAGGCAGAAGGTGTGCTTGAGTTCGGCGCCGCAGCCGAGGACGGGCCGCGGGAAGGGCCAGGCCAGCTCGAGCGGCTGGGGCACGTACCCCCGGGAGCGCCGCACGGGCAGCGCCTCGCCGCGGAAGACGCGTACCACCGAGTCGTCGGTGCGCATGTGGATGCGCCGGTCGTGGGTGAGGAAGGCGTCGGCGATGCCGCCCAGCCTGGGCACGGCCTCCTCGTCGACGTACACGATGGGTTCGTCGCAGACGTTGCCGCTGGTCAGCACGATGGGGGTGGCGAGCCGGCGGAGCAGGAGGTGGTGCAGCGGGGTGTAGGGCAGCATCAGGCCGAGCCAGTGGTTGCCGGGGGCCACCGGGGCGGCCACCTCGGCGTCCGGACGGCGGCGCAGCAGCACGATCGGGCGGGCCCGGCAGGTGAGCAGGCGCTCCTCCTCCCCGCCGACCTCGCACAGCAGGCGGGCGGCGGCCAGGTCGGGCACCATGACGGCGAACGGCTTGTCCTCCCTGTGCTTGCGGCGGCGCAGCGCCGCGACCGCGCTGTCGTCGGCGGCGACCGCGGCCAGGTGGTATCCGCCCAGCCCCTTGATCGCCAGGACGGCGCCGCCGGCCAGCAGCCGCGCCGTGCCCTCCACGGGATCGCCGTCGACCTGCCGCCCCTCGCGGTCGAGCAGCCGCAGGCCGGGCCCGCAGGCCGGGCAGCACACCGGCTGGGCGTGGAAGCGGCGGTCGGCCGGATCGTGGTACTCGCGCGCGCAGTCCGCGCACATGGCGAAGGCGGCCATCGTGGTGCGGGCCCTGTCGTACGGCACGCCGCGGACGATCGTGAAGCGCGGCCCGCAGTTGGTGCAGTTGGTGAAGGCGTAGCCGTGGCGGCGGTCGGCCGGGTCGTCCATCTCGCGCAGGCAGTCGGCGCAGGTCGCCACGTCGGGTGAGACGAGCGCCCGGCGCCGCCCGCCGGTGGCGCTGCCCGCGATGACGAAGCCCGCCTGGCCCGTGGCGGGGATGGCCCCCGTGCTGATGCGCTCGATCGAGGCCAGCGGGGGCGGGCTGGCGCGCAGCGTCGCCAGGAACTCCTGGACCCGGGCGTGCGCACCCTCGACCTCGATGAACACCCCCCGCTCGTCGTTGCCGACCAGCCCGTCGAGGCCGAGCCCGGTGGCCAGGCCGTACACGAAGGGCCGGAACCCGACCCCCTGCACGACGCCTTCGACCAGGACCATGGCGCGGACACGCCTGCTCACCTCCTCATTGTCCGTCCGGAGCCGGACGGGCGAGAAGCGGGGGGCGGCAAGGGAAAGTTGGTTATGGTCGTACAGAACCGTCGACAAGGTCTGTGCTCAAATGAAGCTTCCAGGCCGGAATCCAGGCCGGCGCACCTGACGTGCGCATCGTCGAGGCGAACACCGGGAAACCCATGGAAAGACGCAAGCATCTGCGCGGCATCGTCCAGCGGCGCGCCACGGACCTCGCAGGCGAGCTCGACCACCAGCTGGCCGAGTGGTCGCGGCGTACCGGGATCGCCGTCGAGACTTGGGCGTTGCCCTCCGAGCGGGTGCCCAGGCGGGTGGTCGAGGCGGTTCTGGGCTGCTTCGCCGAGGCGCTGTCCAACGTCGAGAAGCACAGCGGCGCGCGGGTCGTCTCCGTCGCCGTGACCGTGGGCGACAAGGGGCTGCGCCTCACGGTCAGCGACGAGGGAAGGGGTTTCGTCGGGCCGGCCGCCGGCCGCGGGATCGTCGCGATGCGCGCGCACCTGGCGTCCGTGGGCGGACGCTGCACCGTCACCAGCACCCTCGGCGGCGGCACGACGGTCAGCGGGGTGATCCCGCGTGCCGCCCTGCGCGGCCTCTAGCGAGGCGGGCGGGCCGTCAGGTGTGCTCGGAGATCAGGATCCCGCTGGTCGACGGCTCCAGCGCCTCGAAGACGTGCGGCAGGTCTCCCGGATAGGAGATGTAGTCGCCGGGACGCAGCTCCACCGGCTCGTCGACGACGCCCACCAGCGCCCGGCCGGTGGCCAGGACGACGTGCTCGATGACGCCGGGCATGTGGGGATCGGAGGAGCGCACGGTGCCGGGTTCGGCCTCGATGCGGTAGATGTCGCGGCGGGCGGCCGGGGGGCTGGCGGCCAGCAGGACGGCCCGGTAGTCGGCCTGCGCCGAGGCGACCGCCACGCCCTCGTCCGACCTGATCACCCGGACCCGCGGCCGGGGCGGGTCGATGATCTGGGAGAACGGCACGTTCAGCGCCGTCGACAGCGCCCACAGGGTCTCGAGGCTGGGATTGCCCTGTCCGGACTCCAGCTGGGAAAGGGTCGACTTGGCGATGCCGGCCCGGCGGGCCACCTCGGTGAGGGACAGGCCGGCGGCGCCGCGCTCGCGGCGCAGGGCGGCCGCGATGGATTTCATGGGAACGTCCCGCTCCATGTGTTCAGAATATCATCCGGCCGTTCGATTTGACGAACACGGACAGAAGTGTTCATTCTGGACTCCATGCGTTCGATAGTACGAACACTCGACCGCGGGCTGCTGCGCGACATCGCGCTGGTGAGCCTGGCGATCGGTGTGGTCGGCATCTCCTACGGGGCGACCGCCGTGGCGGCCGGCTTCCCGCTGTGGCTGCCGGCGATCCTCGGCCTGCTCGTACTGGCCGCGGGCTCCGAGTTCCTGTTCATCGGGATCATCGCGGCGGGCGGCAGTCCCATCGCCGCGGTGGTGGCCGGGCTCGCGGTCAACGCGCGCCACCTGCCGTTCGGGCTGGCCCTGCCCGACGTGCTCGGGCGCGGCTGGCGGCGGCTGCTCGGCACCCACCTCATGAACGACGAGTCGGTCGTCTTCGCCCTCTCGCAGGAGGAGCCCGCGCGGAAGCGGGCCGCCTACTGGGCCTGCGGGATCGGCATCCTGATCTGCTGGCCGCTCGGCGCCGTGACCGGCGGCCTGGCCGGGGCCCTCATCGACGACACCGGGGCGCTGGGGCTCGACGCGATGTTCCCGGCCGTCCTGCTGGCGCTGGTCCTGCCGGCCCTGCGGGACAGGGACAAGCGCCACGCGGCGCTGGCCGGCGTCGTCGTCGCCCTGGCCGCCACGCCGTTCCTGCCCGCGGGGCTGCCCGTGCTGCTCTCGCTGGCCGGGCTGGCGCTCATCGCCACGCGCGCGGAGGCCTCCCGATGAACAGCCCCGTCGTGCTGGTGGCCGCGGCGCTGGTGCTCGCCGCGGGCACGTTCGCCTTCCGGCTGGCCGGCCCCCTGCTGCGTGACCGTGTCACCTTCCCGCCCCGGATGGAGCGGCTCATGGCGGCGGGCGCCGTCGTCCTGCTGGCCGCGCTGGTGGCCACGACGACCCTGACCGAGAAGGGGGGTCTGGCGGGCGTCGCCAGGGTGGCGGGGGTCGCGGTCGCCGGGGTGCTCGCCTGGCGCAGGGCGCCCTTCCTGGTGATCGTCCTGTCCGCGGCCGCCGTCACCGCGGGGCTGCGGCTGCTCGGCGTGCCATGACCGCCGGCCGCGGTCACCGCGCTCGTGCTCCATGGAGGATGCACACCAGGCCGATCTCGGCGACGTTCTTGGTCAGCTCCACGTTGAGCCAGCCCGCCACGTCGGCCAGCGTCTGCTCCTGCCCCCACAGCCCGGCGGTCCGGTCGGCGGAGTCGAGGTCGGCGTCGGTCAGCGACGACAGCCGCTCCTGCCAGTCCGCCTTCAGCCCGCGCAGCCACTCGGCCGCCGCGGCGGCGCCACCCGGCCAGATGATCTCCTCGCGCGGTGGCGCGCCGTCGCCGAAGCAGTGCCCGAGCGTGGTCGTCCACCAGAAGCCCATGTGCCAGGTCAGCCAGCCGATCGTGACCGCCGGCACCGGGTCAGGCTCGGGCACCTGCCAGTCGGCCACCCACCGGCCCCGACCGTCCTGACGCACGCTCCAGCAGTGCGGCGCCGGCTCCCACAGGCACAGCGCGTCGTCGATGTCCTTGAGGTGGTGGTCGAACAGCGCCCAGGCGATGTCGAGCTGGCGCAGGAGGAGGTCGATACGGGCCACAGTCATGCGCGGGAGTCTGGCAGCGACGGCGGGGGGACTACCACCGATTATCCCGCGGCCGCCTTGGCGATCAGCGTGGCGGCGTGCCGTACCTCCTGCTCGGTGCTCCAGCGGCCCAGCGACAGCCGCAGCGCGGCCAGCGCGCGCTCCGGCGGCAGTCCCATGGCCAGCAGCACGGGCGAGGGGGCGTCGACGCCTTCGTGGCAGGCCGAGCCGGTGGAGGCGGCGATCTCAGGCACGGCGGCCAGCAGGGCACGGCCGCTGGTGCCGTCGATGCTGACGTTCAGCGTGCCGGGCAGGCGCGCGTCCGGGTGACCGTTGAGGCGCACGCGGCCCGGCAGCCGGGCCTCCAGCTCCGCCTGCAGCAGGTCGCGCAGCGCGGCCAGCCGTACGGCGCTGCCGGGCAGCTCGCGCCGGGCGGTCTCGGCGGCCTGGCCCAGGGCGGCGGCGAAGGCGACGTTCTCCGTGCCGGCCCGCAGGCCGCGCTCCTGGCCGCCGCCGGGGATGACGGGACGAAGCGGGGTGCCGGCACGCACGTACAGCGCGCCCACCCCCTTCGGGGCGTACATCTTGTGGCCGACCACGGTCAGCAGGTCCACACCGAGCGCCGCCACATCGACGGCCACCTTCCCGACGGCCTGGGCGGCGTCGGTGTGGAACAGCGCCCCGCTCTCCCGCGCGACGGCGGCCAGCTCGGCGATCGGCTGGATCGTGCCGGTCTCGCTGTTGCCATAGGCGACCGACACCAGCGCGGTGTCCCCTTGCCGCACGGCCGCGCGCAGGTCGCCGGGATCGACGCGGCCGTGGCCGTCCACCGGCAGCGGCGTCACGATGAAGCCCTCGGCCCGCAGGCCGTCGCAGGACCGCAGCACGGCGGGGTGCTCGGTGGCCGGCGCGACGACCCGCCGCCGCCCGGGGTCGCCGGCGCGGACGGCCAGGGCGGCGCCGCGGACGGCCAGGGCGTCGGCCTCGGAGCCGCCGCCGGTGAAGATCACCTCCGAGGGCTCGGCGCCGAGCAGCTCGGCCACCTGCCGGCGGGCACGGTCGAGGGCCGCGCGCGGCGCGCGGGCGTAGGCGTGGCCGCTGGAGGGGTTGCCGAAGTGGGCCGTCAGGTACGGCAGCGCCGCCTCCAGCGCTTCGGGGTCCACCGGGGTGGTGGCGTTGTAGTCCAGGTAGACGGGCGCGCCCGCGAGCGCGGGATGCGTCATGGCGGCCTCCTCGGGAGCGGATGAAGATCGCGATCCCGGCCGAACGTACCAGGAGGGGCTCCCTCCGGGAAGTCAAGCTATTGCTTAGGAAAGTTTCTTTATAAAGAGTGGACTCGACCGTCCCTCTCCCCCCATTGGAGCACACATGCGTCTCCGCCCCCTCGTCCTGGCCGCCGGCTTGTGCGCCGCGCTGGTCACCCTCGCCACCCCCGCCCACTCCGCCGCCGTCGTCGACGTCCCCTTCGGCCCTCTCTCGATCGGCGACTACTGCCGCGCCAAGGTCTCCTCCTCCACCTGGATCGGCTTCTACGAGTCGAGCGGCCTGCGGTGCTACGGCAGCGCCCCCGGCGGCGGCCTGCAGTACGCCGGGTCCGGTGACCCGTACCTGGCCTGCAAGTTCCTCACGACCGACGTGGTCATGAGCGCCTTCCGCGGCACCTCCGACGCCCTGGTGTGCCGGGTGATCCGCTGACGGTCCCCTCCCGCCGTGCCCGCGAGGGCGCGGCGGCCCTCCACCGGCGCCTGGCGTACACCGTTCGGTGCAGCCCCTACCCCGAACGGTGCACAGGACGGTGACGATCACCGGATGACGCGGCCCCGCGCGGCATGCGGCGCTCGCGCCCGCGGAACGCCACCCCCGCTGCCCGGTCCAGCCGGCCGCTACCCCGGCGTGCGCGTGCCTCGCAGGTAGGTCATCCCAGGGACGAGGAGCAGGCATGGCGGGATCACCAGCACGAGCCCCGCCGCGCCCAGAAGGACGGCCTGGTCGCCGGTCAGGTTCGTCAGCGGCCCGGTCACCGCCTGGCCGAACGGCATGAGGCCGAAGGTGGCGAGCCAGGCCAGCGAGGTGATCCGCCCGATCAGGTGGTCGGGTACCTCGCGGTACATCGCGACGTCCCAGCACAGGGCGTACGTCTCCACGCCGAAGCCGGCGATGAGGTAACAGCAGAAGAGCACCCAGATCGAAGGGGCGTACAGCAGGCCGAGAGGGACGAGGGCATACAGCGACATCGAGCACATGGCCACGACTCCCGAGCGCCGGGGGCGCCAGGCCATCATCGTGACGCTGCTGATCAGCCCGCCGGCGCCGTAGCACGCGAGGGCCGTGCCGTACGCCGTGTAGGAGCCGAACATGTCCCGGCTCAGCACGGGCAGGAGCACCTGGCTGGGCGCGATCACGAACATGAGGCTGACCGGGGAGAACAGGAGCAGGGCCGTCAGCCACGGCCGGCGCCCCGCCTCGGCGAATCCCGCCGTCGCCTCCTTGAGGAGGGAACGGCGGGCGACCGGCGTCCATGACGGCTCCGCGACCCCGCGGAGGGCGAGCGCGGCGGCGGCGAACACGAGCGCCGCCAGCACGAAGGGAAGGACCCGGCTCCCGCCGGCGAGCAGCGTGCCGACCACCGGACCGGTGATGACCCCCACCCGGGTGCAGATGTTGACCAGGGCCCGGCCGGACATCCGCCGGTCCTCGTCCAGCGAGCCCGCCAGGATGGCGTTGAACGCGGGCCGGATGAACGCCTCGGCGGCGCCGACCACGAACAGGACGGTGGCCGGCAGCCACACGGCGACGGTGTGCCCGCCCACGACGATGGGCACGCTCGCCGCGGCGGCGTCGACGGCGAGCATGACGGTCAGGATCCGCCGTCGCGACAGGCGATCGGACCAGACTCCCCCTACCAGGAGCAGGCACAACGACGCGACGCCTTTGGCGGCGAGCACGACGCCGACCGTGGCCGCGTCGCCCCCGGCGCTGAGCACGGAGACGGTGACGGCGACCGCGAGGACCTGCTCGCCCACCACGAAGCCGAGCTGCGCCAGCGCGATCATCCGGAAGGCGGGATTGCGCAGTGCCGTCAGATCGATGGCCGCCGGTATGAGCCGCACGATGCCAGTCCCCCGGCTTCTCCGCCCGGAGCGCGAACTCGACGAGCGCTGACGTGGCGGACGCGAACATGCGCCGGGCGGCTTCGAGGACACTCCGGAACCCGCCTACAACAGGCTGACGGCCCGGTCAACGGCGCCCGCCACGTCTCCGTCGGCCGGATAGAGAAGCGACCGGCCGGGTACCAGGCCGAGCGCCGTCGGCATCCTCAGCGCACGTTTCCATCGGTCGAAAATCCGCTCGGTATCGGTGCCGTCGCCGCCGAGCAGCAACACCGGCAGGGTCGAGGACGCCAGGACATGGGTCATGTCGTCGATGGCGGGGAGTTTCAGCCAGGTGTAGGCGCTGCGCCGACCCAGCCCGCACGCGATGACGATCGACCGGATCACGGCCTCCGGTGACAGGTCGTTGCGGATCCTGCCGTCGATCCACCGGGAGATGAACGGCTCGACCATCGCGATCAGCTTGCGGTCGTTGAGCTCGTTCACCGCCCGCGCGGTGTTCTCCAGCACCGAAGGCGTGGCGGCGTCGTCCAGCGCGATCCTCGTCAGCGTCTTGCCCCCGTCGAAGCCCATGGCCGCGATGGTCTCCGCGTCGTAGCCGGTGAAACGGTCGTCGATCTCGAACGACGAGCCGGCCAAGCCGGTGCGATTCATGGACCCGAAGACCGACTTGCCGTCCAGGACGCCCAGCAGCAGCAGGTCTTCCAGGATGTCGGCGGTGCCCATCACGCCGGTGACGCCTGGACGTTCCAGCGCCACGCAGAGCCGGTCCAGGAGATCGCCCCGATCCGCCATGGCCATCGGATCGCCGCCCGCGCCGAGCGCGCCGCGCGCTGGATGGTCCGCGGCGATGATCATCACTCGGCCGTGCTCGCCCAGCACGGAGGGCGCCGGTATGCGAAGCCTCGCGGCCTCGGCGATCGCCTCGGGGTTGTGCACGCGTGTCCGCACGATCTCGGCCACCCTGGCAGCCACGGCGCTCCTCCAAAGGGGCAGCTTGTCAGGACATAGTTTTGTCCTGACAAGACTTATCAGCCGGCAAACCCCGAGTCAATGCGAAGCGGATCGACGGCCGGGCGACGTGGTCCGCACCCTGCGAGCCGCGGAACGCGGAGGTCGGGCGGCGCTCCGAACCGGCACGGAAGGGCGCCCGTCCCACCCGGGGCAGGCAGCGACCGGGACCTTCGGTCGTCCTCTAGCCGGTCGGCGTGATGGGTCCGTGCAGGCGCACGCCCTCGAGGGAGAGCCGAGACTCGTAGGCCCCCGCCAGGTCGCGCAGCGCCGACCCGCAGTCGCCGTGGTAGACGGGCCCGTGCATGAGGCAGAGCGCCGTCGGCTCCAGCCCGGCCAGCGCGCGCATGGTGGGACCGGTGGACGGGGTGAGACAGGTCGCGCCGTAGGCGTCCTCCGCCGCCAGCGCGGGGCTGACGATCTCCTTGTCGGTCATGGCGGGCGCCGGGCCCATCGCGGTGAACAGGTCGCCGCACAGCAGGGTGCCGGCGGTCTCCTCGTAGAACAGGCCCGCGTCCCAGCCGTGCGGGACGTGCGGCGTCTCGATCCGCCGTACCCGCCTGCCGCCCAGGTCCATGACCTCGCCGTCGGCCAGCGGCCGGGGCGGCCGGTCGGCGAGGTCGTTCACCGACACCAGGCACCCCACGCGGCCGTGCGCCACCTGGGCCCGGGGCGCGGCGGCCAGCCAGGCGTTCATCGATCCGCACTCGTCGGCCTCGACGTGACCGAAGGTGATCCAGCGCAGCCGCTCCAGACCGATGAGGCGGTCGACGGCCGCCGACACCGGGAGGAACAGCGCGCGCAGCCCGGTGTGGAACAGCAGCGGCTCCTCGGCGTCGATCAGGTACTGGTTGAACATGATGCCGGCGTCAGGGATGAACGTGGACATCCGGTAGACGTCCGGCGCGACCTCGGTGACGGTGGTGTCCATCCTGGTGCCCCCTCGCGGCGGGTCCCCGTTCCGCCATCGTCTCACGGGGCACTGGTGATCTCCGCGGTCGGCGTCCGGTGCGCGCGTGAGGCCAGTCCATCTCCTGCAGCCACCGGGGGCGAGCGTTCCCCGAGGCCGGATCCCTCGGCAGGGGTTCGCAGGCGGGGATCCGCCCGGCCCTTCCTGCTGAGAGTGGTCTCAGGTTCGGCCGCGCGGGCGAACATATCGCGATATATCGTCCTAACCGGGAACATGTGATCCTCCGGCGGTGGTTGTCCCGGAGATACTGGCTTGTGGAGGGTGAGCGATGGCGGCGATGCGGACAGTGGGCCGATTGCTCGCGGGTGGGGCGGCGCTGGCCGCGGCGGGCTGGGCGTTGCGCGACGTGCCCGCGGAGCTGGGCGTCCGGCCGTTGACCTCGGGCGAGGAGCGGGCCGGCAGGATCCGCCGCTCGCGGCAGTTCAGGGACGGCGTCTTCTACAACCCCATGCCGGAGCCGACCAGGGTGGGCGCGCCGTCCCCCGGCCTGCTGCGCGAGCTGATGAGGGACCGCGAGTCGCGCCGTCCCCCCGGCCCGATCCCGCTGCGCACGCCCGCCGCCACGGCTCCGTCGCCGACCGGGCTGAGCGTCGTCTGGTACGGCCACGCCTCCACGCTCGTGGAGATCGAGGGCAGGCGGGTGCTGTTCGACCCGGTGTGGAGCAGGCGGGTCTCCCCCACGCCGTTCGTCGGCCCGCGGCGGCACCACCCGGTGCCCGTCGCCATCGAGGAGGTGCCGAAGCTCGACGCGATCGTCATCTCGCACGACCACTACGACCACCTGGACCTGGCGACGGTGCGCCGGCTCACCCGCATCTCCAAGGCGCCGTTCCTGGTGCCGCTCGGCATCGGCGCGCACCTGGAGCGATGGGGCGTGCCGCTGTACCGGATCATCGAGCTGGACTGGGAGGAGGAGGCGATCGTCGCGGGGCTGCGTTTCGTCTCGACGGCCGCCCGCCACTTCTCCGGCCGGTCTGTGACCCGCAACGACACGCTGTGGGGTTCGTGGGTGGTCGCGGGCGCCCGGCGCAGGGTCTTCTACGCCGGCGACTCGGGCTACTTCGAGGGATACGCCACGATCGGCGCGGACCACGGCCCGTTCGACCTCACGCTCATGCCGATCGGCGCCTACAGCCCAGCATGGCCCGACATCCACATGAACCCGGAGGAGGCGGTGAACGCCCACGTCGACCTGGGCGGCTCGGTGCTGCTGCCGGTGCACTGGGCGACGTTCACCCTGGCCCTGCACCCGTGGTCGGAGCCGGTCGACCGGCTGTGGCGCGAGGCCAAGGCGCGCGACGTCTCGATCGTGGTCCCGCGCCCCGGCGAGCTGGTCGACACCGCCTCGGTGCCGGCGGTCGACGCCTGGTGGCAGGCCGTACAGTCGTAGGCGTGAGCAACATCGAACCCAACCCGCAGGAGACGGTGTGCGCGGCGGGCGAGCCCGTCCGCGAGCTGGTGCGAGGGCACGAGGTCGCGCTCGGCGGGCCGCGCGCGATGACGGTCACCCGCACCCTGCCCGCCGTGGGGCGGCGCATGGTGGGCGCGTGGTGCTTCGTCGACCAGTACGGCCCCGAGACGGCCCGGATGCGGGTGCCGCCGCATCCGCACACCGGCCTGCAGACCGTCACCTGGCTCGTGGCAGGCGAGGTGCTCCACCGTGACAGCCTCGGCAGCCTCCAGCCGGTACGGCCGGGCCAGCTCAACCTGATGACGGCCGGGCGCGGCATCTCCCACTCGGAGGAGTCGCCGCGGACGGAGCTGCACGGCGTGCAGCTGTGGGTGGCGCTGCCCGAGGCGGCGCGCCACATGGCACCGCACTTCGAGCACCACGGCGACCTGCCGGTGGTGCGTGGGCCCGGACACGCGGCGACGGTCCTCATGGGTTCCTTCGGCGGCGCCGCCTCCCCCGCGAGCACCTACACGCCGCTGGTCGGCGTCGAGGTGTCGGTCGACGGCACGGCCGAGCTGCCGATCCGGCCCGACTTCGAGCACGCGGCGCTGACCCTGGACGGCACGCTGACCGTCGACGGCGAGGCGCTGCCCGCCGGGCCGCTGCTGTATCTCGGGCTCGGCCGGTCCGCGCTGCGGGTGTCGGGCACCGGGCGGCTGCTGCTGATCGGCGGCGTGCCGTTCGAGGAGGAGATCGTGATGTGGTGGAACTTCGTCGGCCGCACGCACGAGGAGATCGAGACCTTCCGCAAGGAGTGGGCGGAGGGCACGCTCTTCGGCCGGGTCACCGGGTTCGACGGCGACCCGTTGCGCGCTCCCGCCCTCCCCACGGCCCGTCTCAAGCCGCGCGGCCGGACCCGCTAGCCGTCACAGGGCCTCGAGCAGGCGGCCGATCTCGTCCTCGGTGTTGTAGTAGTGCACCGAGGCGCGCACGGCCGACCCGGGCGACACGGTGTCGAAACGCTGGTCGGGCTCGGTGGCGCTGACGTTGATGCCCTGCTCGCGCAGCCGCAGCTTCACCGCGGTGCTGTCCTGGCCCGCCACGGTGAAGGTGACGATGCCCGAACGCCTGGCGCCGCGGTCGTGCACGGTCACGCCGGGCTTGCCGGCCAGTCCCGCGCGCAGGGTCTCGGCCAGTTCGGCCACCCTGGCCTCGATCTCCTCCAGACCGATCGCCAGCGCGTAGTCGACGGCCGCGCCGAGTCCGAGCTGGCCGGCGAAGTAGCGCTCCCACGTCTCGAACCTGAGGGCGCTGTCGCGGATCTCGTAGGTCGTGGGGGTCACCCAGCTGGCCGCGTGCAGGTCGAGGAAGGGCGGCTCGAGGCCGCGCATCGCGCTGCGCCGCGCGTAGAGGAAACCGGTGCCGCGCGGGCCGCGCAGGAACTTGCGCCCGGTGGCGGACAGGAAGTCGCAGCCGATCTCGTCGACGTCGAGGGCGATCTGGCCGACGGACTGGCAGGCGTCGAGGAGGTAGAGCACGCCGGCGTCCCTGCACCGCCTGCCGACCTCGGCGGCGGGACTGACCAGGCCGTTGTGGGTGGGCACGTGGTTGATGGCCACCAGGCGCACGCCGCCCCTGCCCAGCTCGGACTCCAGGCGGTCGAGGTCGATGGTGCCGTCGGCGTCGTCGGGGATCACCTCGACGGTGACGCCGCGCGAGCGGGCGATCTGGAGGAAGGCGATGCCGTTGCTGACGTACTCGCTGGTGGTCGTCAGGATCCTGTCGCCCTCCTGGAAGGGGATGCCGTAGAAGGCCATGTCCCAGGCGCGGGTGGCGTTCTCGACGTAGGCGATCTCGTCGCGGTGGGCGCCGAGCAGGGTGGCGACGGAGCCGTAGAAGCCCTCCAGCCGCTCGGCCTCCCGGTCCTTGGCCTCGTAGCCGCCGATGGCCGACTCCAGGTCGAGGTGTTCCTTGACGGTGTCCATGACGACGCGCGGGGGCAGTGCCGCGCCGGCGTTGTTGAAATGGATCACATGCGCGCAGCCAGGGGTCTCCGCACGCGCCTTGTCAATGTCGATCACATGTCACACGCTATCAATACACCGAGATGTGCGGATGGTCGTAGTGGTTGGCGGTGGTTCCGCCCCTGTTCGACATCGTGCGCCAGGTCTTGGTCCTGACGTGCCAGATCCGCTGCCGGTAGATCACGTACATGATGCCGAGCCGTTCGGCGTTCTTGACCACCCAGGCGGAGATCTCGTGGCCGCGCTGCGCCTCCTGGGCCGACGGCATGGCGCCGCCGCGGCTCAGCATGAAGTCGCAGGCGCGCCCGAGCGGATGCTCGCCGCCGTCCTGGATGGTCCGGTAGCACCCGATCCCGTACGGCACGCCGAACCGCTCCGCGATGAGCTTCTTGACCAGCCGCATCCTCGGCGTGATGTTGTCGGGACCCGAGGGCAGCTGCGGCACCCACGACCCGTCGGGCCTGCGCACGCCGGGCGTCGGGTAGAGGAGGTCGATCCTGTCCTTGATCTTCGCGATGACCTTCTCGGCGTCCTTCTTCTGGACCTCGAGCTCCTTGATCCGCGCGCCCAGCTCGTCGGCCCGCCGCTCGGCGTCGGTCTTGGCCTGCCGGTGCTCGTCGCGTACCCGCGTGAACCCCTCGAGGCGCGCGCCCTGCTCCTCGCCGATCGCCGTCAGCACGGCCATGCCGTCGAGGTCGACCTGGCCGAGCAAGGCGGGGACGATGCCGAGCCCGCCCGACATGTACTGCTCGGTGGCCATGAGGCGCAGCTGCGCCGACTCCCTGTCGAAGTCGGCCTGGGCGACCTTCAGCCGCTCGCGGGCGGTCTTCTCGACCTTCTCCACCTTCTGCAGCTCGACGCGGCTGCTGTAGTACTCGGTGATGAGCTTGTCGGACTTCTTCTGCAGCGCGGCCAGCTCTTTCTTGAGCTGCTTGACGCTCGGCCTGGGCTTGGCCCACGCTTCGGCCGGTGGCGACGCCAGGGGCATGGTCACCGCCAGACCGGCCGCGAGCACGATGCGGAGCGGGGCGCGCCGCCGGTCGCCGGGGGCCGCAACCGCCACGCTTCTCCTTCGTCCGGGGGATGGCGCGGGGAGAGCGCCGTTCTGTCCGATGGACGATAGTAGAGGATCCGGTCAGATGTGCGGCATTCGGCCCTGACGCCGCGTCAGGGCCACGGTTGCTCACGGGCCGCGCCGCCGGCCCGCCCACGGTCCGCGGCGGCCCCGGACGACGGCGCCAGGCGACGGCGACGGCGGGTGACGGCCATCCGGCGGCCGAGCAGCAGCACGCCGGGGAAGGCCGCGCCGCCGAGCAGTCCGGAGCCGACCGTGACCCCGAGTCCCGCGTTGACGAGGCCGTCACCCTCGCCGCCCAGCAGGGGGACCTCGACCGAGACCGACACCTCGGCGGACACGATCGGGCGCCCGGCGGGCGTGGTCGCCTGGCCGCCGGAACCCGTGTCACGGGAGCCCGTGTCACCGGAGCCCGAGTCGCCGGAGCCCGTATCACCGGAACCCGAGCCACCGGAACCGGAGTCGCCCGGGTTCGGCCCACCCGTTCCGGGATCACCCGGGTTCGGATCACCGGACCCCTGGTCGCCCGGCCCCGGGTCACCCGATCCCTGCTGCCCCGGCCCCGGATCGGCCGGAGCGGAGGTCGCGGGATCGGCCGGCGGGGTGGTCCTGGCGCGGGTCGGTTCGGGGGCGGCGGTGCGCGTGCGGGTGGGTTCGGGCGCCGGGATGCGGCTGGGTTCGGGGGCCCTGGTGCGGGTCGGTCCAGGATCAGAGGTGCGGGTCGGTCCGGGATCAGGGGTGCGCGTGGGGCGCCGGCCGGGGGTGGCGGGCGGCGGGCTGGGCCGGGCCGGCGGCGGGTCCGTGACACCGGGAGGCTGCCGGTGCGCGGTGTCCGCGGGCCGCGGCTCGGCCGGCCACTCCGGTTCACCGGGCCGCCCGGGGCGCGTGTCGGGGTCCGGGACGGCCGGCGCCGCCGTACCGGAGGCAGGGGCGGGCAGGGCCGCAGGGCCGGTCGTCGGGCGGCGTCCGGACAGCGGTTCCGCCGGCGGGTCCCGCCAGATCGTGAAGGTGGCGAGCACCGCGGCGATCGTGGCCACGGTCACGGCGGCCGTCACCGCCAGCTTGCCCGCGGGCGCGAGGGTGGTCCGCGCCAGCGTGCTGGTTGTCTCGGCGATGGTGGGCCCGGCCAGCGGGAAGAGCGTGGTGCACGGCACGGTGAGCGCCGCCAGACCGGTACGGCCGCGCCGTTCCCAGTCCTCGCCGTAGGCGGCGGCCGCGGTGGCCTCCAGTTCGGCGATGAACGCCTCGGCCGAGGCGGGCCGGGCGGCGGGGTCCTTCGCCAGGCCGTGCCCGACGAGCGCCCTGACCGGTTCGGCCACGTCACGCAGCGGCGGCGTCAGGTACTGGTGCTGGTAGGCGAGGGCGGCCGTGGTCGGGCCGTCGAAGGGACGGCGCCCGGTGAGGCATTCGTAGAACACCACGGTCGCGGCGTAGACGTCGGTGGCGGGGCTCGCGGGGGCCTCGTTCCACTGTTCGGGCGCCATGTACGGCGGGGTGCCGGCCGGCGGGCCGCTCTGTCCGCACGCGCCGGCGAGGCCGAAGTCGACGAGGCGGCTGTCGCCGTCCGAGGTGACGATCACGTTCTCGGGCTTGAAGTCGCGGTGCACGACGCCCGCGCGGTGCGCCTCGGCCAGCCCGAGCAGCGCGCCCTTCAGCACGGTCATGGCGGCCTCGGGGCCGGTCGCGCCCTCGCGCGTGAGCAGCCGGCGCAGGGTGACTCCGTCGACGAGTTCCATGACGATCGCGGCGCCCCGGTCACCCTCGACGTACTCCAGCAGGCGGGCGATGTGCGGGTTGTCCAGGCCGGCGACGAGCGCGGCCTCGGTCCTGAATCGATCGACCAGTTCGGGGTCGGACAGGTGCTTGATCGCGACGGGTAATCGGTCGGTGTCGCGAAGGGCCAGCATGACCCGCCCCGTGCCGCCGTGGCCAAGCTCCCTGATCTCGGTGTAGCCAGGCACCTGCATGCCCGGACGTTAACCCGCCGTCCCACACCATGTCGAGATCCGTTGTCGAACTATGCGCTGTAGTACCCTGTGCCGATTACCTATAGGGGGCACCCGTACCCCTCTCCCCCTGGACGCTGACGGAGTATGAAATGTCCGACATGCACGATGCGCATGACCATCACGGCACGCACGGCCATCATGCCGCGCCCGCCCGCCACGCCGCGCACGAGCACGAAGCGGGGCACGACCATCATGCCGGGCACGGCAGTCATGCTGAGCACGGCAGTCATGCCGGGCACGGCAGCCATGCCGCGCACGGCAGCCATGCCGCGCACGGCGGTGGCGTTTCCTGGGGCATGGCCGCCACGGCGACCCTGCACTGCCTCACCGGATGCGCCATCGGAGAGGTGCTCGGCATGGTGATCGGCACCGCCCTGAGCTGGTCGAACGCGCCGACGATCGCCCTGGCCATCGCCCTGGCCTTCGTGTTCGGCTACCTGCTCACCATGATCCCCGTGCGCAGGGCCGGGCTGAGCTGGGGGCGCGCGCTGCGGGTGGCCCTGGCCGCCGACACGGTCTCCATCGTGGTGATGGAGATCGTGGACAACGGCGTCATGCTCGTCATCCCGGGCGCGATGGACGCGGGGCTGGCCACGGGCCTGTTCTGGGGGGCGCTGGCGGTGGCGTTCGCGATTGCCTTCCTGGTGACGACGCCGATCAACAAGTGGCTCATCGGCAAGGGCAAGGGCCACGCGGTGGTGCACGCCTACCACTGAGATCCGCCGGTCAGGCGGCGACCCTGGCGGCCCCGAGGAACCTGCGCACGTTCACGGCGGCGGTACGGCCCGCGCGGTTGGCGCCGACCGTGCTGGCCGAGGGGCCGTAGCCGACCAGTTGCAGGCGCGGCTCCGCGACCGCCTGGGTGCCGTCGACCTGGATGCCCCCGCCGGGCGTGCGCAGCCGTAGCGGGGCCAGGTGGTCGAGCGCCGAGCGGAAGCCGGTCGCCCACACGATCGTGTCGGCGGGCTCGAACCGGCCGTCGGCCCAGGCCACCCCGTCCGGCTCGATCCTGGCGAACATCGGCAGCCGGTGCAGGGTGCCCTTCTCCATCGCCTCGAGCACGACGGGGGTGTGGCCGAGGCCGGTCACACTGACCACGCTCCGCGGCGGCAGGCCCTGCCGTACCCGCTCCTCGACCTTGGCCACCGCCTCCCTGCGCGCCCCCTCGCCGAAGTCGTCGTCGCGCCAGACCGGCGGGCGGCGGGTGACCCACAGCGTGCCGGCCGCGACGCCGCCCAGCTCGGACAGCACGTGCATCGCCGAGGCGCCGCCGCCCACCACGACGACCCTGCGGCCGGTGAACTCCGCCGGTCCACGGTAGGCGGCGTAATGGAGCTGCCTGCCGAGGAAGCCCGCTCCTCCCGGGTAGTAGGGCCAGTAGGGGCGCGTCCACGTGCCGGTGGCGTTGACCACCGCCCTGGCCGCCCACTCCCCCGCGCCGGACGGGACCACGAGCCTGTCGCCGGCGCCGCGCCGCACCGCGCTCACCTGGGCGGGCCGCACGATGGTCAGCCCCACCTGCCGCTCGTAGGCGCCGTAGTACTCGGGGACGACCAGCGCGGCGGGCGCGAGCCCGTCGGCGGACGGCTCCCGGTGGACTCCGGGCAGGTCGAAGATGCCGTGCACCTTGCTCATGGTCAGCGAGGGCGAGCGGTGCCGCCACGCGCCGCCCGGCCCCTCGGCGGCGTCGAGCACCACGGGGCCCAGGCCGAAGCGGTCCAGGAAGTAGGCGCTGGACAGGCCCGCCTGGCCCGCTCCGATCACCACGACGTCGGTCTCGTTCACGTCCATCACCAACCACGCGGGCGCGCCGGGCCTTCCCGCCCTCGGGGAAGGCCCGGTACGGCCTCAGCCGAGCGTGACGCTGTCGAGGTCGGGGGCGTAGGCGGTGTCGTTGAAGAACCGCAACGTGTTCGACCCCGCCTGCAGCGACGCGGTGAACACCGCCGACACCGGCGTGTTGAAGTCCGGCCCGGTCAACGTCACCGCCACCGGCGCCCCGCCGTTCACACTCACCGAGAACGACCGCGTCCCCCCGACCGTCCCCGCCACCGTCACCTGACGCGCACCCGCCGACGCCGACACCACCGACAACGTCACCGCGTTCGCCGGACCGTTCCCGATGAACCGCACCTTCGACCCGCCCGAACACGCCCCGCACGACGACACCACCGCCGCCCCGCCCAACACCCCGGCCTCCCCCTCGTACGCCGAGACCGGCGGCGCCGCACCCGGCACCTCCAACTCCTGCTCGGCGATGTACACCTACACGATCTCGCGAGCGGTCGAGCGCGGCCACGTCGACGCCTCCTACGCGGCCGTCGCCGCCCGCGGCTACCAGGGGGTGCTGGCGAAGGTGTCGCTCGGCGCGGACGGCCGGACGACGATCACCGACATCGGCGAGGGCACCAACGTCGACGACGTCACCGGCTACTACTACGGCAGGGCGCGGCCGGTCAACGACTTCCACGGCCTGGGCGCCTTCCTCATCATGAACGAGCAGCTGGCCCGGGTCAGCCGTCCTTCCTGAGCGCGGCGCGGCCCTCGGCCGCGCCGACGAAGCGCATCTTGCCCAGCGGCACGTCCGCGGGCTCGGGCGCGGTCCTCCTGCCGGTCCGGCCCGCGCCTTCCCGATCGGTGGGCAGCACGTAGGGCCGCCTGAGCACCTCGTCGAGGATGAAGACCGTCTCGGTCGCCTTCACCGCCGGGATGTTGGCCATCCGCTCGGTCACCAGCCGGTGCACCTCGGCCACGTCGGCGACCCGCACCTGGATCATCGCGTCGTGCTGCCCGGTGGTGATCGCGCAGTACTCGACCTCCGGCATCCGCGCCAGCTCGGCGCGGAACTGCTTCCACATCTGCTGCCGCACGGTGACGAAGACCAGCGCCGTGATGCCGAGCCCGGCGCGCACGTGGTCGATCTCGGCGGTGAAGCGCTTGATGGCGCCGTCGGCGCGCAGCGCCTCGAAGCGGGTGTAGGCGTTGGCCCGCGAGATGCCCACCCGTTCGGCCAGCGCGGCGACGGAGATCCGGCCGTTCTCCCGCAGGACCTCGAGGATCTTCATGTGGGTGGCGTCGAGATCAAGCCCGATACCGATCCGTCCAGTCGGATCCCCAAGCCTCCCGCTATTCCCAGACATTTCACTCATTGTGTAGCCAATTTCTTCAGTACCGTCTCACTCATATGACGTGAGCTGGACATTCTGCCGCACAATCCTCGACCAACCCCAACCAACCGTCCAGCTTCGGAGGACACCCCCATGGCGACCCGCTCTCAGACGGCAGCACTGCTGGTCGTCGGTGCTCTCGCGCTCGCCGCCTGCTCCGCCGGCGGCGTCAAGTCGTCGGCAGCCCCGCAGTCCGGCGCCAAGTCCCTCGTCATCGACACGTCCTTCGACCTGAAGACCGCCGACCCGGGCCGCACCTACGAGCCGACCGGGCTCATCGTCGGCAAGGCCGTCTACGAGACGCTGCTCACCTTCGACGGCTCCGACGTGACCAAGCCGGTGCCCGGCCTGGCCGAGTCCTACGAGCTGTCCGAGGACGGCAAGGCGCTGACCCTCAAGCTCAGGCAGGGCGCCACGTTCGCCGACGGCTCCCCCGTGACGGCCGACGACGTGGTGTTCTCGCTGACCAGGGTGCGCGACATGAAGGGCACCCCCTCGTTCCTGCTCGACGGGGTCGAGGTGGCCAAGACCGACGCCACCACCGTCACGCTGACCTCGAAGGCGCCGAACCCGGCCCTGCCGTACATCCTGCCCAACCCCGCCCTCGGTGTGATCAACAGCAAGGTCGCCAAGGAGCACGGGGCCACGACCGACGCCTCCGACAAGGCCGAGCAGTACCTCAACTCGGCCTCGGCCGGCTCCGGCCCGTACGTGATCGAGTCGTTCAACCTGACCAGCCAGGTGGTGCTCAAGGCCAACCCGAAGTACTACGGGACCAAGCCCGCCTACGACCGGGTGGTCATCCGCAACGTCGAGGCGGCCACGCAGAAGCTGAACGTCCAGCGCGGCGACAGCCAGGTGGCGCTCAACCTGTCCGGTGACCAGGTGACCGGCATGCCCGCGACGCTGCAGGTGAAGAAGACCGCCTCGGCGAACGTCATCTTCCTGCTGGCCAACCAGGACTCGGCGATCAGCAAGACCACGCCGAACGCCAAGTTCGTCGAGGCCCTGCGCAAGGGCATCGACTACGCCGGGCTGCTGGAGCTGGCCGGTGAGGGCTCGACGCAGGCGCCGGGCATCATCCCCTCGCAGCTGCTCGGCGCGCTGCCGGCCGACCAGGCGGCCAAGCGCGACGTCGAGGGCGCCAAGGCGGCGCTGGCGGCCGGCGGGCTGTCCAACCCGACGGTGAAGCTCGAGTACCCGAGCGAGCTGACCGTCAACGGCCTGTCGTTCCAGCCGCTGGCCGAGCGCATCCAGGCCAACCTCAAGGAGGTCGGCATCACCGTCGACCTCTCGCCCGCGCCCGTCACCACCGCGCTGGACAACTACCGCAACGGCAAGGAGGAGCTGGGCCTGTGGTACTGGGGCCCTGACTACCCCGACCCCAGCGACTACCTGGCCTTCCTGCCCGGCAAGCTCGTCGGCCTGCGCGCCGGCTGGAAGGACGGGGCGGCCAAGGACGTCTCGGCGGCCGGCGACAAGGCGGCCACCACGATCGGCGACGACGCGCGCAAGGCCGCGTACGCCGAGGTCCAGAACAAGCTGAACGAGGCCGGGCCGTTCGTCCCGCTCATCCAGCCGAGCCAGAACATCGTGACCGCGGCGTCGGTGACCGGCCTGGAGTACCACCCGGTCTGGACGGTCGACGTGGCCGACCTCGGCGCCAAGTAGGCCGCGATGACCGTCCCCGAGGACACCTCGGCCGCTCCCCCCGCTGCGGGGGCGGCGGCCGGGGGCTCCCCCAGCAAGGCGCCCGCCCCCGCCCCCCGTGCGGGCGGGGCGCGCGCCCGCAGGCACCCGCTGGCGCGCTTCCTGCTGCGCCGGGTGCTCATCGCGATCCTGCTGGCGTGGGGCATCACGCTGGTCACCTTCGTCCTGACGAACCTGGTGCCCGGCGACCCCGCCGCCGCCAACCTGGGCCAGCGCGCCCTCGGCGATCCCGCGATCGTCGCCCAGTGGCGACAGGAGCACGGCCTGGACAAGCCGCTGCCCCAGCAGTACCTCCTGCACCTGCGGGGCCTGCTGAGCGGCGACCTCGGCACCAGCCAGCAGAGCCACCGGCCGGTCAGCCAGGACCTCGCCGAGACCGTCCCGGCCACCCTCGAGCTGGCGGGCGCGGCGATCCTGGTCTCGCTGGTCCTGGGAGTGGCCTTCGGCGTCGTGGCGGCGTTGCGCAGGGACCGGCTGTCGGACCACTTGCTGCGCGTGCTGAGCCTGATCGGCATCTCGGTGCCGACGTTCTGGCTGGCCCTGGTGGCCTTCTACGTCTTCTTCTACCGCCTCCAGCTGACCCCGGGCAGCGGGCGCATCGACCCCGGCCTGACCGCGCCGCCGCCCGTGACGGGCCTGGCGACCGTCGACTCGGCCCTCGCCGGCCAGTGGGACGTCTTCGCCAGCGCCGTCGGTCACCTGCTGACCCCCGCGCTGGTGCTCGCCCTCTACACCATCGGCCTGCTCACCCGCTTCACCAGGAGCGCGGTGCTGGAGGTGCTGGGTCAGGACTACGTCAGGGCGGCCAGGGCCAAGGGCCTGCCGGGCCGGGTGATCCTGTTCAGGTACGTGCTGCGCTCGGCGCTCGTGCCGATCATCACGGTGGCCGGGCTCGCCTTCGGCAGCCTGCTGTCCGGCACGGTGCTGGTCGAGGCGATCTTCGCCTGGCCGGGCGTCGGGCAGTACGCCTACAAGAGCGCCACCACCCTCGACCTGCCCGCCGTCATGGGCGTGGGCCTCGTGGTCGGCGGCGTCTACCTGGTGATCAACCTGATCGTGGACGTGCTGTACGGCGTCATCGACCCCCGAGTGAGACTGCAGTGAGACGACGACTCCCCGAAGCCTGGCGGCAGCCCCTGGCCATCATCGGCGGGGCCGTCGCGCTCGCCTGGCTGGTCATCGCGCTGGCCGCCCCGTGGCTGGCCCCGCACGACCCGCTCGCACAGGACCTGCCCCGCCTGGCCGCGCCAGGCCCTGGCCACTGGTTCGGCACCGACCAGCTCGGCCGCGACATCCTCAGCAGGGTCCTGTACGGCGCGCGCGTGTCGATCCCGCTGACGCTGCTGCTGGTGGTGTTGTCGGTGCTGGTCGGCGGGCTGCTCGGCGCCTGCGCCGGATACTTCGGCCGCTGGGTGGACGAGACCATCATGCGGGTGGCCGACCTGGTGTTCGCCTTCCCCACGGTCATCCTGGCCATGGTGGTGGCCGCGGCGCTCGGCGCGAGCCTGGGCAACGCGGTGCTCGCCGTCCTGGTGGTGGCCTGGCCCGCCTACGCCCGCGTCACCCGCGGGCTGGTGCTCGGCGTGCGGGAGCGGGAGTTCGTGCTGAGCGGGCGGCTGCTCGGCTTCTCGGTCTGGCGCTCGCTACGCGTGGACGTGCTGCCGAACGTCACCGGGCCGGTCCTCGTCCTGGCCACCCTCGACATCGGCACCGCGCTGCTGCTGCTGTCGGGCCTGTCCTTCCTCGGCCTGGGCGCCAAGCCGCCGTCCCCCGAATGGGGCGCGATGGTCGCCGGCGGTGTGGAGGTCTTCGACAGCTGGTGGGTGGCGACCTTCCCCGGCCTGGCGATCCTGACCGTCGTGCTGGCCTTCAACTTCCTCGGCGACACGCTGCGCGACGCCCTCGACCCGCGTACGGCCCGCGCCATCAAGGAGCGTGCCCTCTGATGCTGGACATCACCGACCTCAAGGTCACCATCGGCGGCAGGACCGTCCTCGGCGGCGTCGACCTCTCGCTCCGCGAAGGTCAGGTGCACGGCCTGGCGGGCGAGAGCGGCTCCGGCAAGACCATGACCGGTCTGGCCGTCCTCGGGCTGCTGCCGCACGGCGCGAGGGCCACCGGCACGATCGCGCTGGAGGGCAGGGACCTGCTCGGCCTGCCGGCCAAGGAGCTGAACAAGGTGCGCGGCGGCCAGGTCGCCATGGTCTTCCAGGACCCCGCGACCAGCCTGCACCCGATGCTGACCGTGGGCAGGCAGCTGACCGAGCACATGCGCCACCATCTCGGGCTCGGCCGGGCCGAGGCCCGCGCGCGGGCGGTGGAGCTGCTGGGCAAGGTGCGCATCCCCGGCCCCGGCGAGGCGTTCGAGCGCTACCCGCACCAGTTCTCCGGTGGGATGCGGCAGCGCATCGCGATCGCCATCGCGCTGGCCTGCTCGCCCAAGGTGCTGATCGCCGACGAGCCGACGACCGCGCTGGACGTGACGGTGCAGGCGGGCATCCTGCGGCTGCTGCGCGGGCTCTGCGACGACCTGGGCCTGGCCGTCCTGCTGGTCACGCACGACCTCGGGGTGATGTCGGCGGTGGCCGACCAGGTGAGCGTGATGAAGGACGGCCTGGTCGTCGAGACGGGCCCGCGCACGCGGGTCCTGCGCGAACCCGCCCACCCCTACACCCGCGCGCTTCTCGACTCGCTGCCGGACGCGCCCGCGCCTCTCGCGGCCGGCCCCGCCGAGCGGCCCGCACAGCAAGAGCGCCGAGCCGACGGGGAGAGCTCATGACGACGCTGGACATCCGCGACCTGGTGGTGGAGCACCGCTCCCCCGGACGGCCCGTCGTGCGGGCGGTGGCGGGCGCGAGCCTGACCGTCTCCCCCGGCGAGGTGGTGGGCCTGGTGGGCGAGTCGGGCTGCGGCAAGTCGACGCTCGCCAGAGCCGTCTGCGGGCTGCACCAGGCGGCCGAGGGTGAGATCACCTTCGGCGGGCGCCAGGTCACCCCGCTGGGCCTGCGCAGGCGGGCGCTGACCGAGATCCAGATGGTCTTCCAGGACCCCTACGCGTCGCTGAACCCGCGCCGCCGCGTCGGCGACCAGATCGCCGACGGCCTGCGGACCGCGGGCGACACCACCACGGCCCCTGCCGACCTGCTGGAGCGGGTGGGCCTGCCGCGCGAGTTCGCCGGCCGGCACCCGCACGAGTTCTCCGGCGGCCAGCGGCAGCGCATCGCCATCGCGAGGGCGCTGGCGGCCAGGCCGCGGCTGCTGATCGGCGACGAGCCGATCTCCGCCCTGGACGCCTCGGCCCAGGCGCAGGTGGCCAGGCTGATGCGGGACCTGGCCGTCGACTCGGGCGCGGGCCTGCTGTTCATCAGCCACGACCTGTCGGTGGTACGGCTGATCGCCGACCGGATCGCCGTGATGTACCTGGGGAAGATCGTCGAGGTGGGCCGTACGGAGGAGGTGTGGGCCGACCCCCGCCACCCCTACACGCGGGCGTTGCTGGCCGCCATCCCCCAGCCCGACGGGCTCGGCGTGCTGCCGGCGGAGCTGTCCGGCGACGTCCCCGACCCCGCCGACCCGCCGCCCGGCTGCCGCTTCCACCCCCGCTGCTCCCTCGCCATGGACGTGTGCCGGGTGAAGGAGCCCGACTTCGGTCCCGTCGCCTGCTGGCTGCACGCCCCCGAGCGATGAGGGAGGAGCTGGTCAGGCAGGCGATGTCCGGGGCCGGGGTGGACGCGCTGGTGCTGCGTCCCTCCCCCGACTTCCGTTTCCTCGGCGGCGCCGGCGAGGGGTTCCTCGTCGTCACCCTCGACGGGCCGCCCGTCGAGACCGGCGACCCGGTGCCGTGCATCCCGCGCGGGGCCCGCCGGGTGGGGGTGGACGACGAGATGCGGGTGGCCGAGCTGTTCGGCATGCGGATCGACGCCGAGATCGTCCCGGCCTCCGCCGTCCTGCGCGACCTGCGGCTGCGCAAGTCGGCGGAGGAGGTCGCGGCCGTGGCCAGGGCCGCCGCGGCCGCCGACGCGGTCGTGACGGCGGCGCGGGAGCTGGCCTGGTTCGGGGCGACCGAGCGGGAGATGGCGCGCCGGCTGCGGATGCTGCTGATCGAGTCGGGCTGCGAGGAGATCCTGTCGGTACGCGTGGGCGCCGGCGAGCACACCGCGGCCAGGGACCACCGGCCCACCGACCGGGTCATCAACCCGGGTGACGCGCTGCAGGTCTCGGTGTGCGGCAGGTGGGACGGCCTGTGCGCGGAGGTGGCCAGGGCCTTCGCGGTCGCCGAGCCGCCCGAGGACTTCGAGGCGATGCTGTCGGTCGTGCTCGCCGCGCGCGCCGCCGCCCTCGACGCGGTACGGCCCGGCGTCCCGGCCGAGCAGGTCGCCGCCCGCGCCCGCCAGGTGATCGAGGACAGCGGCTACGGCGGGTTCGCCGACGTGCGCGGCAGGGGCGTCGGCTGGGGGCACCAGGAGGGCCCGTCGCTGGCCGACCCCGAGCCGCTGGCCGACGGGATGACGTTGTGCGTCGCCCCGGCCATCCACCTGACGGGGCTGTTCGGCGCCCGGGTGGCCGACACGGTCGCCTGCGCCGCCGGCGGCCCCGTCCTGCTCAGCTCCAGCTCCCCCGCCCTCCACGTGCTCGACGCCTGACCCGCCGCCCGGCCGGGCGGACGGGCGGCGCGCCCTGGCCTCGCCGGGCGCCGCGAGCCTGTCCTGGTTCGTGAGGGCCTTCCCGGCGGCGGCGGCCCGGCGGCGGCGGGCGCCTATCGGCGTTCGGCCAGCCAGGTGAGGTTGTGCCGCTGGTCGGCGAGGGTGGCGGCCCACGTGTCGGGGGTGACAGGGGGGCTGTCCTGCTCGATGACGTACCAGCCGGCGTACCCGTCGGCCCTCAGCTGGGCGAGGAAGGGTTCGAGGGCGACGTCGCCACGGCCGAGGGGGCTGGCGACCTCGCCCCACCACGCGTCCAGGCGCGCCTCGCCCCTGGCCTCGGCGTCCGCGACGACCGCGTGGCGGACGTCCTTGACGTGGACGTGGTGCACCCGGTCGGCGTACTTGCGGGCGTATTCGGCCGGTTCGGCGCCGCCCAGCGCGAAGTGGCCGCTGTCGAGGCAGAGCGCCACGTCGGTCAGCTCCATGAGCGTGTCGATCTCGTCGGCCCGCTCGACGTAGGTGGCGTAGTGCGGGTGGAAGACGGGCCGCACGCCGTACGAGGTGACCAGCTCGCAGGCGGCGGCGACGCGGTCAGCCGCGCGGCGCCAGGCGGCGGCGTCCCACCGGCCGCCGGTACGCCACGGGTCGGCGCGCAGCGCCTCGTCGCCGTCGTCGGCCAGCACGGCCACCACGTCGGGGTTGCCGGAGGCGGCAAGCTCCTCCAGCGTGTGGCGCATCGCCGCCAGGTCGGCGTCCGGCACCTCGTGCGGCGCCGACAGCTTCAGCGGGACGTAGGCGCCCACGACGGCCAGCCCGTTGTCGGCGAACGCGCGGGCGGTCTCCTCGGGTGAGCCGAAGAAGCCGGGCGGGCCGAGCTCGCTGCCCGTGTACCCGGCTGCAGCCATGGCCTCGAGCAGCTCGACCGGCTTCATGCCGATGCCGTGTCCGCTGTGCACGCCGTAGCTGCAGGGCGCGGAGGCGATCTTGTTCATGCGAGGCTCCTGGCGATCTGCTGGAGGACCGCGGTGTCGTAGGCGGCGCCCGCGGCGGTGGACAGGACGGGCGCGCCCTCGGTGACGGAGGCGTGGAAGGCGAGCAGCTCGTGCAGGAAGCCGGTGCGGTGGTCGCAGCGGAACTCGGTGGTGGCCCGCTCGCCGTCCTGGGCGGTCTGCACCACCAGCGAGGCGCGGGCGTCGCGCAGGTAGGGGCCTGGCATGTTCAGGTAGAGGCGTCCGGCGGACCCGAAGACGGCGATCTCCTCGCCGTAGTCGGGATAGTCGGGCAGCCAGTTCCACGACAGCGACAGCTGGGCCGCGCCGAACGTGCCGAGCGCCTGCAGCTGCGGCGGTTCCTTCAGCTTCACGCCCGGCTCGAGCCCGGCGGCCTGGGCGTGCGCGATCGTCAGCGGCTGCTCGCCGAACAGGGCGCGCAGCACCGACAGCTCGTGCACGACCGAGCCCTGCAGCACGTCGGCGTAGATCGACAGGTACGGCTCGCCCAGGTCGCCGACGGCCTCGACGGCCTTGCGCCGCTCGTGACCGTCGGCGGGGACCACCGCGTCGGAATGGCGCAGGAAGCGCTGGTGGGAGTACTGCGGCTGGTCGGCGGGGTGGAGCACGGTGACCCGCACGAGCCGGATCGCCCCGAGTCGCGACAGCTCCCCCCTGGCCCTGGCCATGATCGGGTCGTACATCTTCATGTACGCCACCTGCAGCACCAGCCCCTTGGCGGCGGCCATGGAGCCGAGCTCGACGCACTCGGCCACGGTGTGCGCGAACGGTTTCTCGGCGAGCACGTGCTTGCCCGCCTCCAGCGCCCTGCGGGTCAGGTCGGCGTGGGTGCCAGGGGTGAGCAGCAGGACCGCGTCGACCTCGGGGTCGGCCAGCACGTCCGCCGCGTCGGTGGAGTGCCGCACCGGGCCGCCGTGCTCGGCCGCGATCTGCGCCGCCAGCGTGGGCGACAGGTCGCAGACGTGCGTCACCTGGTACTTCTCGCGGAGCGCCCGCAGGTTCTGCAGGTGCACGGCTTGGGCGATGAGGCCGAGACCGATGACGCCGAGGCGCATGGGCGTGCTCCTTGACTCGATGGGATCAGCTTTTTCTATCGACTCTCCCACCGAGGTGTCAAACGTTTGTTAAGACATTAGGTGGTTCTCATGTGTGGTCCTCACGTGGTGGCGGCAGCCGTACGGTCAGCTCCAGGACATCTCCCCCGTGGCCACCTTGGCGCCGAGCTCCAGGTTGACCAGCCCGCCGAGCCCGGGATAGCGCCTGGTCATGGATCTGCGCAGGGCCCTGGCCCGGTCGTCGCGGCGGCTGGCGTCGCGCAGTTCCGTCTCGAACGCCACGAGGTAGTCGTGGGTGAAACGGATGACGGAGGCGTCGAAGGGCCCGCCCGACGCGCGGTGGCCGGCCACGACGTACTCCGGCTCGAGCGCGCTCATCTCGTCGAGCGCCCGCCGCCAGCCCTCGCGCTCCTCCGGCGTGGGGGTGTCGGCGGTCCACGGGTGGAGGCCGCTGAACAGGGCGGCGCCGCCGAGGACGGCGCGCCGCTCGGCGTTCCACAGGTACCCGGTGCGCCACTCGACGGCCGGATCGCCCGCCCGCACCTCGAAGACGTGCTCCTCGAGCTCCAGGTGGCCGCCGAGGAGCGGCTCGGGGATGACCACGTCGGTGGCGAGGTTGCCGCCCAGTTGCTTCCAGATCTCCAGCTTGGACCGCCAGGTCGCCTCGATGCGCTCGACGGTGTCGGGGGTGGCCAGGACGCGCACCCGCGGGAAGACCTGCCTGACCACCTGGAGGCCGAAATAGTAGTCCGGGTCGGCGGCGCTGACGAAGACGGTGGACAGGTGCTTGCCGCTGTCGATGACGTCGGCGAGGACGCGGTGCTGCTCGGCGAGGGTGAACTGGCCGTCGACGAGCAGCGCCTGCTGCTCGCCGGCCACCAGGACGGACGTCTTTCCCAGGCCCGTCTCCCCTGCTGTGTGAACGCTGAAGCGCACTGTGGGCATGCCGGGATGATTCCCGACCAGGGTCAAGTCGTAAGGCGGAGTTTCGTCCAGACTTGGTGATTTCGCGGTGCGGGCCCGCCGCGCCCGGGCGACGCCTTGGGGTAGGAGACGAAGCGACGCCTGATTTTCCGGCTTGCCGGACGAATCGGTGGAGGGTCGTCGTGGCCTAGCGTCGGACGGAGCCCTGCGACGAAGTGGAGAGACAATGAAGATCACCGGAGTGGAACTGCGCCGGATCGCCATGCCGTTGGTCGCGCCGTTCCGCACCTCCTTCGGCACCGAGACCTCCCGCGACGTGCTCCTGGTCAGAGTGGTCACGCCGGACGCCGAGGGATGGGGCGAGTGCGTGGCGATGTCGGAACCGCTCTACTCCTCCGAGTACGTGGAGGGCGCGGCGGAGGTGATCCGGCGCTTCCTGCTGCCCCTGCTGCCGGACGACCTGGACGCGTACGGCGTGGGCAGGGCCATGGAGCCGATCAAGGGCCACCGCATGGCCAAGGCGGCGCTGGAGACGGCCGTGCTCGACGCGCAGCTGAGGGCCTCGGGCGAGTCGTTCGGCCACTTCCTGGGCTCGGCGAGGGACCGGGTCCCCTGCGGGGTGTCGGTCGGCATCATGGACTCCATCCCGCAGCTGCTCGACGCGGTGGAGGGCTACCTCGACGAGGGCTACGTCCGGATCAAGCTGAAGATCGAGCCGGGCTGGGACGTCGCGCCGGTGCGCGCGGTCAGGGAGCGGTTCGGCGACGACGTGCTCCTGCAGGTCGACGCGAACGCGGCCTACACGCTCGTCGACGCCCAGCAGCTGGCCAGGCTGGACGACTTCGGGCTGCTGCTGATCGAGCAGCCGCTGGCCAACGACGACCTGGTGCAGCACGCCGAGCTGGCCAAGCGGCTGCGCACGCCCATCTGCCTCGACGAGTCGATCGAGTCGGCCGAGCACGCCGCCGCGGCCATCTCGCTCAAGGCCTGCTCGATCATCAACATCAAGCCGGGCCGGATCGGCGGCTACCTGGAGGCGCGGCGCATCCACGACCTGTGCAGGGCGCACGGGATCGCGGTCTGGTGCGGCGGCATGCTGGAGACGGGCCTCGGCCGGGCCGCGAACGTGGCCCTCGCCGCCCTGCCCGGCTTCACCCTGCCCGGCGACACCTCCGCCTCGCGCCGCTACTACGCCACCGACATCACCGAGCCCTTCGAGCTGGACGGCGGTCACCTCGACGTGCCGTCCGGCCCCGGTCTCGGCGTCGAGCCGATCAAGGACATCCTGGAGGAGGTCACCACGGCAACGGAGTGGATCGGCCTCGGCTGAGGCCGGTTGGGCTGCCGGACGAACCGACCCCCCCGTCTTGATGTTTCCCGACGAGTTCCTCCGGCGGCCCCTTGGCATACCGTCACGGCATGCCGTTCGATCTCCACCACCGCGCCCTCGTCGCGGACACGCATAACGACCTGCTCATGGCCGTCGCCGCCCGCCCGCCGCAGCGCTGGGCGGGCTTCTTCCGCGACCGGTGGCTGCCCCAGTTGCGGGAGGGCGGGGTCGATCTCCAGGTGCTGCCCGTCTTCATCGACGACGCCTTCCGCCCGGAGGGCGCGCTGCGCGAGACGCTCCGCATGATCGAGTGCGCGCACGTCGTCGCCGAGGGCAACGCCGACGCCGTCGCGCTCTGCACCGACGCGGCCCAGATCGACGCCGCCCTCGACGACGGCAGGATCGCGCTGGTGCTGGCCATGGAGAGCATGCCGGGCCTCGACGCCGACGTGGAGCTGATCTCCACCGTGTACCGGCTCGGCGTAAGGATCGCCTCCATCGCCCACTGGGGCCGCACCCCGCTGGCCGACGGCAGCGGCGAGGACGCCACCGGCAGCGGCCTCACCTCCCACGGCGTCGCCGCGCTGAAGGAGATGGAACGGCTCGGCATCGTCTTCGACATCTCCCACCTGGGCGCCTCAGGCGTCGCGCACGTGCTGGAGCTGGCCACCAGGCCGCTCATGGCCACCCACTCCTCGGCCCGCGCCCTGCGCGACCACCACCGCAACCTGACCGACGACCAGCTGAGAGGGGTCGCCGCGACCGGCGGTGTGGTCTGCGTCAACTTCGTCCCCGCGTTCCTGGCCGACGACCCGGCCGGCCACACCCTCGACCGGCTCGTCGACCACATCGAGCACATCGCCGCCGTCGCCGGCGTCGACCACGTCGGTCTGGGTCCCGACTTCGTCCGCGAGGTCCTCATGGACACCACCCCGCCCTGCTGCGAGGAGCTCGGTTACGGCGAGATCGACCCCCTGGCCACCCTGCCGGGGCTGGACGGCCCGCGCGGCCTGCCGCTGGTCACCGAGGCCCTGACCCGCAGGGGCGTGCCGGAGAAGGACATCCTCAAGATCCTCGGCGGCAACGTGCACCGGCTCCTCGGCGAGGCGCTGCGATGACCGAGATCAGGGAGTTGCACAGCCTCGAGGAGTTCGGTGAGGCCTTCGCGGTCTTCACCGGCATCTGGGGCTTCGAGCAGAGCAACCAGCCGATCAACCCGGAGCTGATGCGCGCCCTGGCGCACGCGGGCAACTACGTCGCCGGCGCCTACGAGGGCACGCGGATGGTGGGCGCCTCGGTCGCCTTCTTCGCCGAAGGCGGGGCGCTCCACTCCCACATCACCGGCGCGGTCACCGGCCGGGGCGTCGGCTTCGCGCTCAAGCAGCACCAGCGCGCGTGGGCGCTGGCGCGCGGCATCAACCGCGTCACCTGGACCTACGACCCGCTGGTCCGCCGCAACGCGCACTTCAACCTGGCCAAGCTGGGCGCCAGGCCCGAGGAGTACCTGCCGGGCTTCTACGGCGTCATGCAGGACGCCGTCAACAGGGGCGACGAGTCCGACCGGCTGCTGGCGGTGTGGCGGCTGGCCGAGCCGCCGGTGCCGTACACGGTGGAGGGGGCGGGCGTGGCGCTGAAGGAGGAGGACGGCAGGCCCGTCGTGGGCGACACGGACGCGAAGGTGCTGCTGGTCGCGGTGCCCGCCGACGTGGAGGCGCTTCGCAGGCGGGATCCCGGCACCGCGAAGGCCTGGCGGCACGCGGTGCGCGAGGTGCTGGGGGGGCTGCTGGAGGACGGCGCCCGGGTAACAGGTTTCCATATGAAATCCCATTACGTGGTGGAGCGGCCCTGAGGGGCGCAGTATGGGACGCGTACCTCTGTTGAGGAGGACGCGATGCTATCCGAAGGACCGCGCGTGGTCGTCGGGGTCGACGACACACCCGCCTCTCGCTGGGCACTGCTCTGGGCGGTGGAGGCCGCCAGGCTGCGGGGGATGGCGCTGGTCGCCGTCCATGTCAGCAGGGCGCCCGTGCATCCCTTTCCTGAGGCGCTGCCGTACACGCACACCGTCAGGCAGATGGAGGAGGCCAGGAGCGTCGAGCTGATCCAGACCCTGTTCGACGACATGACGGGCGGCGCCCCGCCCGACATCAACACGCTCGCCGTCGCCAGGCTCGGCGAGCCCGGCCCCCTGCTCGTGGAGCTGGCCAGGCCGATCGACCTGCTGGTCGTGGGCAGGGGGCACCGGAGCGGGCTGGACCGGCTGCTGATGCCGTCCACCCGCCGCTACTGCACCGGCCACGCCCGCTGCCCGGTGGTCGTCGTGCCGACGCCGCCGGCCGCGGACCAGCGGACGGGAGCGCTCTCCCGTCCGGCGTGGATCCGCTGGCTGTCGCCGCGCCACCCCGCCGAGTGAGGCGTCCCGCCCCGTGGCGGCCCGCCACGGGAGGCGGTTCGCGGGGTGAGGCGGCCGCGCGCCGGCGCTCAGGTGGTGGGCAGGCGCGGCACGGCCGCCAGCAGGGCGCGGGTGTAGTCGTGCGCGGGCGCCTCCACCACCTGGTCGGCGGGCCCGTACTCCACCAGCCTGCCGTGACGCATGACGGCGATGTCGTCGGCGACGTAGCGGACCACCGCCAGGTTGTGCGAGATGAACAGCATCGACAGGCCGAGCTCGGCGCGCAGCGAGCGCACCAGGTTCAGCACGGCGCCCTGCACCGACACGTCCAGCGCCGAGGTGATCTCGTCGGCGACCAGCAGGCGGGGCGCGGCGCCGAGCGCCCTGGCGATCGCGACGCGCTGGCGCTGGCCGCCCGACAGCTCGCGCGGATAGCGGGCGGCCGTCTGCGCCGGCAGCGACACCAGGGCGAGCAGCCGTTCGACCTCCTGGGCGTCGGGCCTGCGCAGGCCCTCGGCCACCGACGCGCCCACCGTCATCCGCGGGTTCAGCGAGGCGTAGGGGTCCTGGAAGACCATCTGCACCCCGCCGCCGTCCTCGATCACCCCCGTGTACGGCACCAGCCCGCTCACCGCTCTGGCCAGCGTCGACTTGCCCGAGCCCGACTCGCCCACCAGGCCGACGACGCGCCCTGGCGGGATCTCCAGCGAGACGTCGTCCACGGCGGTGAACGCGCCGAACCTGACCGTCAGGCCGTTGATGATCACGAAACCTCCCAGCAGGCGACACGGTGCGCCTTGCCATGCTCTTCCAGTGGCGGACGCTCGGCCACGCAGCGGCTGGTGGCCAGCGGGCACCTGCCCGCGAACGCGCATCCCTCGCCGACCTCGGCCGGCCCCGGCTGGCGGCCGGGGATGCTGGCCAGCGGGAGCGACCTGTCGGTGGTCATGTCGGGCACCGAGGCGACCAGCGCCCTGGTGTAGGGGTGGGCGGCGGCGGCGAGCCGGTCGGCGGGCAGTTCCTCGACCACCCGGCCGGCGTACATGACGACGACCCTGTCGCACAGCGCGCCGACCACCGCGATGTCGTGCGAGATGAACAGCGTTCCCGCCTGGCTCTCCTCGGTCACCTCGCGCAGCAGGCGCAGGATCTCCTGCTGCACGGTGACGTCCAGGCCGGTGGTGGGCTCGTCGGCGATGACGAGCCGGGGCGCGCCCATGAGCCCCATGGCGATGACGGCGCGCTGGCGCATGCCGCCGGAGAACTCGTGCGGGTGCTGGCGGGCGCGGCGCTCAGGGTCGGTGATCCGCACGTGGCCGAGCCGGTCGACGGCCCTGCGCCAGGCGTCGGCGCGGCCGGCGCGCTGGTGCACGGTGGCCACCTCGGCCAGCTGCCCGCCGACCTTCAGCGCCGGGTTGAGCGAGGCCATGGGGTCCTGGAAGACCATGGCCAGGCGGGTGCCGAGTACCTTCCTGCGCTGCTCCTCGGGCAGCGCGTGCACGTCCTGGCCGCACAGCAGCACCGGTCCGCCGCCGACCACGCCGGGGTGGGGTACCAGGCCGCCGACGGCGTAGGCGGTCAGGCTCTTGCCGCTGCCCGACTCCCCCACGACGCCGACGATCTCGCCGGGGCGGACGGTGAGCGAGACCTCGCGCACCGGGGTGACGCCGCCGGGGAAGGTGACGGTGAGGTTCCTGACCTCCAGCACCGCCTCGTCGTCGTGCCGCCCGTCCTCGTCCGCCGGGGGCGGCGGGACGGCCGGGGCCGCCCGGTGGACCTCCGCGCGGCTCGCGGTCCTGGCCAGCGCCTCGCCCAGCAGGTTGAACCCGACGCCGGCCAGCACCACCATCAGCGCGGGACCGAGCGCCACGACGGGGTTGACGTAGATCCGGGCGAAGCCGTCGAACAGCAGCCGCCCCCAGTCGTAGCCGGGCGGCTGCACGCCGAGCCCGAGGAAGGACATCCCGGCCAGGCCGAGCAGGCTGCCGCCGATCATGGTGGTGAGGTTGAGGATGAGGGGTTCGGCGATGTTCGGCAGCACGTGCCTGGTGACGATCCTGGTCCTGGACACGCCGAGCAGCCTGGCGGCGGCCACGTAGTCGGCGGCCGCCACGGAGGCGGCCAGCGTCTGGGTCAGCCTGGCGAAGCCGGGGGCGACGGCGACCCCGATGCCGAGCACCGCCCCGCGCGCGCCGAGCCCGGCCACGACGGCGGTGAACATGGCCAGCAGCAGCCCGGGGAAGGCCACCAGGGCGTTGACGGTGGCGGTCACGAGCCGCGCCGGCCGGCGCGGCAGCACGGAGGGCAGCGTGCCGAGCACCACGCCGATCGCCGCGCCGATGGCGGTGGCCAGCACGGCCAGCAGCAGCGACATCCTGGTGGCCACCAGCACCCTGGCCAGGATGTCGCGGCCGAGGTTGTCGGTGCCCAGCGGGTGCGCGGCCGAGGCGCCCGACAGGGCCGCCACCGGGTCGATGAGCTCGGCCCTGTCGCCCCAGATCGGCGGCCCGACGACGGCCAGCACCAGCATGAGCGCGACGACGGCCGCTCCGGCCAGCCCTGCAGGGGTCCGCATCAGCCCTCCTTGATGGTCGAGCGGGGGTCGAGCGCGCCGAGCGCGAGATCCACGGCCAGGTTGACGACGAGCACGATCGCGCCGTAGACGAGGATCACGCCCTGGGCGACGGGGAAGTCCTTCTGCGTGATCGCCTCGGTCAGCCGCATGCCGAGGCCGGGCCAGGCGAAGACGTACTCGACGAGCACGCTGCCGGCGATGAGCCCGCCGAGCAGCAGGCCGCCCGTCGTCAGCGTGGCCGTCAGCGCGTTCGGCAGCACGTGCCTGACGTTGACCCTGGCGGCCGGCAGCCGCTTGGCCCTGGCCAGCCTGACGTAGTCCTTGCCGAGCTCGCGTGCGGTCTCCACGCGGACCAGCCGGGCGATCAGCGCGGCGGGCCCGATGGCCAGCGCGGCGATCGGCAGCACGAACGACAGGGCGCCCTCCTTGCCGGCCGGCGGGAACCAGCCCAGCGTGATGGCGAAGACCACGACCAGCGCGATCGAGTAGAGGAACTCGGGGACGGCCACCGCGGCGCCGGTGCCGGCGGTGAAGCCGAGCTCGGTGCCGCGGTGGCGGCCGTTCTCGGTGCGGATCGCCACCCACAGCCCGAGGGGCACCGCGACCAGCAGCGCGACGAGGGTGGCGAGCACGGCCAGGGTCAGCGTGTTCGGCAGCCGCTCCAGGATGGTCTGGCCCACCGGCTCCCCGGTGAGGAACGAGGTGCCGAGGTCGCCGGTGAAGACGCCCCTGACGTAGGTGACGAACTGCATCGGCAGGGGCTGGTCCAGGCCGAGCGCCGCGGTGCGGGCGGCGACCAGTTCCGGGGGCGCGGCGGGCCCGAGGGCGGCCCTGACGGGGTCGCCGGGAATGAGGTGGATCATCGCGAACGTGGCGACCATGAGGGCGGCCAGGGCCGCCGCGAACCTGACCAGGCGCGGCAGGAGCAAGGGTCAACCCGCCTTCGTCATGCGGATGGAGGTAGGCATGACCAGGCTGCCGACGATGTCCACGGTGGCGCCCTTCGTCGCGACGACCACGGTGTTCTCCACGACCGGGACCAGGTCGGCGGCCTCGAACAGGGCCGACTCGGCCGCCAGCCAGTCGGCGCAGCTGTCCGCGGCAGGCCTGGCCGAGGCCTTGGCGACCAGTTCGTTGTAGCGGCTGTTGTCGATGTGGGCGAAGTTGGCGCCCTTGGGCGCGCTCGGCCCGCTCAGGAAGCCGGTCAGCTGCGACGGCAGGAACACGCCGATGGGCAGCCAGACGACGTCCCAGTCCTGGGTGACGTTGAGCGATTCGGCGAGTTTGGTGTCGATGACGCCGTTCAGCCGTACCTCGACGCCCAGCTTCTTCCAGGTGGCGGAGAGGTATTCGGCCGCGGCGAGCACACCCTGGCCCCTGGTCGTGGCGTACAGGTAGCGCAGCGTCAGCCGCTTGCCGTCCTTGACCCTGACGCCGTCGGGACCGGGCCGCCATCCGGCGGCGTCGAGGGCGGCGGCCGCGGCCGCGGGGTCGTGAGCCGGCACGTGCCCGCTGACGCTGTCGCCCTTGCAGGGGCGCGGCTCGAGCACCAGGCTGGTGGCCTTCCGTCCGGTGCCCGAGGCGGCGATCGCGGCCAGTTCCGTCAGGTTGACGCCCTGGGTGAGCGCCTTGCGCACGGCGGGATCCGCGGTCGGCCGGTCCTCACCCTGGTGGTAGAAGAACTGGCCGTTGGCGGCGCCGAGGACGGTCTTCTGGATCGACCGGTCGGCCTCCACGCGTTGCCTGTCGGGCCCCTGGATGTCGGCCGCGTTCAGCGCGCCCGACGTCAGCAGGTTGACCGCGGTCTGCTCGTTGGGCACGACCTTCAGCACGACCTTGGCCGGCAGCCCCGGCGTCCTGGCGGTGACGCCGCCGGGGCCCCAGGCGTAGTCCTGGCGCCGGGTCAGGGTGTAGTGGTCGCCGGAGACGGCCTCGGCGAGCTGGAACGGGCCCGAGCCCGAGGTCTGCCTTGCCAGCAGCGAGCGGTCCTTCAGTCCCTTGCCGCAGACGATGTACACCATGGCCGCGCTCTCCACGATGAAGGAGAAGGGCTGGGGCATGGTCAGGGTGACGGTCCCGGCCGCGTCGTCGGCCTTGGCCGTCATCCCGGCGGGGACGAATACGCCGTAGATGGGCGACTTGGTGGCGGGGTCGGCGATGTGGGTGAAGTTCTCGGCCACGACCGACGGGGTGACGGGCGAGCCGTCGGCGCAGGTGACGTCCTTGCGCAGGGTGAAGGTGACCGACTCGGGTCTGACGTCCCACTTCGCGGCCAGGGCGGGGGTGAGCGTCCCGTCGGGCCGCATGCCGACGAGGGTGTCGTAGGCGTAGTTCAGCACCTCGTTGGTGACCGACAGGATGGCCGTCGCGGGGTCGAGAGCGCCCGGATCGGCGGGGATGGCGGCGGTGAAGGTGGCGTTGTCGGCGAGGCCGCCGGCGCCAGGGGTGGACGGCGCCGCGCCGCAGGAGGCGGCCAGCAGTCCCGTCAGGGCGAGCACGGTCGCCGCGGTGGTTGCGTTCATGCGAAGCTCCCGGCTGGAGGGGTGGCCTCACCCTCCCCTGTGGCCTCGCGGGATTCTTCGTGCGCGGCGACGAAAGCGGCTGCTCCTCTAGTGCCGCCGTCCGAAGATGCGCATCATGAGCATGGCGGCGAGCCGCGCCTCGGCGTCGGCGAGATCGAGACCGCTGATCTCGGTCAGGCGGCGCAGCCGGTATCTGAAGGTGTTGGAGTGCACGTGCACGGCCGCGGCGGCGGCGTTGACGTCGCCGAAGCTGTCGAGATAGGCGCCGAGGGTGGCGGCCAGTTCGGTGCCGTGCTCGGCGTCGTAGCGCAGCAGCCGGTGGTAGGGCCCGGTCGGGGCCTGTTCCTCGGCAGCGGCCAGGTCGCCCAGCTGGAGCAGCAGCGACTCGAAGTGCACGTCGCTGTAGCCCGCCACCTGTCCTGAGAGGCCCCTGGAGCGCAGCACGCGCAGCGACCTGTCGGCGTCGGCCCGCGATCTGGCCACCTCGCCCAGGTCGGCGGCGAGCCTGCCGACCCCGATGTTGGCGCTGTGGCGGGGCCCGACCCTGGACAGGAAGCTCTCGGCGACGCGTACGGCCCTGGCCTCCTCCTCACCGCTGGCGTGCAGCGGCAGGAGCGCGTAGGCCACCGAGCCGACGAGGGCGGCGGCCGCCCTGGGATGGATGGCGCCGACGTGGAGGGCGAGCGCGTCGCAGAAGCGCTGCCGGTCGGCCTCGGCCTGGGCGGCGTCGGCCCGCGTCTCGGTGAGCTGCGCGGCCAGCACGCACAGCCGTTCGCTGGCCACCCCGAGGCGGCCGGCGGCTTCGGCGGCGTCCCTGCCGCCCTCCAGGATGGTGGACAGCAGGTCGGCCTGCAGCCGCCGGCGGGTGTCGGCGCCCACGCGCTGGCGCAGCAGGTGCAGGGCGACGATCTTGGCGGCGTCGACGAGCGCCCACTCGCGCTGCTCGCTGAGCGGCTCGCGGACGGCGGCCCAGATGGAGCCGAGGATCTCGTCGCCGGAGCGGACGGCGATCGCCACCCGGGGCAGCCCCTCGGACAGTTCGATGAAGATCGGCCCGGTGCTCTGGTAGAGCTTGCGGAACCAGCCCTGCTCGTCGAGCATGCGCTGGTACACCTCGGGCACCTGGCGGCCGAGCACGGTGGCGATCCTGCTGGAGTCGGCCTCCTCCTGGCGGCCGGAGAAGGCCAGCACCCGGGCCGAGCGGTCCTCGATGGTGACCGGCGCGTCCAGCAGCGCGCACAGCGCGTTGGCCAGGGAGAACAGATCGTCGGGCGGCTGCTGGCCGGACTCCGTCAGATCGCCTTCGGCCAGCAGCGAGCGCAGCAGCGCCGCCACCTGTGACCAGGAGGCGGCGCGGGTGAGGCCGAGCACGGCGACGCCGGTCTCCAGCACCTTGGCCCGCACCCGCTCGTCGGCCGCCACGGGCTGCTTGATCACGATGCCGGAGCCGGGGCGGGCCCCTTCCAGCAGGTCGCAGATCGCCTCGGCGCCTTCGACCCCCACGCCGAGCAGCAGGCCGCCCGGGGGCAGCAGCAGCTCGTCGAGGGGGTCGTAGATGTGGACGCCGGTGACCTCGGCGTCGAGGTCGCCGGGCGAGGCGGCCACGTCGAGCACCGTGCTGCCCAGATCGTCGAGGATCCGGCGCAGACTGGCCCGCGGCCGAGTCGTCATCTCCTCACGATAGTGGACGAAAACTGACATCAGCCGCGTAGCTCGTCGACCGCCTCGCGGGCCACCGCGCCGATGACGGCATCCGCCTTGGGCAGGCGGTAGCCGAGCGAGCGCGGCCGGAGGTAGACGGCGACGGCGTAGCGCCTTCCGTCCGGGTACTCCACGACGCCCGCCTCGTTGCGGACGCCGAAGATCGTCCCGGTCTTGGCGGAGATCCGGACGTCGTCGCCGAAGCCCGACGACAGCCGGTGCGGCCAGACCTGCCGTCCCATGATCTGCCTGACCTCGGCGCAGGCCTGCGGCGGGCCCGCCTCGTCGCGCCAGATCTTGGCCAGCAGCGTGGTGGTCTCGCGGGGGGTGGAGGCGGAGGTCCTGGCCGGGTCGAGCACCGACAGCGTGCGCATGGTCTCCGGCGGCGCGGCCGCCGCCTCCTCCAACGAGCCGGCGCCGAGCTCGGACAGGACACTGCCCAGCAGCACGCGGCAGTCGCCGACCAGGCGCGTGGCCTTCAGCCCGAGCTCGGCGAGGGTGGCGTTGACACGCTCCACCCCCACCTTCTCCAGCAGCACGTCGGTGGCGGCGTTGTCGCTCATCGACATCATGAACAGGGCCAGGTCGCGCAGGGAGAGCTCGATCTCGTCGGCGCAGCCGGAGGTGCCGATGCCGCCGTCGCGGTGCTCCAAGGTCACCGGCAGCCGCTCGGTCCTGGAGATCAGGCCCGCGGCGGCCTGCCTGGCGTACTCCAGAACGATCGGGATCTTGAAGACGGAGGCGAGCACCACGGGGTCGTCGGCCCCGTGGCACACCTCGCGCTCACCGTCGATCTCCCGCGCGTGCAGGAATCCCTCGACCTCGGCGGCCGCGAACAGCTCACGCACGTGCCACCGCCCTGCCGCCGCTGTGGAGGAAGATCCGCCCGTCCCGCTCCAGGAAGGTGATCGTCGTCTTGGCCTCGACGTCGATGAAGGACTCGTCGGAGTGGTGGACGAACCTCTCGGTCGTGCGCTCGATGCCCGCCTGGCGCATGAACTCGCCGGGAATGGTGGTCACCTCCAGGCCGCCGCCGACCGCGGCCACCTCCTGCACGGCGGCCGGCCCATGGTAGGTGCCCGCGTAGCGGGTGGCGTCCACCGCGGCGGGCCGCTCGGGCACGGTCGGCAGCGGGGTGGGGGTCACCCCCGCCAGCTCGCGGACCAGTGAGAAGGCCAGGTCATCGAGCATTGCGGGCACGTCGCCGCCGTTGCAGCTCATCGCGATCGTGAAGCGGCTGCCGGGGACGATCCGCCAGAACGTGCTCTGCCCGACGGTGCCGCCGTCGTGGCCGAAGACGGGCGCGCCCCAGTCGAACAGCTCGAAGCCGAGCCCCCACCGGTCGGCGAGCAGGCCGGGCACGCCCGGCACGTCCACCTGGGCGGTGGTCATCGCGGCGACCGTCTCCTCCTCCAGCAGCCTGGTGCCGCCGGGCGTGACGCCGCCGTCGAGGAACATCCGGCCGAAGCGGACCAGCTCGCGCGGCGCCAGGCACAGGGTGGACCCGGCGGGCGCGTTCGAGCGCGGCATCTGCCAGTTCGGGTTGACCGCGTTGCCGGGCCCGAGGTGCCCTGCCGAGGCGCGGAACAGCACGGCCTCCTCGGCCAGCAGCGCCCCGTGCGTGACGCCGAGCGGGTTCATCAGCCGCTCGCGCATGGCCCGCTCCCACGTGCCCCCGGCCAACCTGGCGGCCAGCGCGCCGAGCACGACGTACCCCGAGTTGCAGTAGGAGAACATCGCGCCCGGCTCGTAGACCTGCGGCGCGCCGTGCAGGAAGCTCACGAAGCGGTCGAGGCAGTCGTCGCCGCGCCCGGTGTCCTCGAACAGGTCGCCGGCGAACCCGGCGGTGTGGGTCAGCAGGTGCCTGACCGTGACCGTCTCGGCCGCGGCGGCGTCGGCCAGGCCGAACTCCGGCAGGTACTTGCGCACGGGCGCGTCGAGGTCCACCGCGCCCTCCTCGACCAGGCGCATGACCAGGGCGGCCGTCCAGATCTTGGTCGTGGAACCGACCTGGAAGAGGCTGTCGGTCGTCGTCTCCACGCCCGTGTCGCGGTTGACGACGCCGGTGGCCGCCTCGATCAACCGGCCGTCCGCCCACACGGCGACGGCGGCTCCGGGGACGTTGTGGTCGCGCGCGGCCTCGTCGAGGCGGTGCTGCAGGTCCATGGATGCTCCTCAGGCGATCTTGGGAGTGGCGCGGACGCCCATGTGGACGTAGGGGGAACCGTCGGCCAGCTCGTAGAAGACCGCCGACAGCCACTGCGGGTCGTCCGGGAGGCGGCCGACGAAGGTGACGTCGTCGACGGGCAGCAGGTCCAGCTCGGCCGGCTCCGACAGGTCCGCCAGGGCGCCCGTGGACTCCATCAGCAGCCGCAGGCCGCCGTCGCGGACCGTGATCGTCAGCCGCGCGCCGACCCGCTCGTACACCCCGGCGTACCGCTCGGCGTCCACCTCGACCGGCTGCTCGGGCGGCCCGAGCACCGGGGGGACGGCCACGCCGTCCAGCTCGCGGAACAGCTCGGTGGCCAGGTGGTGGAAGAAGGCCGCGCTGTGCCCGCCGTTGGCCACGGCGCACACGACGGTGCCGGTGTCGGGCAGCATCCACAGCATCGACGACTGGCCGATGGTGTTGCCACCGTGGGAGACGACCCGCCGGCCGTCCCACTCGTCGAGGATCCAGCCGATGCCCCAGTGCGTGCCCAGCGTGTGCGGGTTGGGGAGGGCGACCTGCGGCTCCCACAGGGCGCGCGGGTCCTTGAGCAGGCCGCCCTCCAGGTGGGCGCGGGCGAAGGCGACGACGTCAGCGGGCCTGGCGGTGATCAGCCCGGCCGGGCCGCAGGAACGCATGAGTCCCCACACGGGGCTGGGCTCCCCGTCGACGTGACCGACGGCGGCGCCGAAGCGCAGCACGTCCTCGGGCAGGGTCCAGGTGTGGGTCAGGCCCAGCGGTTCGATGATCTGCTCGCGCAGCGCCTGGTCCCATACCTTGCCCGTCAGGTGCTCGACGACACGGCCGGCGATGACGAACCCCGCATTGCAGTAGGACTGGGTGGCGCCGAGCGGATGGTTCTGCGCCAGGTCGGCGCAGGCGGCGACGTACCGCTCGATGCAGTCGTCGCCACGGCCGGTGTCGAGGAACAGGTCGCCGTCGATGCCCGAGGTGTGGCTGAGCAGGTGACGGACGGTCACCGTCCCGGTCACCTCGGGGTCGCCGACCCGGAAGCCGGGCAGCAGCTCGGCGACGGGGGTGTCGAGGGTGAGCGCGCCCTGCTCGGCCAGCAGGGCGAGCTGGGTGGCGGTCCACACCTTGGTGACCGAGCCGATCTGGAAGAGCGAGTCGGGCGTCACCTGCGCGCCCGTGCGGCGGTTGAGGACACCGGCCGCGCTCTCGTGCACCTCCCCCTGGTGGAGGTAGGCGACAGCGGCGCCGGGGACGTCGTATTCGGCGATCAGCTCTGCGAGCCGATCACCCATTGCTCCAGCCACGCGACGATCCTTTCGTTGTAGTCGAGCCGGTGGGACGGGCGTCCGTTGAGGATGAACAGGTGCGAACCACCCGGGTAGCGCACGAGCCTGGCGGGCACCCCGCGCTCGCGCAGCGCGGCGAACCACTGCTCGGCCTGCCCGACGGGGCAGCGGTCGTCGCGCTCGCCGTGCAGGACGAGGGTGGCCGCGCGCACGCCTGCCACGTGCGTGAGCGGCGACTGCGCCGCCAGGTCGCCGCGGCACTCGAACGTCTTGAGCAGGTGTCCGGCGTCCGAGGTGCCCGACATGCTGGTCAGGTCGCTGACGCAGCCGCCGGGGATGGCGGCCCTGAACCGGTCGGTGGTGGCCGACAGCCAGCAGGCCATGTAGCCGCCGTAGCTGTAGCCGGTGACGGCCAGCCGGTCCGGGTCGGCCACGCCCTCCTCGACCAGGTCGTCGAGCGCGGCCAGGAAGTCGCCGGCGTCGGCCAGGCCCCACGCGCCGATCGCGGCGGTGTAGAAGGCCTCGCCGTACCCGTCGCTGCCGCGCGGGTTGAGCGTGAGCACGCTCCAGCCGCGCGCGGCGAGCACCTGGTGGTAGAGGTGGACGCCGTCGAAGACGGGCGCCCACGCGTTGTGCGGGCCGCCGTGCACGTCGAGCAGGAGCGGTCCCGGCTGCTTCAGCGCCGGGTCGCGCAGCAGGAAGCCCTCGACCGGGGTGCCGTCGGGGGCGGTGAACACGCGGCGTTCGAGCGGGAACAGCTCCACGTCGGGCAGCGCGTGATCGGTGAGCCGCCGACCGTCGAGGTAGACGTCGCCGGCGCTGCCAGGGCCGGCGGCCACGTAGGCCAGGCGGCCGGCCGCGGCCGTGGCGCCCGACACGCCGAACTCCCCTCCCACCCTCGCCCGGCCGTCCAGGTCGAACAGGTGGGTGAGGCCGCCGTCACGGGCGCAGAACAGCAGCTCGTCGCCCAGCAGGAGCGGCGGGGCGCCCGGGTAGCCGGGGGCGCCCACCATGACGTTGCGGTCCAGGCCGGTCTCGATCTCGACCAGGCCGCCCGCCTCGAGCGCGAACAGGCGGGTGTGGCCGACGGGCTCGCCGGTGAATCCGGTCACCACCAGGCGCTCGCCGAGCCACCACACGCCCGTGCAGGTCACGCCCTGCTCGGTGAGCCGCTTGGGCTGCCCGCCGTCGAGGTCGACGAGGTAGACGGCGCCGCCGGGCACCAGGTCCCGGTCGGGCTCCATGGCGGCGACGAAGGCGAGACTCTGCCCGTCGGGCAACCAGGTGGGCTCGCCGGCGTGGAAGTCGCCCTCGGTGAGCCTGCGCCAAGCGCCCGAGTCCACCTCCACGACCACCACGTGGGTGCGCAGGTCGCGCAGCAGGCCGGCGCCGTCGGCCTTGTACTCCAGGGTGTCGGCCACGACCGGGTCGTGCGCCTGCGCCTCGCCGTACGGGGCGGTGAAGGCCAGGTGGCGGCCGTCCGGCGACCACACGGGCGGGCCCGCGCCGTCGGTGGCCAGCACACGCGGCTCGCCGCCGTCCATCGGCAGCAGGTGGATCTGCGGCTTGCCGTCGACGGGGCGCACGAACGCGAGCGTGCGGCCGTCGGGCGACCAGCGGGGAGCCAGGTCCGCGGGGCCACCGGTCAGCCGGCGCGGCTCGTGGCCCGGCTCGGCCAGCCACACCTCGCAGCGGTTGTCGTCGGCGTCCCTGTCCGCGGTGGTCAGCGTGTAGGCGACCGCGCCGCCGTCCGGGCGCACCTGCGGATCACCGGGTACGGCGATGCGGAAGAGATCGTTCAGGGAGAGGCGGGACATGATCGAACGGTAGGTGAGAGGCCAGGACGCATCTTCGGCCGCGCGCACGAAGCGGACGCGGTTCATTGTGCCGTCGTACGAGGGGGCACCCCATCGGCGAAGTGATCAAGGCCACACCCTTGTCCTGTCCGATCGGTCAGCTCTGACCGATCGGACAGTTATCGTGGCTGGCATGGCACGTCCCGCTTCCGCCCTGCGCGGCCACCTCCTGGACGCGGCGTTGGACCTGTTCGCCACGCGCGGCTACAAGGGCACCTCGCTGCACGACATCGCCCAGGTGGTGGGCTGTTCCAAGGCGTCCTTGCTCTACTACTTCGTCAGCAAGGAGGCGATCCTCACCGAGCTGCTCACCCCCGCCGGCGAGGAACTGGGCGCGCTGGACGCCCGGCTCGCGGGCATGGAAGGGGCCCCGGCCGCGGAAGCGGCCGTCACCGGCTTCGTCGACCTGGCCATGCGGTTCCGGCGCGAGGTCAAGGTCCTGTTCCAGGACATCCCCGGGCTCACCGGCCACCCGGCGCTGGGTGCCGTGCCCGCCGTCATCGCGCGGCTGATGGCGGCGATGGCCGAGGGCTCGGCCGCGGCCAAGGGCCTGGTCACCGCTTCCATGGTCATCGGCGCGGTCTCCGTCACCTGCGCCAGCGACCTGCCGGTGACGGACCAGGACCTGCGTGCCGAACTGATCCGCGGCGCCCTGCGCACACTCGACCGCGAAACCCCCTGAACACGAGGAAAGACACCCACGTTCATGGCTTCTCTGCTTTACCGGCTCGGCCGGTTCTCCTTCCGCCGCCGGGGGCGGGTCCTCGCCGTCTGGCTGCTCGCGCTCGCCCTGCTGGGCGGGGCGGCCGCCACCTTCATGGGCCCCACCAGCGACGACTTCACGATCCCGGGTACGGAGTCGCAGCGGGCGCTCGACTCCTTGCGGCGGCAGTTCCCGCAGGCCGGCGGCACGACCGGCACCATCGTCATCGCCGCACCCGAGGGGAGGAAGCTCGACAGGGCCGCGGTCGCCGCCATCGTGCAGGAGGCCGACCGGGTTCCGGGTGTGATCGCCGCCGTCGACCCCTTCCAGGTCGGCGCGGTCTCGCGCGACCGCTACGCGCTGGTCCAGGTGCAGTTCGACACCGCCACCAGCGAGATCACCGACGCTCAGCGCGCCGCCTACCAGAAGGTCGGCGCCTCGGCGCACGGCCTGCGGGTGGAGCACGGCGGTGAGGTGATGACGGCAGGAGCCGAGATCGGCTCCACCGAGGCTCTCGGTGTCCTGGTCGCCGCCGTGGTCCTGGTGGTCACCTTCGGCTCCCTCGTGGCCGCCGGCATGACGCTGCTGAACGCGCTCGCCGGCGTGGCCGCGGGGATGTCCGGGCTGTTCGCCCTCAGCGGCGTGCTCGACCTGACCAGCACCGCGCCCATCCTGGCGCTGATGCTGGGGCTGGCCGTGGGGATCGACTACTCGCTGTTCATCACCTCCCGTTACCGGCAGTTCCTCGCCGAGGGCGTCGAGGCGCAGGAGGCCGCCGGGCGGGCGACCGGCACCGCGGGCTCGGCCGTGGTCTTCGCCGGTGCCACCGTCGTCATCGCCCTGGCCGGTCTCGCCGTGGTGGGCATCCCCTTCCTCACCGTCATGGGCCTGGCCGCGGCCGGCACCGTCACCCTTGCCGTGCTGGTCGCCCTCACCCTGCTGCCCGCCATGCTCGGCTTCGCCGGCCCCCGCGTCATGCCCAGGGCGCACCGCCGTGGAAGGGCCGCCGGCCCCGGCCGCGAGGGCTTCGGTTACAGCTGGGGCCGGATCGTCACGCGCCTGCGCGTCCCGATTCTGGCGGCCGGTGTCGTGGGGTTGGCCGCGCTGGCGCTGCCCGCCCAGGACATGCGCCTGGCCCTGCCCGACGCCGGCACAGCCCCCTCCGGCTCCGCGCCCCGCGAGGCCTACGACCTGATCACTGAGGGCTTCGGGCCGGGCCTCAACGGCCGGCTGGTCGCCGTCGTCTCCGGCGACGACGCCGCATCCACCGGCGCGGCCGCCAAGCAGGCCGCACTCCTGATCCACGGCACCGAGGGCGTGCTCGGCGTCTCCCCGCCGCAGACCAACAGCCAGGGCACCACCGCGCTGATGACCGTCATCCCCAAGGCCGGGCCCACCGACGCCGCCACCGAGCGGGCGGTGCGCCTGATCAGGGAGCGCGTGTCCGGCGTCAAGGGCGCCACCGTCGCGCTGACCGGCGCCACGGCCATCGGCATCGACGTGTCGGCGAAGCTCGCCGAGGCGATGCCCGTCTACCTGCTGCTCGTCGTCGGCCTGTCGATCCTGCTGCTCATGCTCGTCTTCCGCTCGCTGCTGGTGCCGCTCAAGGCGGCGCTGGGCTTCCTGCTGACCGTCGGCGCCACGTTCGGCATCACGGTGGCCATCTTCCAGCAGGGGCACCTGGCCGACCTGGTGGGCGTCGACGTCCCCGGACCGCTGGTGAGCTTCCTGCCGATCCTGCTGATCGGAATCCTGTTCGGGCTGGCCATGGACTACGAGGTCTTTCTCGTCTCCCGCATGCGGGAGGACTTCGTCCGCGGCGACAGTCCGGGCCAGGCGACCGTCAACGGGCTGGGCCACAACGCCCGCGTCGTCACCGCCGCGGCTCTCATCATGGTGGCCGTCTTCGGCGGATTCGTGTTCATGGATGACCCGATCATCAAGTCCATCGGCTTCGCGCTGGCCGTCGGGGTGTTCGTCGACGCGTTCCTCGTCCGGCTGACCCTGGTGCCTGCCGTGATGTCCCTTCTCGGCCGCGCGGCATGGTGGCTGCCCCGCGCCGTCGACCGGGTCCTGCCGAACCTCGACGTCGAGGGCGAGGGCCTTCACGAGCACCCCGCCGACCGGCACCGCGACGACACCAGGGAGACCGCCAGGGTCTGACGTCCCGCCCGGCCGTCCGCTCGCTCCCGGCGGGGTCGCTGCGCTGGGCGCGGCGGTAGCGCGGCGGTGGCGTCGCCTGGGTGCGGATTCCGGCGCGACGGCGGCCGGGTCCCGGTGGGGGACCCGGCCGCCCGCCAGGCCGGACGTGCTAGTCGAGGATGGACAGCACCGTGCCGGCGCCGACCGTCAGCCCGCCTTCGCGGATGGCGAAGCCGAGCCCGGGCTCCACGGCCACCGACCGGCCGAGCTCGACGACCGCCTCCACCGTGTCGCCCGGCGCGGCGGGCCCGTCCATGACGATCTGGCCGGGCACGTCGGTCGTGCGCAGGTAGAACTGCGGCCGGTAGCCGCTGCCGACGGGCCGGCGTCGCCCGCCCTCGGCCTCGGTGAGCAGGTAGATCCTGGCGGTGACGCGCGTGTGGGCGCGCTGGGAGCCGGGCGCGGCCAGCACCTGGCCCCGCCGTACCTGCTCGCGCCGCACGCCGCGCAGGAGCACCGCCGCGTTGTCACCGGCCTCGCCGCGCTCCATGGTCCTGCCGAAGGTCTCCACCCCGGTCACCACCGCGGTGAAACCCTCGCCCAGGCCGACGACCTCGACCGTGTCGCCGACCTTGACCGAGCCGCGCTCGATCGCGCCGGTGACGACCGTGCCGCGCCCGGTGACGGTGAGCACGTTCTCCACCGGCATGAGGAACGGCGCCTCGACGTAGCGGACGGGGACCGGGATGTGGTCGTCCACCGCCTGGAGCAGCGCCTCGACGGACGCCGTCCACGTGGGGTCGCCCTCCAGCGCCCGCAGCCCGGAGACGCGGACCATGGGCACGTCGTGGTAGCCGTGCTCGGCCAGCAGCTCCGACAGCTCGAGCTCGACCAGGTCGGCCAGCTCCGGGTCGGCGCCGTCGGCCTTGTTCAGCGCGACGACCAGGTGCTCGACCCCGACCCGCCGGGCGAGCAGCACGTGCTCGCGCGTCTGCGGCATGATGCCGTCCTGCGCGGACACGACCAGGATGGCGCCGTCGAGCTGCGCCGCCCCCGTGATCATGTTCTTCACGTAGTCGGCGTGGCCGGGCATGTCCACGTGCGCGTAGTGACGGGTGGCCGTCTCGTACTCGACGTGCGAGATGTTGATCGTGATGCCCCGCTGCGCCTCCTCGGGCGTGCGGTCGATCCGCTCGAACGGCGTGTACGTCGCGCCGCCCCGCTCGGCGAGCACCTTGGTGATCGCGGCGGTCAGCGTGGTCTTGCCGTGGTCGACATGCCCCATGGTGCCGATGTTGAGGTGCGGCTTGTTCCGCACGTAGGCCTGCTTGGCCATCGTCCCTTTCCTTCGACGCTCGATGCCTGGTGACCCGTCGGGTCGTCAACCCTCCCCCGCCGGGTCACGATCGGACGCACGGGAAAGGGTCAGCGCTCCAGGCCGTCGCGGAGCGTCGCGGCACGGCCCAGCGCGCCTGCTGCCGCAAGCGTGAGCTGGAGGACGTACCGGAACATGATGACCATGATGTCGGTGTGGAATGCCCGGCGGCAACGGATTATTCCGCGTCCCGCCCGGCCACACGGCGCTGTCAGGCGGCCGCCGCTCCCGGACGGGCCTGTGAGGCGGCCGTTACTCTCGGACGGGCCCTGTCAGGCGGCCGCTAGTTCCGGACGGGCCTGTCAGGCCGCCGTTACTTCCGGACGGGCGGGGCGGCGAGGGGAAGGCGCAGGACGAAGCGAGCCCCGCGGGGGTGATCGGCGGCATGCAACTGGCCGCCGTGCGCGCGGGCGATCTCGCGCGCGATGGCCAGACCGAGTCCGGTGCCCCCGGGGTCGCGGTGGCGAGCGTCGTCCAGCCGGTACAGGCGTTCGAAGACCCGTTCGCGGTCGGCCGACGCGATGCCCGGCCCGTCGTCCACGACCTCGAGGATCGCCTCGGGCGGGGCTGTGGTGACGTGGACCTCGATCGTGGTGGAGGCGTGCCGCTCGGCGTTGTCCAGCAGGTTGCCCAGCAGCCTGGCGAGGCGGATCCGGGAGGCGCGTACCAGGACCTCGCGCTCCAGGCCGGTGACGACGGTGGCGGCGGGGGCGCGGCGTTCGAGCTCGTCGGCGGCGAAGACGCCCAGGTCGAGCACCTCCATGTCGGCGGTGGTGCCGCTGTCGGGGCGGGCCAGGTCGAGCACGTCCGCGACGATCTCGCTCAGCCGCTCGGTGTTGCGGAGCAGTTTGCGCAGCATCTGCCGCTGGTCGATGTGCGGTTCGGCGAGCGCGGCCTCGAGCTCGGTCAGCAGTCCGGTGATGGGGTTGCGCAGGTCGTGCGAGGTGTCGAAGACCGCCTGGCGTTGCCGGCGGACGGCCTCCTGGAGCGCCGAGATGGTCGCCCGTTGCCGGTCGTGTGTCTCCTGGAGCTGTCCGGCGAGGTTGTGCAGTTCGCAGGCGCGCGCGTAGAGATCGGCGTTCACCTCGTCCGGTTCCACGTCGCGGCCGGGGGCGTTCCGCATGCCGTACCGCTTCATCGCCTTGACGAAGCCGGTGACCTCCTGGCTGCTGAGCAGGATCCAGTCGACCCCGTCCTTCGGCCCCAGGATGGGCGTGTTGACCGTGCTCCAGTACCTCTCCTCGAAGACGCCGGGCCGGCCCACCTCTTCGATGTCGTAGCGCTGCGCCGACATGACGTCGGCCTGGCCGGTGGCCGCGACCTGTTCGAGCGAGGCGCGCAGCGCCTTGGCGCCCTGCATGCCCGGGTCGTCGAGGATGTTCGGGTTCATCGGGAAGGCGGCGAAGACGTCCTGGCCGATCAGTTCAGCCCGGGTGCGATCGAGCGCCCTGAGGAGGGAGTCGTTGACCGCCGTTATGACGAAGTCCGGTGTCAGGACCGCCGACAGGGACGGGGCGGCCGTGAACACCGCCTCGTAATCGATCTTTACCTGCATACCCCAGCCCCCTTTGGCATTTTTTGTCCTTTTTGGGGTGACCTAAACGCGGGGAACGCCGGAGGCCGGACGTCACGGCTGGTCGAAGGGCGCTCCGCCCAGACTCGTCGAGAAGGAGGTGGTGGCCGTCGGGGTGGTGATGACCCCGTCGAACGCCTCCCGCATGGGGGTCAGCACGCTGGCGCTCTGGCTGCGAATGCGGTCCAGCGCGCCCTGCGGGGCGTGGCGCAGGTTCGTGAGGCTGACGGCGGTGCCGAATCCCGCATCGACCAGCGCCGCCTCGACGCTTCCCGGCTCGGGCGCGGCGAGCTGCTCCTCGGCGACGGTGAAGCCGGCCTCGCTCTTCTCGTCCAGGTGCATCTCGGCGACGCTGCCGGCGGTGTGGGTCAGGGCGAGCGCCCGGTAGCCGTCGCCGAGCATCCGGCTCAGGTAGTGCCCCATGGGAAGGGCGGCCAGCTCGCCGCCGTAGCACACGGGCGTCTTCTGGATGTGCTGGTTGTGGGCGGCCAGGACGATGCGCGCGCCGGGCTCGGCGCGGTCGAGATGCCAGCGCAGCGACCGGGCCATGTAGTGGTCCCGTACGGACGCGTCCCCCGGCAGTCCCTCACCCGCGAAGAGGGCGCGGATGGCCCCGAACATGTAGTCGGCGTGCAGCGCCGCCTCCAGATGGCGCCGCGCCACGTCGTAGCGGTGCTGGTCGCTGCGCGAGACGTAGAGCGGCTCCAGCGCCCGGAAGCGCAGCAGGAGCCGGGTCAGCGAGGCGGTGAGCGCGTCCTGCTCGCCCGCCCCCAGGCGCGCCCACCGGGGCGCCGCCACGGCGACCGATCTGCCGGTGAACCGGTCGGCGATCGCCATGGCCCGCTCGACCTGGCCCAGCGCCTCCCTGTCGACGTCGAGCAGGTAGCCGGCCAGCGGCTCCAGCGCGGGGCGCAGCTGCCCTCCGGCCACGGGGGTGTCGACTCCGACGAAGCGCACCGGATGCGCGCTGGTGAGGTTGTGCCGGCGCAGCCAGCGCACCATGTCGGGGTTCATCCCGGCGTTCGTGGTGCCGCTGAGGGCGGCCAGATCGGCTTCGTCGCCGTCGCCCCGCAACCACTCGTCCAGGGCGAGGCCTTCGCTGAACCCGAACTCGAATGCGAGGACGGTGAACCCGCACCGCTCGGCGAGGAAGCGCAGCACCCGCTGGCGGACCTGGGTGAACTCCCTCACGAAGTGGGCCCCCTCCCCCACGGCCACGACCCGGGCATCACCGATGATCTCGCGCAGCGGCTCGAGGTCGTCGAGCGGCGCGTCGGGATCGAGGCCGGTCAGGATGCTGGTGTGCGTCCGGAACCAGGTGGCGAGAAGGTCCGCGGACATCCGGTCGGTCGTCATGGCGAGTCGCTCGATTCTCGGTATGGAAACGTCGGAAGGTCACCGAAAAGGGGGCGCGGAAGGAGCCGAGCGGCGGCGAAGGGAGACGGGGCCGTGGCCCCCGCGTCATCCGGCCGGAGGCGAACACGCTCCGGCGTCAGAGGAAAAGACTGCCCGTGGCCATGGAAGCGACACTATCAGCGCCGCGACCTCGGGCGACGTAAGGCCGGTCCCCTCCGGGAAGAGGACCGGCCCGCGTGGCGGCGCGGCGGTCACACCGCCGAGAAGCGGAAGCCGAAGCGCGCCTCCCGCGCCCGCAGCTCGTATCGCGGCAGGACGCCGGGGCCGCACGCCGCGCTGCCGACGCCGTGCTGGGCGTGGTCGAGGTGGACGTGCACCCGCTCCCCCGCCCGCAGGTCCGTCAGGTGGGCGGCGCGCTCCAGCTCGGCGGTGCTCCACCGGCGTGCGGTCAGCCCGAACGCGGGCTCGCCCGCGATGCGCAGGCCCCGGCCCTGGCCGTCGACGAGGACGGCCCACCGCACGTCGGCGCGCTGCCCGTTCTCCTGCGGATACACGTACGGCGTCTGCAGTTCCTCGATCGTGGCGCCGAAGCCGCCGATCCGGGCCGCCAGGCCCGTGTCGGGGTAGGACTCGCCCGGGCCTCTGCCGAACCAGACGACCTCCGACAGGCTCGACGGCAGCGTCATGGCCACGCCGAGCCTCGGCAGCGGCAACGTCCACTCCCCCTCGGGCACCACGTGGACGTCGAGCGCGAGTCCCGCCTCGTCGGCGGTCCACCGGTAGGTGACGCGCATGCCGAGGTCGGTGGCGGCGGGGGCGACGCGGGCGCGGACGGTCAGCGCGTCGTCCTCGTGGGTGACGGCGACGACCCGGTGGGTCAGGCGGTGCAGTCCGAGGCTGCGCCAGTTCCAGTCGAGACCGCCGAAACGCTCGTTGTCGACGGGCGCCCGCCAGAGGTCCAGCCTGGGCCCCTCGACGTCCAGCCCGAACAGCGTGGTCAGCCGTCCTGTCCTCGCCTCGAACACCCCTCCGCCCAGCTCGGCGCTCTCCCCCCGCACCACGAGCTCCGCCCGCCCCGCGGGAGCGGGTCCTTCGCCGCGCGCCGGGGCAGGCGAGCCGTCGCCGACCTTCAGCTCGCTCCAGGCGATCTCGTGTCCCTTCTCCGCCCACGGCAGGTCGGCCGCCAGGACGGCCTGCACGGTCAGCCATACCTCGCCGGGCTCGTCCGTCTCCGGCAGGTCGGGGAGCTTGACCTCGGCCCGCTCCCCTTCGGGCACGTCCAGGACGCCCTCGGCGACCGCCACGCCGCCGGCCGTCAGCGCCCACCAGAACTCCAGCGGGTACGGCACCGTCCGCGTCACGGTCACCGTCCCGTCCGAGAAGGTGATCGTGACGGGCTCGAACACCTTCTTCAGGTCGAGCAGCCCCGGCGACGGCCGGCGGTCGGGGAAGACCAGGCCGTCCACGACGAAGTTCGCGTCGTGCAGCGGCTCGCCGTAGTCGCCGCCGTAGGCGTAGCCGTACTCGTCGTGGGCCAGGCCGTGGTCGATCCACTCCCAGACGAACCCGCCCGCGAGTCTCGGATAGGTGTCGAACAGCTCCTGGTACTCCGCCAGGCCGCCGGGGCCGTTGCCCATCGCGTGGGCGTACTCGCACTGCACGAACGGCATCGCCCTGCGCCGCGCGTCCAGCCCGGGGTCGTCGAGCGGGTCCTCGGCGCCCCGGCCGATCGCCTCCACCTCGGCGTGCGAGGCGTACATCCTGCTGTAGACGTCCACGTCGGCGCACGACGGGTCGCCCTCGTAGTGGATGGGCCGCGACGGGTCGCGCTCGCGCGTCCAACCGGCCATGACCGCCAGGTTGGCGCCGACGCCCGCCTCGTTGCCGAGCGACCACATGACCACGCTGGGGTGGTTCTTGTCGCGCTCGACCATCCGCTTCATCCGGTCGAGCAGCGCCTCGCTCCAGCGAGGGTCGTCGGTGGGGTTGCCGCGCCAGCCGACCTGCCCGAACCCGTGCGTCTCCAGGTCGCACTCGTCGACCACCCACAGCCCGTACTCGTCGCACAGGTCCAGGAACGCGGGGTGCGGCGGGTAGTGGCTGGTGCGAACGGCGTTGACGTTGTGCCGCTTCATCAGCAGCACGTCCTCGACCATCGTCTCGTACGGCACCGCGCGGCCGTGCCGGGGGTGGAACTCGTGCCGGTTGACGCCCTTGAAGACCAGCGGGACGCCGTTGGCCTTGAGCACGCCGTCCTCGATCGTGATCGTGCGGAAGCCGATGCGCAGCCGTACGGTCTCCTCGGCGGTGGAGAAGACGGCCTCGTACAGGCGGGGCGTCTCGGCCGACCACGGTTGCGCGGCCACGCGCACCTCGGTGCCGGGCGCCAGGTCGGTCACGCCCAGCTCAGGGACGGACAGCAGACCCGCGCCCTCGAAGCTGAGCGTGCCGTCGGCGGCGGCGTGCACGAACACGTCAGCGGTGGATCGGGTGAGCGTCACCTCCCTGAAGATTCCGGGCAGCCACCACATGTCCTGGTCCTCGAGATAGCTGGCCGCCGACCACTGGTGCACCCGCACCGCAAGCACGTTGCGCCCCGGCCTGAGGTACGGCCCGGCGTCGAACTCGGCGGGCAGCCTGCTGCCGGTCGTGAAGCCGAGCTCGTGGCCGTTCAGCCAGACCTTGGCGCACGAGTCGACACCCTCGAACCGCAGCCGCCCGCCGCTCCACCCCTCGGGAAGCTCGAACGCGCGCCGGTAGTCGCCGGTGGGGTTCTCGTCGGGCACGTACGGCGGGTCGACGGGGAAGGGGTAGGACACGTTGGTGTAGGCCGGGCTGCCGTACCCGTGCAGCGGCCAGTGGGAGGGAACGGGAAGCGTGTCCCAGGCCGCGTCGTCGAAGTCTGGGGCGGCGAAGTCGTCGGGCGCGTCGGCGGTGGCCGACAGGCGGAAGCGCCAGTCACCGTTGAGATCGATCGAAGGGGCGTCGGAGCGGAGCGCGGCACGCGGGTCCAGTCGGCCCGCTCCCGGAGCGAAATCGGCGAAGTACACAAAAACCGATGTTTTCCGAATTAATCACACATGTCCAGACGTTCAGCGGGTCCGGCGACGTCGCGACGGCCCGCCACGGTGACGCGTGCCCCTGGACGCGTGCCCCTGGACGCGCCCCGGCCCGGCGCCCAGGGTGGCGGCCGGGTGGGCTCGCCGTACGGGAAGGAAGAGCCGGGGTGGCCGCGCCGTACGGGAGGAAGAGCCGGGGTGGCCGCGCCGTACGGGAGGAAGCACGGCACGGGCGGGCTCGCGGTAGCGGAGAGGACGGCACCGGACGGCCGGACCGGGCAGGCAGGACGGGGGTTCAGCGACGCGGGGGGAGTTCGCCGGAGCCGCGAGGGATCAGGTGGGTGGGGATCTGGGTCTTGGCCGTGCGTGACCGGTCGCCGGCCAGCCGGGACAGCACCAGCGCCGCCGCCGCCGTCCCCATCGCCGCCGGGTCCTGCGCGACGACCGTCAGGGGCGGGTCGAGGACCTCGGCCAGCGGCAGGTCGTCGTAGCCGACCAGGGCCACGTCCTTGCGTCCCGCCCTGGCCAGCCCCACCACCGTCCCGGTGGCGGCGAAGTTGTTGGCCGCGAACAGCGCGGTCGGCGGGTCGGGCAGGCCGAGCAGCCGTTCGGCCGCCGCTGCGGCGGCCGCGGCGGAGTGGCCGGTCTCCACCAGCGCCTTGTCGAACGGCAGGCCGGCCGTCGCCAGCGCCTCCCGGTAGCCCTGCAGGCGTTCGCGCCTGGTGTAGAGCGTCGTGGGCAGGTCGCCGATGAAGCCGATCCTGCGGTGCCCGTGGGCGATGAGGTGGGCGGTGCCGTCGCGCGCCCCCTCCCGGTTGGAGCTGACCACGCAGTCGGCCACCAGCCCCACCGCGGGCCGGTCGAGGAAGACGATGGGCAGCCCGGCTTCGCGTTCGGCGCGCAGGTAGCGGTGGTCGCCGGCCGCCGAGGGCACGACGAGCAGCGCGCTCACCCTGCGGGCCAGGAAGGTGGCCACCAGGGAGCGCTCGAGTTCCCTGGTCTCGCTGGAGGAGCCCACGATCACGGTCAGGCCGCGTTCGCGCACGGCGCTCTCGATGCCGCCCGCGACGGTGCCGAAGAACGGGTTGCCCATGTCGGGGATGACCAGCCCGATCGCCGCGTCCCTCGCGCCGACCCGCATGTTGCGCGCCATCAGGTTGGGCTGGTAGCCGAGCCTGCGCACGACCTCCATGACCCGCGCACGGGTCTCGGGGGCGACGGGGCCGTCCTCGTTGAGGACGCGGGAGACGGTCTTGGCGGTGACGCCGACCTCTCGGGCGACATCGGTCATCGTCGGGCGCCGCGCGCTCGCCATCGAACCTCCCCGTTGTCGTGAACAGGGTAAGGGATCACGACAGGCCGATGGCCTCCGCTGCGTCCTTGTCGGCGATGACCGCCTTGCCCTCGGACACGGTCAGCGCGCCGGTCATGATGGCCACGACCTCGGCCATGCTGTGCTCGCCCGGCTTGAGCTGCGCGACCCTGCGACCGAGCCGCTGGACGTGGATCCTGTCGGCGATCTCGAAGACGTGCGGCATGTTGTGGCTGATCAGCACGACGGGCAGGCCCCGGTCGCGGACCCTGCGGATCAGGTCGAGCACCTGTCCCGACTCCTTCACCCCGAGGGCTGCGGTGGGCTCGTCCATGACGACCACGTGCGAGGCCCACGCCACCGCTCGGGCGACCGCCACGCCCTGCCGCTGTCCGCCCGACAGCGACTCCACGGGCACGGACAGCGAGCGCAGCCCGATCTTCAGCTCGGCCATGTACTCGGCCGAGGCGGCCCGCATGCGCGGCTTGTCCAGCATCCTGAAGACCTTGCCGAGCACGCCCGGCCTGCGCAGTTCCCTGCCGAGGAACATGTTGGTGGCGATGTCGAGCGAAGCGGCGATGGCCAGGTCCTGGTAGACGGTCTCGATGCCGTGTCTGCGCGCCTCCAGCGGGTCGCCGAAGCGCACCCGTTTCCCGTCGAGCAGGATCTCGCCGGAGTCGGGCTGGATGGCGCCGGTCAGCGCCTTGATGAGGGTGGTCTTGCCGGCGCCGTTGTCGCCGATGACGGCCAGCACCTCGCCCGGCATCAGGTCGAAGTCGGCGCCGTCGAGGGCGGTGACGTGTCCGTAGCGCTTGACCAGGCCCCGTGCCTGGAGAACTGCGGTGGTCATCGGGTCCTCCTGCGGGAGAGCTGGTCGACGGCGACCGCGAGGATCACCAGGATGCCGGTGATGAGCGTCTGGTAGATCGACGGGACGCCCATCAGCTGGAGTCCGTTGCGGAACACTCCCACGATCAGCGCGCCGATGAGCGTGCCCAGGACCTGTCCGCGCCCGCCGAACAGGCTCGTGCCGCCGAGCACGACCGCGGTGATGCTGTCGAGGTTGTCGGTCTGCCCCGCCTGGGGGTCGCCCACGCCGGTGCGGGAGACCAGCAGGAGGGCGGCGATGCCGTACACGAGGCCGGCAAGGCTGTAGACGCCCACGGTCAGCCGGTCGGTGCGGATGCCGGTGAGCCTGGCGATCTCCGGGCTGTTGCCGAGGGCGTAGACGTGCCTGCCCCACGCGGTGTGCCCCAGCAGGTAGGCGAACAGCAGGAAGAGCGCGATGGTGAGCACCGAGCCGTAGGTGACGCGGGTGTCGCCGAGCTGGAAGGTCTGGCCGAGGAAGGTCAGCTCGGGCGGCAGCCCGGTGACCGTCTGGTCCTGGGAGTAGATGTGGGTGAGGGCGAAGACCACGTTCAGCATGCCGAGCGTGACGATGAACGGCGGCAGCACGATCTTCGTCACCAGCAGCCCGTTGATCAGGCCGAACGCGGCGCAGACGGCCAGGCCCGCGCCGATCGCCACCAGCGGCGGGATGGACAGGGACAGCTTGGCCATCACGATGCCGCCGAAGGCCATGATCGCCCCGTTCGACAGGTCGATGCCCGCGGTGAGGATGATCAGCGTCTGGCCGATGGCCAGCGTGCCGACGACCATGACCTGCTGGATGATGAGCGAGAAGTTGCCTCCGGTGAGGAACTGCTCGCTGTTCAGCGAGAAGAAGGCGCAGGCCAGTATCAGCGCGGCCAGCGGCCCCGCCGTCGGTGTGGTCAGGATCCTGCGCGGCAGGCTCGCTTCGGTGACGGCCATGTCAGCCCCAGCAGTTGGCCAGGCCGTAGGCGGTGTCCTTGGCGTCCACCCCGGCGACCGGCTTGTCGGTGATGAGGGTGACCCCCGTGTCGGTGTACCCGCTGGGCTTGTTCCCACTCTTGGCGAAGTCGGTGACGGCCTTGACCCCCATCTCGGCCATCTTCAGCGGGTACTGCTGGGAGGTGGCGCCGATCCAGCCGTTCTGCACGGCCTTGACACCGGTGCAGCCGCCGTCGACGGAGACCACGAGCACGTTCTTGTCGACGCCCTTGGCCTTCAGCGCCGTGTGCGCGCCCAGCGCGGCGGGCTCGTTGATGGTGTAGACGAGGTTGATGTCGGGCGCCTTCTGCAGGCAGTTCTCCATGGCCGTCTGGCCCTTGGCCTGGTCGCCCTGGGTGTCCTGCGAGCACACGATCGACGGGTCGCCCTCGGCGACGCCGAAGCCCTTGAGGAAGCCGTCGTGGCGCAGCTTGCCGACGGTGATGCCGGGAGCCAGGTCCAGGGTGGCGATCTTGGCGGCCTTGCCGGCCATCGCGGCCTTGGCGTACGCGCCGATCAGCTCGCCGGCCTTGAAGTTGTCGGTGGCGAACAGCGCGTCGGTGGCGTCCTGCGGGTCGGTCGGGGTGTCGAGGGCGATGACCAGCACGCCCGCGTCCCTGGCCTTCTTGATGGCGGGCACGATGGCCTTGGTGTCGCTCGGCGTGATGAGGATGCCCTTGACGCCCGCGGCGACCATGTTCTCGATGGCGGTGATCTGGCTGGCGTTGTCGCCGTCGAACTTGCCCGCGGCGCTCATGAGCTGGGCGCCCTGGGCCTTGGCCGCTGCGGTGGCGCCCACCTTCATCTTGACGAAGAAGGGGTTGGTCTCGGTCTTGGTGATGAGGCCGACCTTGACGGGCTCCGAAGCCGAGCCGGACGTGGTGCCGCCGCCGCATCCGGCGGTGAGAAGGGTAGCGGCCGAGAGGCCTGCGATGAGTCGCTTCATGGCGGGTGTTCCTCACATGAGCTGGGCGGACCCGGTGTCATCGTTGACATATGTCAACGTTGACATCCGCTGTGCTGCGATGATGAACTCCGTTTCGGGAAACGTCAATGCCCCCCGCCCGTAACGAAACGGCAACAGCGGAAAGGCAGGCACATGATCGCCGTCCTGGGTGAGTGCGTCGCCGACGCCTTCGCCGGCAAACGTCCGGGCGAGCTGATGTTGCGGGTGCTGCCCGGTGGCGGGCCCGCCAACACCGCGGTCGCCCTGGCCCGCCTCGGCACGCCGGCCGGCTTCCTCGGCCGGCTGTCGGACGACGTGTTCGGCGAGCTGTTCCGCGAGCGGATGGCCGCCTCCGGCGTGGACCTGTCGGCGTGCGTGCCGGCCCGCGAGCCCAGCACGCTGGCCGTCGCGACCCTGGACGCCCACGGGCAGGCGCGCTACACCTTCCACGCCGAGGGCACCGCCGACTGGCAGTGGAGCGCCGCCGAGCTGTCGGCCGACCGGCTGGACGGCGCGTCCTGCCTGCACACCGGCTCGCTGGCGCTGGTCAGGGAACCCGGAGCGAGCGCGGTCGCCGACTTCGCCGCGCGCGCCGCCGCGACGGCGACCGTCTCGATCGACCCCAACGTACGGCCCAGCCTGGCCTCGCGCGAGGACTACCTGAGCCGGATGCCGCGGTGGTGCGAGCTGGCCGACATCCTCAAGCTCAGCGCCGACGACGTGGCGTTCCTGCTGCCCGGCGCCTCGGTGGCCGAGGCGTGCGCGCTCTGGCACGCGTGGGGGGCCCGGCTCGTGGTGGTGACCATGGGTGCCGAGGGGGCGCTGGTGTCGCTGGACGGGGAGACAGCGGCCCCGACAGCAGGTCCGGCAGCGGCCCCGACAGCAGGTCCGGCAGCGGGCCCGACAGGGGTGCAGACAGCAGGTCCGACAGCAGGTCCGACAGCGGTGCAGACAGCAAGTCCGACAGCAGGTCCGACAGCGGTGCAGACAGCAAGTCCGACAGCAGGTCCGACAGCGGTGCAGACAGCGGCCCCGACAGTGGTCCCGACTGCGGCGCAGACGGCGACGGTGCCGGCGGTGCCTGTCGAGGTGGTGGACACGGTGGGCGCGGGCGACTCGTTCACGGCGGGCCTGCTGCACCGGCTGGAGAGCAGGGGGCTGCTGGGCGGGCGGCTGGAGCGGCTCGACCTGGCCGCAGCGGCCGAGGCCGCGGCGTTCGGCGCCAGAGTAGCGGCGCTGACCTGCGCCGTGCCGGGCGCCGACCCGCCGTGGGCCGACCAGCTCGCCCAGCCGGACGCCTGACCCAGAGCCGGGATGGCGGCGGAGGGACTGCCCCTGCCCCGGGCGGGCCACCGCGGCGGCCCGCCCGGCGGCACGGCCGACCGTGACAGCCGACGCCGGGCGGCCCGGGGTGACGGCCGGCGGTGGTGGCCGACGCTGACGGCCGGCGGTGACGGCCGGCGGTGGTGGCCGGACGCGGAAGGCGCCCGCCTCCCGGTGGGGAAGCGGGCGCCTCAGGGTGCGAGGGTCAGGCGGCGGCGCTGGACGCGGTGGCGACCGTTGCCTCCTTGGTGACCCCGTTCACCGTGACCGCCACCAGCACCTGCCCGCGCCGTAGCGCGGTCAGCGTCCCGGTCGCCGGGTCGAGCGAGGCGACGTGCCAGGGCCTGGCCTTCGACAGCGGCCCGATGTGCAGGTTCGGCGAGCCGGACCACTCGGCCGACACCGGGTAGGCCACGGGGACCGTCCGGTCGTCCTGGGTCAGCGACGCCTTCACCGTCGCGGGCGATCCCACGGAGACCGACGCGGGCGCGGTCAGCGTCAGCGTGTCCACGTGCGGACGCACCTGGGTGCCGATCCAGCTGGGCGCGTCGACGAACCAGTTGCGCCTGACGTGCTCGGCCTCCTTCGGCGTGACCGGGTCGACGCCCCACAGCGACCACCCGGTGAACCCGCCGTCGTCGGCGGCGGTGGCCGGGTTCTTGCCCGAGTTGCCGTTGATGAAGTACGGCACCGCGTCGACGCGGGCGGCGTTGAACGTCCCGACGTGCGCCCCGATGTAGGCGGCGCCCTTGCCCGTCGTCCGCTGGAAGTCGGCCAGCCATCCTTCGACGAGGGCCGCCTCCTTCCGGTCGCCGAGCTGGCTGCCCTTGCCGGGCGTCGGGTCGCGCGGCGGCACGTGGAACAGCACGACCACCGACCCCACGTTCCCGTCCCCGGCCGCCGCGGTGAGCTGGTCGCGCAGCAGCTCGATCTGCTCGAAGCCGCCGCCGCGCAGGTTGAGCCGCGAGGTGTCGAGGGTGATGAACCTGGTCCCCTTGTGGTCGAAGACCTTGGAGGTGTCGCCGAACACCGCCCGGAAGTTGTCGATCTTGCCGCCCATCACCTCGTGGTTGCCGGGCACGTAGTGGTACGGCAGGCTCCCGCCCAGCTCCTCGTCGAGGATCCGCTTCGCCAGCGCGAAGTCCTCGGGCGAGGCCTCGTCCACCAGGTCGCCGTTGATCAGCAGGAAGTCGGGCTTGGCGGCCTTGAGCTCGCGCAGCGTCCTGCGCGCGTTCTTGACGATGTCGCTGTCGGGCTGCCGGGCCACGAACTGGGCGTCCGACATCACCGCGAACCGCCACGGCATGGCGGTGACCGACGGCTTCACCACCGGGTCGCTCACCCGGGCGGCGGGCGGCGCCTGCACCGAGGGAGGCACCCTGGCCACCAGCCCGTCGATGGTGATCGCGTTGGTGTACGTGGCGTCGGCCCTGGTCTCGGCGACGTAGAAGCGGCGCAGCTTGAGCGGGTAGCTCACCCCGGGCGGCACCGTGAACTCGACGTACTTCCAGCCGCTCCAGGTCAGGTACGGCCCGCGCAGGATCTGCGACTGCCCCTGGGAGTCGTAGAACTCCAGGCTGGGCCACTCGCCCTTGCCGGCGGAGTTGATCCACAGCCCGAACGCCTGCGGCTGGCCGGGGATCACGATCTGCTGGGGCGGCGAGGCGTAGGCGGCGCGGGTGGCGGTCGACTGGGTGAAGTCGTAGGTGAGCTTCAGCCCGCCGCCGCTCTGCCCCTGGCCGGCGGCCAGCGAGCCGGTGGCCCTGGCCGCGGCGAACGTCCACGAGCCGGCGTTCTCGAAGTCGGCGACGGCGACGTCCTCGAACCCGACGGTCACCGGCACGGCGGCGCTCACCGCGCCCACCCGCGCGGTGATCAGGCCCGATCCGGTGCCCTTGAGCGCCTTGACGGTGAAGAACCCGTGCGGGGCGGGCTTCACCTCGAGCAGCGAGGTGTCGTAGTCGAGCTTCACGTCGCCCGGCTCGATGGGCGCGGAGTTGCCGTTGCGGTCGTAGCCGACGACGCCGAAGCTGCCCGTGGCGTCGGCCGCCGCCAGACCCACCCGGTCGGTGGTGACGCCGAGGCGGGTCAGCGGCTGCAGGACGGTCAGGTCCAGGGTGCCCTTGGCCGCGCCGTGCCTGGCCGTGACCGTGGTCTGCCCGGGGACCCAGGCGTGGAAGACGCCCTCCTTGGAGACGCGGCCGTGCACGGAGGTCGAGGTCTGCCACGAGGGCGCGCCCTCGGCCGGGCCGTACGTCTCGTCGTATCCGGCGGCGGTCAGCCGCCTGGTGAGCCCGGGGAAGACGCGGTCGGGACGGCCGCCGGCGACCGGTCCGACGCCGGGCGCCTTGGCGGGGTCGCTGGCGGTCTCCAGCCAGAAGCCCTTCAGCTCGCCGCTGCCCTGCGGGGCGTAGAGGGCCAGGCCGTTGGGGACGTGCCGCTCGCCGCCGTCGGAGGGGCTGTTCTCCACCTGGACGTCGGCGCTGCCGGGCTCGCGGGCGAGCATGGTGGAGGAGCCGCCGCCGTCGAGTTCGAGCGCGTTGTGGGCGCCCAGCTCGACCAGGAGCGCGGCCATTTCGCGCAGCGTCAGGCCGCGGCTGTCGGCCTGACGGCCGTCCACGGTGAGCAGGTACATCTTCCTGCCGTCGGCGGAGAAGCCGACCGCGGTGCGGGGGTGGCTGTCGGTGTCGGTGAACGGCTGCGCCTTGCCGTCCTTGACCAGGACGTTCCTGCCGCCGAGCGCGGTCTGGACGGCGCCGCCGTCGGAGGGCTTGGGCTGGTACTTCACCTCGACCCGGTCGCCCACCTTGAGCTGGGCCAGCGCGTCGGCGCCCGCCTCGCGGCCGAGCAGGACGGTGGTTCCGGCGGGGATGGGGCCCTGGCCTGCGCCGGTGCGCACCTCGGTGACGGCTCCGTCCACGAGCACCACCTCGGTGACCTTGGCGGAGTCGGAGCGCCGGTAGGAGCCCCACAGCGGGGTGAACAGGCCCACCCCGCCGGTCTGGACGAGCTGGTTGAACTGGGTGAGCGTGATCGGTGCGCCGCCCGCGGGCGTGGCGGTGCCGTCGAAGTGCATCTGCAGGACTCGGCCGACGCCCTCGTTGAGGGCGATCGCGTTGTTCCAGCCCTGGACGGGCGACTGGACGAGCGCGCCGTCCTTCACGCCGACGCCGAGCGCCGCGCCCGAGCGGTTGATGTCGAAGAAGTCGCCGTTGACGGCGGCCACCGCGCGGGCGCGATCGGCGGGCCCCGACAGCGGCTCGGTCTTCGACACCTCGCCCGAGTTGAGATAGCCGGTGGTGACCCCGCCCGACAGGTCGGCCGACAGGGCGTCGGCGCGCAGCCAGCCTGCCGCGTCGAAGCGGTCGAAGGAGGTGAGCGTGAGGCCCGGCGCGACGGGCCGGACCTTCTTGGCCGTCTCCAGCGACCGGCTCGCGGGGGCGTTGAGCAGGAGGGTGGAGTCGGAGCTGTAGGACGACGCGGGAGGCGCGTCCTCTGCGGGAGCGGGGGGATCGGCCTGCGCCGGGCTGGCCAGAAGCCCTAAGGCCAGCGCGGCGGACGCCATGAAGCGGAGGGTCTGCACGACGGCACTCAATCGTGCCATGGTGACAAGTTTCAAGACTTAGTCATGAACTAAAAGAAAATTTCAGATCTTGTCTCGTCCCGTCCGGCCCCTGCACGATGGGGCGCGTGGACCTCGACGCGTTCTACCGCGATCCCCATCCTGTCTACACCATCGCCAGGCGGACGCCGGGTCTGACGTTCGTCCCCGAGCTCGGGGCGTGGCTCGTCGCCCGCCACGCGGACGTGCGCGAGGCGCTGAGCAGGCCGGACCTCTTCTCCTCCGCGGGAGCGCTGCGGCCCGACCAGGTGCCGGGGCAGGAGGCGCTGGCCGAGCTGGCCAAGGGATTCCTGCAGACGAGGACTGTGCTCAGCACCGACGGCGAGGCCCACCAGCGCTACCGGCGGCCGATCTCGCGCGGGCTGTCCCCCGCGCGAGTCGCGGCGGCCCTGCCGTACGTCACCGGGAGGGTCCACGCGCTGCTGGACGCCTTCCCCGACGACGGGCCGGTGGAGTGGATGGCGGCCTACGCCAGGCCGCTGCCGGCCGAGGTCTTCGGCCACCTGTTCGGCCTCGACCCGGCCGACGTGCACCCTGCCGTCGAGGCGGGCAGGCAGGCCGAGGCGCTGCTGTTCCGGCCGCTCTCGCCCGCCGGGCAGGCAGGCGCGGCCCGCGCGACCGTCGGGCTCCAGCACCTGCTCCACGGCTACGCGCTGCGCGAGCCCGGCGACGACCTCGTGGGCGAGATGGTCAGGGCGCTGACCAGGGACGACCCGCACGAGCTGGTCTCCAACCTGCAGAACCTGCTGCTGGCGGGGCACCTGACCACCAGTGCCCTGCTCGGCACGCTGGTGCTGAACCTGCTACGCCACCGCGAGCAGTGGGAGCTGCTGTGCGAGCGGCCGGCCCTCATCCCCGCCGCGATCGAGGAGGGCGCCAGGTTCGAGGCCCCCGTCCAGGGCTTCCGCCGTACGGTCACCAGGCCCTGCACCCTCGCAGGCCACGAGCTGAAGGAGGGCGAGCAGATCTTCGTCTCCTACGGCTCGGCCGGCCGCGACGAGGCGGTCTTCGACCGCGCCGGCACCTTCGACATCACCCGCGAGCCGCTCAGGCACCTGTCGTTCGGTCACGGCGCGCACGCCTGCCCCGGCGCGCAGCTGGCCCGCGAGCAGGTCCGCCTCACACTGGAGCAGCTCACGGCCAGGTACCCGGGCCTCAGGCTGGCCGACAGCGAGGTCGCGATGCTGCCGACCCTCATCCACCGCTCCCCCGAAGCCGTCCATCTCACCTGGTGAGCGCCGACATCCGCCGCTTGCCGTGTGTCTCAACCTCTGGCTTTCGGGCAGACGTGAACGCAGACTGAAAGGGCAGATCAGCGCAGAACGCGTGGAGCAGCCGTGGACACTCTGTACGATCACATGCCGATCCTGTCGCGAGGCAGGCACCGTAACCCGCGCAAGGGCGCCTGCTTCATGGAGCTGGCCTCCTATCTGGCGGGCGAGCGGTGGAGCGACCATCCCGCGTGCACGCACCCCCTGCTCGCGGGCCTGGCCCGCCTGGTCAACGACCACACCACCGACGAGAACAGGAGCAAGCTGGTCCCGCTCGTCCCCTCGATCATCGGGCTGACCGGTGACGACCTGCGGATCGATGCCAGGCTGGCCCTGCGCGCCGCGACCACCGCCCTGCCCATAGCGGCCGCCGAGCGGCAGCTCGCGCTGGCCGTCTCGGTGCTGGCCGCCGAGGAGATGCTGGCCAGGCTGGACGGCCGTCCCGCGGGGCTGGAGGAGCGCAGCAGGCGGGCCTTCGCCCAGGCGCCGCACGCGGCCGAGTCGGCCAGGCGCTTCAGCCGCGCCGCGAAGATCACCGACAAGGGCTTCCGCAGGTACGCGGCGCCGAACGCGGTGCAGCTCGCCGTCGTGGGCATCGCGCAGGCCTGCGTGCCGGATCCCGACTCGATCCTGCGCGAGCTCCTGGCCGGCGCGATCGCCGAGTGCGACGCGATGATCCCGAGGGATCAGCGCCGGCCGGCCAGCGTGACACCGGCCAGCACCGCCACCGCGACCGCCAGCGCCGCGGGCGGGCCCACGTGGAAGTGAAGCAGCCCGCCGCACAACGCGCCGCCGCACATCCCGAACACTGAGACGAGCCGGCGCCGGGCGGCGGTCCCCGGCGCCTCGCTGGCCAGTCCGGTGATGGTGGTCGTGAGCACCGTGGTCGTCATGTCGGGGACGGCCAGCTTGCGCACGATCGCGTTCTGCATGCCCATGCCACCGGCCAGCAGCGAGATGAGCGCGATCTGGGCGCCGTCGCCCCGGTGACCGAACAGCAGCGAGACCGCCAGCGCCAGCGCCACGAGCGTCAGGTGGACGGCCGTGACGGGGGTGAAGGCCCGCTCGACGGCCGAGCGGGCGATCAGCCGCCCCGCCGTCCAGGCCCCGGCCATGAACGCCCCGATCGCCAGCAGCGACCACCACAGCGACAGCTGCCGCGCGCCCGCCAGCGCGAAGCCGACGAAGACCACGTTGCCCGTCATGTTGGCGACGAAGACCCTGCTCAGCCCCAGGAAGCTGACGGCGTCGACGAGACCGGTGACGAACGTCAGGGGGATGAGCAGGGCCGGCAGGACGCCGTGCCGGTCGGTGTCGCCGGGCAGCAGCCAGGTGGCGACGCGGCGCAGCACGGGAGCTACGGCCGGGTCGAGGTGGCCGGCCGCAGGCCCGGGACGATCATCGCCGCCCCTTCCGCCAGTGCTTCACGATGGTCCTGATCGTCAGCAGGAGCACGACGGCGACGACCTGGCCGCCGACCACGATGCGGTTGACGTCGACGGCGGGCCGCCAGGTGACCTCGCCGTTCCTGATGACGTACACGCCCGCGGGGGTGGCGCCGAGGCCGTAGCCGCCGCCCGAGCCCTGGCGCGGCTGCTCGCCCTCCTGCTTGCCGCCGCCGCCCCCGCCGCCCTGGGCCACCTTGGCGACGGGGATGACCGTCACGTCACCGTTGGTGACCGGCTCGCCGAAGACGCGCCGGACGGTGGCGGCGTCTTTCGTCTTCTCCACCAGTTCCATCATGTCCATGAGGTCATCTATATCCATTGACCCGGCGCAGGACCACCATCTCGCTGCGGTAGTCGGGGCCGTTCATGAACCAGGTGGGCAGGGCCAGGCCGTGCGACATGAGCGTCTGGCCGTGCAGGCGCCCGCCCGAGGCGTCCTCGTAGACGGCCGACGGGTCCAGGCCCGCCAGCCGTACCCGGCGGGGCGGCTGCTTCGACAGCGCGAACGGGTGGTAGGCGAGCACCACCACGGTGTCCTCGTGGACGTACTGCACGGCCGAGGCGGTCACGCCGGGGGTGCCGGCGAGGCGGTGCAGGCGGCCGTGCTGGATGACCGGGCGCACCGCCTTGTAGGCCGCGATCAGCTCGCGGGCCTGGTCCAGCTCGGCGGCCGACCACCTGGTCAGGTCGCCGCCGATGCCGAGCACGCCCGCCATGGCCACGTGGAAGCGGTAGGCGAGCGGCACCTCGCGCCTGGTGTGCGGGTTCGGGCTGTCGGTGACCCAGGCCGACATCGTCCCCGCCGGGTAGAGGTAGGAGTAGCCGTCCTGGATGGCCTGGCGGTCGCGGGCGTCGGTGTTGTCGGAGGTCCACATCTCGTCCGTGCGGCGCATGATCCCGAAGTCGACCCGGCCGCCGCCGCCCGAGCACGACTCGATGCGCAGCCCCGGATGGCGCTCGCGCAGGGTGTCCATGACCTCGTAGACGCCGCGGGTGTGCTCGATCCACAGCAGGTCGGCCCGCTCCCCCGCCTCGGTCCAGCCCGCCTGGGTGAAGCTGCGGTTCATGTCCCACTTGAAGTAGTCGAGCCCGTACTCCGACACCAGCCCCGACAGCCAGCCGACCGCCCAGGCCCGCACGTCCGGCCTGCCGTAGTTGAGCACGAGCTGGTTGCGCAGCGTGTCGCGGCGCCGGTCCTGGTAGTGCAGCACCCAGTCGGGGCGCTCGCGGTAGAGGTCGCTGTCGGGGTTGACCATCTCGGGCTCGACCCAGAGGCCGGCCCGCATGCCGAGCTCGCGAACGGTGTCGAACAGCTTGGTCAGGCCCTGCGGGAAGCGGTCGGGGTTCGGCCACCAGTCGCCCAGGCCGCGCTTGTCGTCGGTGCGGGCGCCGAACCAGCCGTCGTCCACCACGAACAGCTCCACGCCCAGGTCGGCGGCCCTGCGGGCGAGCTCGATCTGGCCGTCCTCCCGCACGTCGAACCAGGTGGCCTCCCACGAGTTGTACAGGACGGGCCGCTCCTCGAACGGCGTGGGCAGGACGTGGTGGCGGGCGTAGTCGTGCCAGGCCCTGCTGGCCGCGCCGTACCCGCCGTCGCTGTAGAGGCCCAGCGCCGGCGGCGTCACGAGGTTCTCGCCCGGCTCCAGCACCCACGCGGGGCCGTCGTGGCCGAAGCCGGTGGTGACGGCGACGTCGCCCTCGGGACGGCGCTGCGCGGTCAGCCGCCACGAACCGCTCCACGCCAGCGCGACCGTCCACACCTCGCCCCGTTCCTCGGTCGCGTCACCGGCGTCGATCATGATCCAGGGGTTGGCGCGGTGCGAGGTGGTGCCCGTCCTGCTGGTGAACGTGGTCTCGCCGACCGGCAGCTCGGCCCGGTGCAGCTGGGTCTCCCCTGCCCAGGCGCCCGCGACGCCGGTGTAGCGATAGCCCGCCTGCTCGGGGACGACCCAGCTGCCCGAGTCGACCCGGCCGAGCCGTACGGCGTGGGCGCCCTCGTTGGCGAGGCTCACCCAGCGCTCGACGACCTCCCCCGCCACCTTCACGTGCAGGCCCACCCGCAGCCCCAGCGGGTCGCGCAGCACCAGCTCGACCTCGGTGTCCGACAGCACCGCCTCGGCGAACGACAGCTCGACCGAGCGGACCCCGCCGGCGTACGTGGCCTGCAGCGACGGCACCCCCCAGCGGCGGCCGCCCTCGACGGGAAGCAGCTCGTCGATGTCGCGGGGGTCGTGGAAGCCCGAGCCGACCCGCCTCGGCACCTGCCCGACGACCTCGGCCAGCGCCTCATCCGGCAGCCGCGGCCCCCAGTACCACTGCACGACCCGCGTGTCCTCACCCGCCGCCTCGACGCCGAACACGTACGCGGAGGTCGCCGTGAGAGCCGCCCAGGCGCGGTCACCAACCGAGAGTATATTCACACTAGACACAAACCCCATGAGAGCAGATCGCCTCCTTCGTCGCCAGAGGGGAAGTTTCGTTCACTCCATGAATCTCTCTCCCGCCGCGCGGGCCGTCTTCGTCGAACTGCTTCTGCACGGCCCGCTCTCCAGAGCCGAGGCGGCCCGGCGGCTCGACCTGTCGCCCTCGGTGCTGACCAAACTGACCAGGCCGCTTCTCCAGGCCGGGTACCTGGTGGAGGAGCCGGGGCCCGCCGGTGTCCCCGGCCGCCCGTCCGTGCCGCTGCGGGTCGAGCGCTCGCGCCGCGCGTACGTGGGGATCAAGCTGACCGAGACGGAGCTGTTCGCGGTGCGCACCGACATGGGGGCGGCGGTCACCGCGGAGGTGCGCATGCCGCTCGACGGGCACGACGTGACGCCGGTGGTCGGCCGGATCGCCGACGCGGTGGCGGTCCTGTCCGCGGGCGGTCCGCCCGCGGCGGTGGGCGTCAGCCTGGCCGGGACGGCGTCGCGGGCGGACGCGGTCGTCCACCGCTCGCCGTTCCTGGGCTGGCACGACGTTCCGCTGGCCGCGCTGGTGAGCGCGGCGACCGGGCTGCCCGCCGTCCTGGAGAACGACGTGCGCGCCCTGACGGCGGCCGTGCACTGGTTCGGCGCGGCCGCAGGGCACCGGACGTTCGCGCTGGTCACCGTGGGCGAGGGGCTCGGCTGCGGAATCGTCGTCGACGACCGCCTGGTGACCGGCACGGCGGGCGTCAGCGGGCAGATCGGGCACCTGGCCGTCGACGAGGGCGGGCCGATCTGCGAGCGCGGGCACCGCGGCTGCGCCCGTGCCTACCTCGCCGCGCCGGCCATCAGGCGCTCGGCCAGGGCGGCGCTCGACCGCCCCAGGCTCACCTTCGAGCAGGCGCTCGAGCTGGCCCGCTCCGGCGACCTGGTGGCGCGGCGGATCTTCGACGAGGCGGGGCGGGCACTGGGCCGGATCGTGGCCACGATCGCGAACCTGATCGGGCCCGAGGTGGTGGTGCTGTCCGGGGAGACGGTGCACATGCACGCGGTGTGCGCGCCGGCGTTCGAGGCGGCGCTGGCCGAGCACACGCACTGGACGAGCGACCCGGTGGAGGTGCGGGTGCAGCCGTTCGCGTTCACCGAGTGGGCGCGGGGGGCGGCGGTGATGGCCCTCAGGCACGACCTCGGCGTCCCCTGACGCGCGCGCCCGCGCCGCCCGTCACGGGCCCGTCATGTCCGGACCGTCATGTCCGGACCGTCATCTCGGGGCTCGTCCATCTCGGGGCTCGTCCATCTCGGGGCTCGGCGTCGCGGGGCCTCTCAGGTCAGGGCGCGGCGCCAGGCCACCCAGTCACCGGTGTGGTTACGGTTGCCGGTGATCGGCCACCAGCCCGGCGGGGCGGCCGGCCAGGTGCGCCTGATGTCCGTCCCCGCCGGCCACGGCATCACGACCAGGCTGACGTCGGCGGGAAGCCACTCGGGGTGGTCCGGGTCGACGGGCACGAGCCTGGCCGGCACCTGGTACGCCTGCGAGACCCAGATCCGCCAGTGCACGCCCGCGTAGTCCATCCCCACCCGATCGCCCGCCCGCAGCCCCGCGGGGGTCAGGTCGGTGGCGAACGCCAGGATGCGTCCCCACGGCGCGGTGACCTTCGACACGGTCACCCCGGCGATCGCCAGTTCCGCCGCGACGCAGACGCCGGCGATGAGGACCAGCGCGGTCGTGCGGCGCACCAGCGTCGTCACCAGGACGGCCACGGTGAGCGCGAGCACGGCGGTCACCGTGGCCTGGCCCAGGCTGAGCGAGTCCCAGTTCCAGGTGAGGAAGCAGATCTCCGGGAAGTCGAACATGCCGAAGAAGTCCCGGGACAGCCGATCCCCCGCGTGCAGCCGCACGACCGCCATGGCCAGCAGCGTCAGCACCCCCGTCGCCAGGGCCGCTCGCGCCGCCGCCGCCCGCCGGGCCCTGGCCAGCACCGCCAGCCCGGCGACGAGCAGCACCGGCGTCAGGCAGGCCAGATACCTGCCGTAGGCGAGGTTGGCGACGGTGCCCTCGCTCGGCAGGGCGGCCGAGGTGGCCAGGGCGATGCCGGCGACGGCGGCCAGCGTCGTCCCCGCCACCATCCGGTCGGCCGCCGGTCCGCCGGACGACCCCGACGGCGGCGCCGGATGACCGGCGGACGGCCCGCCAGGCGACCCCGACGGTCCCCCGAGCGACCCGAACGGCGCTGGATGACCGGTGGACGGCCCGCCAGGCGACCCGATCCGCGCTGGACGGCCACCGGACGGCCCGCCGCGGCGCAGGACGAGCGCGGCCAGCGCGACCAGGCCGGCGCCCGCCAGTCCCCCGGTGGCGACGACCGTGTGCCAGAGCTGGCCGGCCGCGACCGACAGCGTCCACGCCAGGCCGTCCAGGGTGCTGAGCCGGGTGGTGAGCCACTGTCCGAGCGGCGCGACCCCGCTCGGGTAGATCTGGCTGCGCACCCAGGCGTTCAACGCCCATCCGGCGCCCGCCACGCCCGCGGTGACGGCGACCGGCAGCCAGCTGCCCCGTCCCACGGTACGGCGGTGCCGTACCACGACGAAGGCCAGCAGGCACGCGTGCACTAGCAGGAGGACGAGTCCCCGCGCGTGCGTGCTGGAGGCGAAGGCGATCGTCGCGCCGGCCGCCACGCCGTACGGCCTGCCGCCGCCGCTGAGCCAGGCGTGCAGCAGGAGCAGCCAGCCGAGCACGATCACCGGCAGGACGGCGTCGGTGAGCGCGAACTGGGCGTAGTAGACGGCGGACGGCACCAGCGCGGTCACGTGCGCGAGAAGGTAGGCCGTGCCGCGCGGCAGGCCGATCCGGCGGAAGGCCGCGTACGCCAGGAGCACGAGTCCGGCCCCGATCAGCGCGTTGACGACCACCACCAGGCGATAGACGGTGTGGGCGTCGTCGCTGATCCAGTAGGCGGGGGCGATGAGCAGGGCGTAGCCGCCCTGGTAGAACGTCCGCCAGGACAGGTCGCTCGGGGCGCCGCCGGACAGCAGCCGCGCGGCCAGGAGATAGCCGGACTCGTCGGGGATGAGCAGGGGCGCGGCGTGCTGGAATCCGAGCGCGGCGCGCAGCACGGCCTGGACCAGCCAGCCGGCCGCGAGCGCCGCCCCCCAGAACCGGCGGGGCGGGGCCGTTCTCCGGGCGCGCGCAAGGGCACGGAGCGGCGGAGTGGTGGCGGTCGTCGGTCCCACGATGGCCCCTGAAACGGCGGGAGTGAATTCCGGTGCGGTAACACCATATCCGCGCGCCTTTGCCGTCCCGAGAATGCCGGGCACCACCGGCGGATATGCGTTTCACATAAACGCGGTAATGACGCGCGGGCGCCGCGTCGGGAAACATTCCCGGACGCGGCGCCCGCCATTTCGTTTCACTGCCGCAGGTTCGGCGGCGTGTTGTTCACGAAGGGCCCGCAGTTGCCCGGCCAGGTGTAGGTGCCGGTGACGATGCAGGCCGCCTGGAAGACCTGCCCGTCGGCGGTGAGGATGGAGATGTGGACGTCGTTGCTCGGCGGCTGCCCCTGGTCCACGATCGTCGCGGCGACCACCGTCTCCCCCGCGGGGACGATCGGCGTGAGGTTCTGCCACGTGGGCGTCTTGTTCGAGTCGCGGATGAACAGGCCCCCGGTGGCCGGCACCAGCAGGGTGAAGTAGTTGTTGTTGGACTGCGCGCTGTCGATGCTCACGGCGGGACCCTGCGGACCCGTCGGGCCGGTCGCGCCCGTGGCACCCGCGGCACCGGACGGGCCGGTCGACCCCGTGGCCCCTCTCGGCCCGGTGGGGCCGGTGACACCCCTCGGCCCGGTCGGACCGGTGACGCCCCTCGGCCCGGTCGGGCCGGTGACACCCCTGGGTCCGGTCGGACCGGTGACACCCCTCGGCCCGGTCGGACCGGTGACACCCCTGGGTCCAGTCGGACCCGTGGCGCCTCGCGGTCCGGTGGCACCGGTCCCGCCGGTGGCGCCTCTCGGCCCGGTGGGGCCCGTCGCGCCGGTGTCCCCGGTCGCGCCGGACGGACCCGTCGGACCGGTCTCCCCGGTCAGGCCCGTGGGGCCGGTGGGACCCGTCTCGCCGCTCTCGCCCCTGGGGCCGGTCAATCCTCTCGGACCCTGGGGACCTCTCGGCCCGACGGGCCCCCTGGCCCCCGGCGGGCACTTGCAGGAGCCATGGCGGCACTGGCACGGCTTGCAGTTCTTCTCCCACGGGAAGCACGAGCGCGTGACGAGCCCCGCGTTCGCCTGCGAAGCGAGCCCAGTCGACCTCGCGCCGCCGGCCGCGGCCCGGCCGATGTCGGCGCTGGCGTTTCCTGATGCCTGAAGGGACGAGGCGAGGACGATCGTCGCGGTGGCGGCCCACGCCAGGGCGCGGCGGTTCCGACCGAGGCCTTTTGTCCATTTAATATTACTAAGGGACATCTGACTTCCAGGTGACTTCGGGGTTCTGACAAACGTGCATCTCGACCGCGCTCGACCTGCGACGGCACGCTCGGAAATACCCTGGAAACAGTGAGAGAATCTGCCGATCACATCATTGAGAAGCAAAGAGATCTCAAATACGGATACCCTCGACCGTGCCGCCATATCGAAATACTTGGCGACCCTGTTCCCTTTTATCCCTTTTCAGGACCCGACCCGCCCCCGCCGGGAGCGCCCGATCCCGGGGCTTGCGCAAAATATGCAGACCGGTCTACTTTAAGCTCCATGGGACAGAAGGGCGCCGAGACGCGGGCCAGGCTGCTGGACGCGACACAGGAGCTGATCGAGAGCGGCGGATACTTCGGCGCCGGGCTCAACCAGGTGATCGCGGCCAGCGGCGCACCGAGGGGATCGCTCTACTTCCACTTCCCCGGCGGCAAGGACCAACTGGTGGGCGAGTCCGTACGGCGGGCGGGCGGGGAGATCGGCCAGGCGATGGACGACCTGGCGGCGACCGCCGCGTCCGCCGAGGAGTTCGTCGCGGTGGTGCTGGAGTGGCTCGGCGACCGGCTGGAGGAGTCGGGGTGGCGCAGGGGCTGCCCGGTGGCCACCGTGGCGCTGGAGATGGCCGCCACCAGCGATCCGTTGCAGGAGGTCTGCTCGGAGGTCTACGCCGGCTGGGAGTCGGCGCTGCGTGGCATGCTGGCCGGCCGCCCGGACGCCGGCGACCTCGCGGTCACCGTCCTGGCCTTGATCGAGGGAGCCCTGCTGCTGGCCAGGGCGCACCGGAGCAGGGAGCCGCTGCGCAGCGTCGGGCGCCGGATCGCCACGCTGCTGCGCTGAACCCCGCCCGAGCACCCGGGTCACGCACCCGGGCCCTACTACGTCCGCAAAATATGTAGACCGATCTATTAACGGAGGCATCATGGACGCCATCGTCTTCGGGGCGACCGGCTTCGTCGGCCGCGCCCTCATCGCCGAGCTGCTCACCAGGGGACAGCGGGTAGCGGCGGCCGTCCGCGAGGACACCCTCACCCCCTGGCTGGCCGCCCAGGGGATCGGCACCGCCGGACTGACCGTGGTCGGCGCCGACCTCACCCGGCCACTCGACGGCCTGCCTGAGGTCCGCGACGTCTACAACGCCGCCGCCCGCTTCGCCTTCGGACTCGGCGTCGCCGAGGCCCGAGCCGTCAACGTGACCGGCGCGCTCAACGTGCTGGAGTGGGCCGCCACCCTGCCGGGCCTGCGGCGGCTCGTGCACATCAGCGGCTACCGGGTGAGCGCGTCGGAGGGCCGTCCCGACTACGGCAGGCTGGGCGCCTACGAGGCGTCGAAGTTCGAGGCCGACCTGGCCGTCCGCGGGCGGGCGCGCGAACTGGGCGTTCCCCTGACCATCGCCAACCCCAGCACGGTGATCGGGCCGGGCCAGTACATCGGCCTGGCCGCGCTGGTGGCCGACCTGTGGAACGGCCGGCTGCCCGTGCTTCCCGGCGGGCCTGACGTCTTCCTGCCGGTCGTCACGATCGACTACTTCGCGCGCTTCCTGGCGGAGATCCCGACCCGTGAGGCGGGCGAGGACTACTGGGTGCTCGACGAGGCCACTCCCCTCCTGCCCGACCTGGTCAGGACGATCGCCGACCACGCCGGCGTCCGGGCGCCGCGCCGTACCGTCCCCGCCGGCCTGGTCCGGCGGCTGCCGCGCAGGCTGACCGGCGCGGACCCGGAGACGCTGTCGTTCCTGTCGGCCGACCGCTACCCGACGGCCAGTGCCCGCGCCTTCGCCGCCGCCGCCGGCCTGGAGATGCCGCCGGTCGCCGACGCCCTCCGCCGGTGGGCGGACGACCTGGTGGCCGCCCGCTTCGGCGCCGCCACGCCGTGGCTGCGGCCGTACGGCTACCAGGCGGTGGCAGGCAGCCGCACCTGGGTGATGGGCGAGCGGCGCCGTCCGGCCTACGTGCTCCTCCACGGCCTGCCCATGAACGCGGACGTGTGGGCGCCGCTCGCCGCGCACCTGCCGGGCGACGTCCTGGCCGCCGACCTCCCCGGCCTGGGCCGCTCCGGCCCTCTCCCGGCCGGCCCCATCCCACCCGCTGACATCCCGTCCGTGGCCGCCCCGTCCGTGGCCGCCCCATCCGTGGCCGCCGCAGCTGTGGGCACCGCAGCCGTTGAGACGCGTGGGCATGGCCGACGACGGGCGGGAGCGGCATCAAGGAAGGCGTCGAGGGAGGCATCGACGGAGGCGTGGCTGGCCGAGCTGATGGGCCCGGTCACGACGCGGCCGGTGCTGGTGGCCCACTCCCTGGCGTGCGGTCCCGCGCTCCGCTTCGCCGTCGACCACCCGGAGCGGATCGCCAAGCTCGTGCTCGTCTCCCCCGCCTTCCTGCAGCGGCCCGCCGCGCGGCTCACCCGGTCGCGGCCGGCCGCCCTGCTGGCGCGCCGGATGTCGCCCGCGCGCCTGGCCGGCACGCTGGGCCTGCCCGAGGGACCGGCCGTGTCCGGCGGCGCCGCCGACCTGCGCAGGCCCGGCGTGGCCCGCCGGGTGATCGCCGCGCTCCGTACGGCTCACGCCGAACGTGAGACGTCGCGGCGGCTGCTCGCCAGGGTCACCGTCCCGGTGGAGATCGTCGTGGGATCGGCCGACCCCCTGGTGACGGCCGTCGACCACCCGGTGACCGAGATCCCGGGAGCGGGACATCACCCGCAGCTCACCCACCCCGCCGAGGTCGCCGCCGCAGCGCGCCAGGAGGGCCGGGCTCGGGTGCGGGCGCGAGATTAGCGGAGGGAGGAGCGCACGGCCTCCTCGTTACGCCCGATCACCGCCGAGCCGTCGTCGGCGGTGATGATCGGCCGTTGGATCAGGATCGGGTTGTCGGCCAGCGCCCTGATCCAGGATTCGCGATCGTGCGGGTCACGCGGCCAGTCGTTCATGCCGAGTTCGACGGCTCTGGCCTCGCCCGTCCTGGTGATGTCCCACGGTTCGAGGCCGAGCCTGGACAGCACGTCACGGATCTCGTCCGCGGTCGGGGGGTCCTCCAGGTAGCGGCGCACCGTGTAGTCCGCCGCCGCGGCGTCCAGGATGGACAGCGCGGACCGGCACTTGGAGCAGTCGGGGTTGATCCAGATTTCCATGACCTCAACGCTTTCTCATGCGGGGACCTGCCCGGTATAGCAAGCCGGCCGTCGGGCGCGCCAATCGGCGGCCCGCCTCCGCACGCGAGACGCCCCGCCGGCTGCACGTCGCCCGCTGTTCGGCAGCCGGACATGTGACATCCCTAAGGTGCCCGCCATGAGACGTATCGCGATGATGATGTGCGCGGGCGCGCTGGCCTTCGGCGCCACCGCTCCCGCCGCCGCTGCCGACCCCGGTGCCGACCCCAGGCCCGGGGGCGACGGCAGGGCGACGCTGACGGGTTTCGCCTCGCTGCCGGCGCGGACCTTCGTCCCGGGCAGCCCGCCGTCCGGGGCGCAGTTGGGCACCACCCCGATCAACGGTGTGACGCCGCCCTTCCCCGGGCAGCCGGTGCAGGGTTTCAGCGGCATCGCGCGCCGCGGTGACGGTGTCTTCGATGTCCTGTCGGACAACGGCTTCGGCGCGAAGGCCAACAGTGCCGACTTCCTGCTGCGCGTGCACCAGATCAAGCCTGATTTCGCCGCGAAGACCGTGCGGGTGCTCGGCGGCTTCAACCTGTCGGACCCGCGTGGCCTGGTGCCGTTCCCGCTGACCAGGCCCGACCGGACGCTCACCGGCGCCGACTTCGACGTCGAGTCGATCGTGCGGGCCGCCGACGGGACCTACTGGATCGGTGACGAGTTCGGCCCGTTCCTGCTGCACGTCAACGGGCGGGGCGAGCTCGTCGACGCCCCGATCGAGCTGCCCGGTGTCAAGGCGCCGGAGAATCCGGGCCTCGACGGGGCCCAGCCCAATCTCGGCAGGAGCAAGGGCTTCGAGGGGCTGGCCAGGTCGGTGGACGGCCGGCGGCTGTATCCCCTGCTCGAGGGCACGGTGAGCGGGGATCCCGCGGGCACCCTGCGGATGTACGAGTTCGACCTGCGCAGGCGCGCCTACACCGACCGCCGGTGGACCTACCGCCTCGACGACCCGTCGCACGCCATCGGCGACGCGATCGCCGTCGACAGACACCGGTTCCTGATCATCGAGCGGGACAACCTGGAGGGCGACTCGGCCAAGGTCAAGCGCGTCTACCTGGCCGACAAGCGGGATCGGGACGGCGACGGCGCGCTCGACAAGACGCTGGTCGCCGACCTGCTCGACCTCGCCTCGCCCGCCGGGACGTTCCGGTTCCCGTTCCAGACGATCGAGGATGTGATCATCCTCGACGACCGGACGCTCGGCCTCCTCAACGACAACAACTTCCCGTTCTCGTCCGGTCGCAGGCCGGGCAGCCCCGACGACAACGAGTTCATCACCATCCGCCTGGCCCGCCCGCTCCACGCCGACGACAGGGTCTATCGCTAGCGGCGTGGAGGGCGTTCCTGCCACCTGGATGGCGCCGATCGCGTGCGATCGGCGTTCGGAGGCAGGATCGCCCGGCCGGTCAGGGTCCGCGGGCTCACGGATCCAGCAGGGTGGCGAGGCGGCACGAGTACGGCGCGCTGTCGGCGGGCGATGATCGTGCCGGCCTCGGCCGGCGGCAACACGATGTCCTCGTCGCCCGGCTGGTGCGGGCCGATGAGGACACCGTCCGCGATGTGATCCACCGCTTCAACCAGATCGGGCCGGCCCGCCGGGACCCTCGGCGGCCGGGCGGCCGGCCCCGTCTGCTCAGTGATGACGACGACGCCTTCGTCATCCAGACGGCCACCGAACCCGGTTCACCCGCTGGTCCGTCCGCAAGCTCCTGGCGTCTCCGCATCGCCTGCCCGCCGCGTGAACCCACTTGACCTTGACACGGTGACAAGGTCTTCGCTGGTGCCAAGGAGGTGGTCCCGATGGCCGTACAGAAACAGGACACGGATACGATTCGAGCTTTCCAGGGACTGGAGGACAGCAGCTCGTCGGTGCGGCTGCGGGCAGCGCTGGCGGTCGGCACGACCCCTGACCCGCGGTTCATCGACAAGCTCATCGAACGATGCGCGATCGAGCCCGAATTCCATGTGCGCGACATGCTGACGTGGGCACTCACTCGCCACTCGGCGTCGATGACGGTCCCAGAGCTTCTCAAGGAAGTCCGCTCGGAACGTGCGCAGGCACGAAGCCAGGCATTGCACACGCTGTCCAAGATCGGGGATCGGCAAGCGTGGCCGGCGATCACACGGGCGCTTCTGTCCGACGCCGACGATGAGGTGGCGCGGAGCGCTTGGCGGGCGGCGGTCGTGCTGGTGCCCGAAGGGGAAGAGCCCGAGTTGGCCGCGGTGTTGTCGACGCAGCTCGGGCGCGGCGGACGCGAGATGCGGCTGAGCCTCAGCCGGGCGCTGATCGCGCTCGGTGAGGTGATCGTGCCAACGTTGCGCGCCGCGATGACGGATCTCGACCCCCGGGTGCGCGCGCACGCGATCGCCACGGAACGGCTGTTGCGCGACCCGGACGCCGGATTCGAGTTCGCGATCGAGGAGGCCAAGCGCGTCGTAGCGCTCGGCAGCGTCAGCAAGGAGGAGTGATGGGCAGTGTTGATCGGTGACGTGGCACGACGGTCCGGGGTCAGCGCCCGCATGCTCAGGCATTACGACTCACTTGGTCTGGTGCGGCCGACAGGTCGTAGCGGCGCAGGCTATCGGGAGTACTCCAGCGAGGACGTTCGGCGGATCTTCCATATCGAGAGCCTGCGGTCCTTGGGGTTGTCGCTGCGTGACGTCGGGCGCGCGCTCGACGATCCCCACTTCACGCCCTCAGAGCTCGTCGACGACCTCATCCGCCAGACGCGAGAACGCATCGCAGCTGAGACGGAACTGCTCACGCGACTGCGTCGGATCGACGCCGTAGAACCCGCCGGCTGGGAGGATGTCCTCCAGGTCGTCGCACTCCTGCAGGCGTTGCGCTCGAAGAGCGCCGGGAAGCGCCAGCGCGCGGCCTTGTCCTCAGCCGAAGAGGTTCCGGTGCCGGTGGAAGCACTGGTCGAGGCAGCGCTGAGCGAAACGGACCCGAACGTCGCCGGAGCCCTCCGATGGGCTCTGGCGCGATCGGGCGATGCCGGATTGGCGCTGCTGGCGGAGGGCCTCGGCTCACCAGTGGCCGAGGTGCGCAAACGTGCCGTCCAGTCCATCGCCGAGTTTCCGAACGGCGAGGCGACCACGCTGCTGCGGGACGCCCTCACGAACCCCGACATCGTGGTCCGCGGGTACGCGGCTCTGGCACTCGGGGCACGGGGCGGAGCCGACGCGGTCCCGACGCTCATCGACATGGTCGTCGAGGGGACGAATGACGTCGATGCGGCCGATGCCCTGAGCGCGCTGGCGGGTCGCCCCGCGTTGGCGGATCAGATCGCTACCAGGCTCGTCGATCGCCTCGCCCACGGCGCCGTTGAATCGGCTGCACGTCGACGGCTGACACAGGCGCTCGCGGACATCCCGGGAACCACAGCGTCACGAGCCCTCGCGGATCTGTCACATGACGAAGACCGTGCCGTCGCGCTTACCGCGACATACATTCTCGGGATCCGCGACGCACGATGACGGATCTTTCCCGGGGTGCTGGGTGCCTGGACAAGGGGATCCCCTGCTCGCCGCGGAGCGAATGCCTGGTGATCCCGCGGCGTGAACCCATTTGACCTTGACACGGTGACAAGGTCTTCGCTGGTGCCAAGGAGGTGGTCCCGATGGCCGACCTCGTGTGGTTCGTTCCAAATCTCGATGCGCGAGACGCGCGGCTGGCGGTGCAGGTGTCATGACCATGATCTACAAGTCCGAGGCCGGTGGACGCGAACTCCTCGACCAGTACCGGCAGGTACTGGACGCCTGGCCGGTGCCCGCCGAGCACGTACGGGTGCCGACTCGCGAGGGCGAGACCTTCGTCCTCGTCTCCGGCCCGCAGGACGCGCCGCCCCTGGTGCTGCTGCACGGCTCCGGCGCGAACGCGTCGATGTGGCGGGAAGATGTCGCCACCTGGTCTCAGCACTTCCGCACGTACGCCGTCGACCTCGTCGGCGAGCCGGGCCTGAGCGCGCCCTCGCGCCCCGCCCTGGGCTCCGACGCCGTATCACTCTGGCTGGACGACGTACTGGAAGGGCTCGGGATCACCGGCGCCGCGTTCGTCGGGACGTCCCTCGGCGGCTGGACGGCCCTGGACTACGCCATCCGCCGTCCAGAGCGAGTGACCCGCCTGGCCCTGATGTGCCCCGGCGGCGTGGGACGGCAGAAGGTCGGCTGGATCTTCAAGGCTCTCCTGACCGGCCCGTTCCGACGCGGCGGACTGCGCGAGTCGGCGATGGCCGTCGCAGGACTGGACGGGGAGAAGGACCGGCAGGCACTCGACGCCGTCGTCCTGACCTTCACGCACTTCAACCCGCGCAGGGAGAAGCTCCCGGTGTTCTCCGACGACGCGTTGCGCGGCCTCACCATGCCCGTACTCGTCATCGTCGGTGACCGTGACGCCATGTTCGACTCCCACCAGACCGCGCGGCGCGTGCGTGAGTGCGTCTCGCACTCGACCGTGAACCTGCTCCCCCAGGTCGGTCACGCCGTCTTCGGCCAGGCCGAGCCGATCGCCGAGTTCCTCCGGGCATGAGCACTAGCGGCCCGGCGAGGCCCTCTCGCCGGTCGTCGCCCCCACGCTGTGCCACCCGCCGGGCGCGATCCGCGAGGCGGCCTCGGGCCAGGTCCCCGGCGCGTAGGGCTCGGGCTCGACGTCGGAGGTGAGGAGGTCCTGGACGATCCGCCAGGACTCCTCCACCAGGTCGAAGCGCACGAAGTGCCGGGGGTCGCCGGCGAGCGCGTCCTTCAGGACCTGCTCGTAGGCCGCCTCGGCCGGCCCGAGCGCCGTGGCGAAGTCGACGGAGACCGCCACCTCGTGCGTCCGGTCGAGCACGTCCAGCTCCTTGGCCAGCAGGTCGAAGGTCACGCCGGCGTCCGGGTGCATCCGGAACCTGAGCAGGTTGGGCGCCGGCCGGGCGCTGAAGTAGGCGACCGGCGGCCGGTGCAGCTCGACGACGATCTCCAGCGCGTCGACGGGCAGGCACTTGCCGGTGCGGACGCAGAACGGCACGCCCGCCCAGCGCCAGTTGTCGATGGTGGCGCGCAACGCGACGAACGTCTCGGTGCGCGAGTCCTTCGCGACCCCCGGCGTGTCGCGGTACCCCTCGTACTGCCCGCGCACCACGTCGGACTCCTGAACGGCGCGGACCGAGCGCAGCACCCGCCACTTCTCGTCGAGCACGGCGCGGGCGTCGGCCGACGGCGGGGCGTCCATGGCGGTGTAGGCCAGCAGCTGGAGCAGGTGGTTCTGCACGACGTCGCGCAGCGCGCCGACCCGGTCGTAGAAGGCGCCCCTGTCCTCCACCCCGAAGGTCTCGGCCAGCGTGATCTGGACGCTGCGCACGTAGGTGCGGTTCCAGATGGGTTCGAGCATGGTGTTGGCGAAGCGGAAGACGATCAGGTCCTCGACGGGTTCCTTGCCGAGGTAGTGGTCGACGCGGAAGAGACGCTCCTCCTCGAAGCAGGTGAGGAGTTCGGCGTTCAGCTGCCTGGCCGACTCCACGTCGTGTCCGAAGGGTTTCTCCACCACCAGCCGCGAGCCGGTGTTGAGCCCCACCGCGGCCACGCCCTTGGCCACGGTGGCGAACAGCGACGGCGGCACCGCCAGGTAGTGGGTGAGGTGGCCGAGGCCGTTGACCTGATCGCGCAGCCGCTCGTAGGTGCCGTGGTCGGCGAGGTCACCGGCGACCAGCCGCAGGTCGAGGTGCGGCGACAGGTCCTGCCCGACGGCCTGGCGCGCGAAGGCGCGCAGGCCGTCGAGGCCGAGGTCGGTCTTGGCGACCCCGACGACCGGTTCCTTCAGCTGGCCTGTCTCGGCGAGCCGGTGGAGTGCCGGCAACAGCATCTTCTTCGACAGGTCGCCGGTGATGCCGAACAGGACCAGCGCCATGGGTTCACACCTTCCTGCCCCTGAGCCTCCGGTAAGCGCGCACGAGCGCGGCGGTGGAGGCGTCGGGCGCCTGTGCAGGGGCCTCGGCCGAGGTGAGCGCGGGCGCCAGGTCGAGCGCCATCTTCTTGCCCAGCTCGACACCCCACTGGTCGAAGGAGTCGATGCCCCAGATGGTGCCCTCGACGAAGACGATGTGCTCGTAGAGGGCGACGAGCTGGCCGAGCGTGGCCGGCGTCAGCTTGGGCGCGAGGATGGTGGAGGTGGGCCGGTTGCCCGGCATCACCTTGTGCGGCACGATCTCGGCGGCCGTGCCCTCGGCCGCGATCTCCTCCGCCGTCTTGCCGAAGGCCAGCGCGGAGGTCTGCGCGAGGAGGTTGGCGGTGAGCAGGTCGTGCATGCCGTCGGCGTCCTCGAACGGCTCGGCGAAGCCGAGGAAGTCGGCCGGTACCAGCCGCGTGCCCTGGTGCAGCAGCTGGTAGAAGGCGTGCTGGCCGTTGGTGCCTGGCTCGCCCCAGTAGATCTCGCCGGTCGGTACGGTCACCGACGTGCCGTCGGCCCGCACCGACTTGCCGTTGGACTCCATGGTCAGCTGCTGCAGGTAGGCGGGGAAGCGGTGCAGGCGCTGGCTGTAGGGCAGGACGGCGTGGGTCTGCGCGTCGAAGAAGTCGGCGTACCAGATGCCGAGCAGGCCCATGATGACCGGCATGTTGGCCTCGAAGGGCGCGGTGCGGAAGTGCTCGTCGATGGTGTGGAAGCCGTCGAGCATCTCCCGGAAGCGCTCGGGCCCGATGGCGATCATCAGCGACAGGCCGATGGCGCCGTCGTAGGAGTAGCGGCCGCCGACCCAGTCCCAGAAGCCGAACATGTTGGCCGTGTCGATGCCGAACTCGGCCACCTTCTCGGCGTTGGTGGAGACGGCGACGAAGTGCTTGGCGACGGCCTCCTCACCGAGCGCGCCGACCAGCCACTGGCGAGCCACTTTGGCGTTGGTCAGCGTCTCGAGCGTGGTGAAGGTCTTGGAGCTGACGATGACCAGCGTGGTGGCGGGGTCGAGGTCGCGCAGCGCGCCGTGGATGTCGGCGGGGTCGATGTTGGAGACGAACCTGGCGGCGATGCCGGCGTCGGCGTAGTCGCGCAACGCCTCGTAGGCCATGGCGGGCCCGAGGTCGGAGCCGCCGATGCCGATGTTGACCACGGTCCTGATGGCCTGGCCGGTCTGGCCCTTCCACTCGCCCGAGCGCACCCTGGCGCTGAAGTCGCTCATCTTGTCCAGGACGGCGTGCACGTCGCCGACCACGTCCTGCCCGTCGACGACCAGCTTGGCGTCGGCGGGCATGCGCAGCGCCACGTGCAGGACCGCCCGGTCCTCGCTCACGTTGATGTGCTCGCCGGAGAACATGGCCTCGATCCGCTCGCGCAGTCCGGCCCGCTCGGCCAGCGCCAGCAGCAGCTCCATCGTCTCGGCGGTGGCGCGGTGCTTGGAGTAGTCGAGGTACAGGTCACCGGCGGTCATGCTCATCCGCTCGACCCTGCCGGGGTCCTCGGCGAACAGCTCGCGCAGGTGCCTGCCCGCCACGGCCTCGTGGTTGGCCTTCAGCGCCGCCCACTCGCCGCTCCGAGTGATGTCCACGTCTCCTCCTCGCACTCTCAACCTGACGACCTACCCGCGATGGATGATCCATCGCACCGCGGGGAGGTTATCAAGCGGTCATGAACCGATATTGCGACTGCGTCAACGCCGCCTCCTGCGCTGCTTCTTCCGGGTGCGCGTAATGCCCGGTCTCCAGCACGAACAGCTCCTTGGGGCCGGCGAGCGCGTTGTAGATGGCGAACTGCCCGGGAGGCGGGACGGAGGGATCGAACAGGGCGGCGCCCACGTGCACGGGGCGGCGTACGAAGGTGGCGGCGGTGGCGGCGTCGAAGTAGGCCAGGACGTCGAGCACCTCGGGGTGGGCGGCGTAGTGGTCGCGGACGGCCGCGCCGCTTCCCGTGCACGGCAGCGTCACGCGCAGCGGGTGGTTGCCGAAGCTGGGGATGACCAGGGCGCCGCTGGTGAACCGGTCGTCGAAGGCGAGGACGAACGGGCCGATGCCGCCGCCGAAGCTGGAGCCGATGTAGTCGAGCCGGACGGCCGCGGCCTCGGGGACGAGTTCGGCCAGCGCGGTGGCGGCGCACCACATGTCGGCGACGCAGGCGCCGTGGATGTAGGTCTCGCGGGCGCCGATGCCGTGCAGCACGTGCCGCTGGGCGTCGGCGGGGATGCCGGGATGCAGGCTGCGGGCGGGCAGGCCGCGGGCGCACGGCCAGATGGTGGCCGTGCCGGGGATGTTGACCCTGACTTCGGGGTGGTCGCGGCCGCCGTAGCCGTGGGCGACGACGCGCGCCCTGGTGACGCGGCCGTCGAGCGGGAGGCTGAGCCAGCCGCCGATCCTGAACCCGTCGACGGAGGTGTAGGTCACGCCGTGGAAGCGCAGGCCGTCGGCCTCCCACTCGGCGGGGCCGAGCTTGGGCGCGACGCTGACCGCCATCGCCTGCTCGTGTGTGCCGCGCCAGAACGCCGCGAAGTCGGCGGGCGCCGGCGGAGCCGGTACGGCCAGCAGCGCGTCGAGGTCGTAGCCGTAGGTCGGGTCGAAGGTGAACTCGTGCCGCGGGATCAAAGCCAGCCCTCCATGCAAGATCGTCAGGCCAGCTTAACTGCCCTTTCCCGGACGCCGGAAACGACGCTCCACGGTGCGCCGGGCAGCCGTTCGCTGTCGGCCGTCTCGGCCATGAGCAGCGATCCGGCGGGCAGTCGCGGCGAGTTGGCGGCCACCACCCGCCCCTCGGCGTTGACCAGGGTGACCGGGGTCGGGCAGGCGGCCAGCACGCCCAGCAGGAGCGCCTCGAACCTGGCGGCGCGCACGTCGGCGCCGACCACGCCGAGGAAGCGGTCGCCGGCGCGGGCGGGCGTGGTGAAGGTGAGCATGTAGGTGTCGGTGCCGCCGTAGTCGACGTAGGGCCCGACGACGTGGCGGCGGCCGGTGCGCTGGGGCACCGCGAACCACTCGGCGGCGGTGTAGTCGTAGAAGTCGAGGCTCTCGGGGTCGAGGTCGACGTCCAGGAAGATCGGGTCGTCCTCCGGCGGCGTCTGCCACCAGTCGAGCCAGCGCGGGCGGTCGGCGAGCACGCCGGGGGCGACGATCACACCGGCGCCGGCGGCGATGCCGTGCAGGCGGCGCAGGCAGCCGAAGATCTGGGGGCGGACGCCGGCCAGGTCGGCGGCGGTGAAGCGGGACCGGTAGCTGTCCTCGACGCCGGTCCTGATCTCCTCCAGCGCGCGGAAGACGTCCTCGACGATCGCGTGGACCCTGGCGGCCACGAGGGCAACATGTGGATCGCTCATCGCCACTCCCGTTGGTCCTGGGTGACAAGTCGCCAATGGAACTCCATCAGACGCTCGGTGCCCCTGTCGAGGTGCTCCTCCGTCAACGTTCGTGCCCGGTCGGGCTGCCGGGCGGTGATGGCGTCGATGACCTGCCGGTGGCTGCGCACCACCTCCTCCCGGTCGACGGCCTCGCCGTACGGGAGCCAGAGCAGCTCGCCCACCTCGGACTGGATGTCGATCTCGGCGCGGGTGAGCCTGACGGACTGGGCGGCGGCGGCGACCTCGATGTGGAAGCGGCCGTCGGCGCGGCGGCGCTCGCCGACCGTGGCGGCCGCTTCGAGGCGGTCGACGACGTGGTGGAGCCGGGCGATCTGGTCGGCCGAGGCGCGCATGGCGGCCAGGCGGGCGGCGGCGCCGGCGATGGCGGACCGGTAGTCGCCCATCTCGCGCAGCTCGGAGCTGGTCAGCTCGCGCAGCCTGGTCCTGAGCCTGGCGGTGGAGGGGTCGGCCGGGCCGCGCACGAACGTGCCGCCACCCCTGCCGCGCCTGGTCTCGACGAGCCCGCGTTCGCGCAGCGCGGCCAGGGCGGCTCGCAGGGTGACGGTGGAGACGTTGAGCGAGGCGGCCAGGTCGAGCTCGGCGGGCAGTTGGTCGCCGTCGCCGATGAGGCCGAGCGCGATCGCCTCGGCCAGGCGCCGTACGACGACCTCGACCCTGCCGGATCCGTCGTCGACGGGGGCGAAGACGGCGGCGTCGGGGAGCTGATCCACGGCAGCCAGCATATTGCATTCTGAAATATGAACTCATAGTTTTAATCGCAACCCGATCTGAGGGAGGCCGACCCGTGCCTGATCCCGAGAAGAGGTTCGCTGAGGAGTGGCGCAACGCCGCCTACAACTGTTTCTCCTCAGGCCACAAGTTCTGCCGCGAGGTCTGCCCGGTCCTGCAGGTCACGCGCAACGAGTCGTGGAGCCCCACCGCCTTCCACGCCAACGTGGTGGCGATGGAGCAGGGCTCCCTCGAGGTCGCCGACGTCGCGGCCGACTACGTCAACTGCACCGGATGCGGCGCGTGCGAGCTGCGCTGTCCCAACTCGCTGTTCACCGGCGACTTCTACCGTTTCCGCACCAGGACCGTCGACCTGGTCAAGGCCGTGCGCGCCCTCGCCGTACGGGAGGGCGTGCACCAGCCGGGATGGCAGCGGTGGAACCTGCTGACCGACGAGCTGACGCACGAACCCGTGACCTCGCGGGTGTCCCAGGAGCGGGTGCGCGACTGGGCCCAGGGCCTCGACCTGCCGGTGGGCGGGGAGACGATCCTGTTCGTCGACTGCGAGGCCGCCTTCCACCGGACGACGGCGCCCCGGGCGGTCGCGCGGATGCTCGAGCTTGCGGGCTACCCGTTCGGGCTGATGAACGAGCAGTGGTGCTGCGGCGGGCCCGCCGCCGAGATGGGCTACGAGGAGCAGGCGCTCCGCTTCGCCAGGCACAACCTGGAGGACTGGCGGGCGAGCGGCGTGCGGCGCGTGCTGGTGCTCGACCCGCACGACTACATCACCTTCACCGAGGACTACCCCAGGTACTTCGGGGAGTCTTTCGACATCGAGGTGGTGCTGGTGGTCGAACTGCTGGCCGCGATGCTCAGGGACGGGCGGCTGGTGCCGCACGTGCCCGTCGAGCGGACGGTGACCTACCACGACCCGTGCCGGCTCAACAAGCGCAAGGGGATCTGGCGGGAGCCGCGCGAGATCCTGCGCGCCATCCCCGGCCTGACCTTCCACGACGTGGACCGGGTCAGCCAGTGGTCGTACTGCTCGGGCGCGGGCGGCGGGCTGGGCGTCGAGAAGCCGGAGCTGACCGCCAGGATCAGCCGGATGCGCATGGACAAGGCGGCCGAGCTCGGTGTCGACACTCTCGTCACCGCCTGCCCGTGGGCCGAGCGGCCGCTCACCGAGGCGGGCGGCGCCCGCGCCATCGGCGTGGTCGACCTGCACGAGCTGCTGGCCGAATCGCTGGGGGTGGCCTGATGACCATCGCCATGGACGACCCGGTGCTGGAGGAGCTGCGCCAGGTCCTCGGCCCCGAGCACGTGCTGACGGGCCGGGCCGACCGGCTCAACCGCACGCGCGTGCCCGCCCCCTTCCCCGTGCACCGGTGGGCGGAGCGGATGCCTGACCTGGTGGTCCTGCCGGGCTCCACCGAGGAGGTGGCGGAGGTGCTGCGGCTCGCGCACGCCTACCGGATCCCGGTGGTGCCGCGCGACGGCGGCACCGGGCTGACCGACGGCGCGGTGCCGCTGCGCGGAGGCATCGTCGTGGATGTGAAGCGCATCAACCAGATCAAGGAGATCGACCTCGAGAACAGGACCTGCACAGTTGGCACGGGCATCAACGCGCTGAAGCTCAACGAGGTGCTTTCACGCCACGACCTGATCTTTCCCGACGACCCCGCCTCCTACCCGTGCTCGCTGGTCGGCGGCAGGATCGGCACCAGCGGCTGGTCGCTCATCGGCTCCCGGTACGGCCACAGCCGCGACCTGGTGCTGAGCTTCGACCACGTGCTGCCGACCGGGAAGGTCATCCACGTCGGCGACGGCATCGGCCGGAAGATCACCAAGTCGTCGAGCGGCTACCAGCTCAAGCACCTGTTCATGGGGCACCAGGGCACGCTCGGCATCGCCACCGAGGCGACACTGAAGCTGTTCCCCAAGCCCGAGGCCGAGTTCTCGCCGTTCTGGGCCTTCGAGGACTACGACAGCGCCTACGCGGCGGTCGGGCGGCTGGCCCGGGCCGGGGTGGCCACGTTCGCGGGCGCGGTGCTGTTCGACGAGTGGAAGGTCGCCTACCTGCGGCGTGACGACGAGGCCTACATCCCGCAGCCGTCGTCGGTGAAGGCACTGGTCTGCGCGGCCCTGTACGGCTACGAGGACGAGGTGCGCGCCGGCGGCCGGCGGCTGCTGCGGATCGCCCGCTCGTCGGGCGCCCGCTACCTCGGCGACGAGATCTCCGAGGGCGACTGGGCCGCCCGCCACGACCGCTACGCCACGCCCCTGCACGGGCGGACGCGATCGGGGCAGGTGGTGCCGATGAGCTGGCACTGCGAGGACGCCTCGATCAACTACTCCCGGCTGCCGGCCGTACGGCTGGCATGGCACGAGATCGCCGACCGGCTGCGCAGGGAGTCGGACGTGTTCGACGACTGGGGCATGTTCGCCTACACCAACGGCCCCACCGGCGCCGACTACCTGACCGAGATCGACATCGGCATCTGGGAGCAGCGCCTGGACGACGCGGCCTGGACGGCGTGGGTGGCCGCCAAGCGCGACCTGGCGGCGGTGGCGCTGGCCAACGGCGGCTCGATCAGCGCGTGCCACGGCTCCTGCCGCGAGGGCGAGGTGGACCTGGTGCCGGAGGAGCTGGGCGGCGGCTTCGAGATCATGCTCGCCGTCAAGCGCGCCGTCGACCCGCGCAACATCATGAACCCGGGCAAGTACCTGCTCGACCGCGCCTACGAGCCGGGTCTGGAGGAGCCGTGAGCTACCGCTACCACGACGAGATGACCCCGCCGCCGCCCGAGCGCGCCTCGGAGGTGGCGATCACCAGGTTCGAGCACGTCTACGAGGTGGATCCGGCCCTCATGACCGAGCACGTGACCCAGCAGACCTTCCCCAACTGGGACACGCTGCGCCTGGCCCGCTCCCGCGCCGACCACCTGGCCTGGATGCACCGGCACTTCGCGCACAAGGTGATCTCGGGCGAGGAGCTGCTCGATGACCTCGACGGATGACAGCAGGCTGGCCGACCTCGGCTACACCTCCGAGTTCCGCAGGGAGATGAGCCTGTGCGCGCTGAGCCTGCAGGCGGCGGCCAGCCGGCTGCTGTACTCCTACGCCCGCGACGGCATGATCGCCGGCAGCGCGCTGTTGCGCCGGTTCTCGGCGGCGCGGCACGTCCCGCCGTACACGCTGCTGGTGGCCGCGATCGTGCCCGCGCTCGTGGTGCTGGGGTCGATCATCTCCGAGGACGCCCTCGTGAAGATCATTTCGTTCGCCACGCTGGGCATCTACCTGGGCTTCCAGATGGTGGTGCTGGCGGCGCTGCGGGCGCGGCTGCTCGGGTGGCGCCCTTCCGGGCCTTTCACGCTGGGTGGGGCGGGCCTGGCGGTCAACGTCGGCGTGCTGGCCATCCTCAACATGATCTGGCCGAGAACGCAGGAGGAGCGATGAAGTTCAGTTACGTGATGCTGCCCGACTACCCGCTCCAGGAGTCGCTGGAGGCCATCAAGGTCGCCGACGAGCTGGGCTTCCACGCCTGTTACGCGGCCGACGAGACCTGGCACAAGGACCTCTGGCTGCTGTTCGCGGCCGCCTCGCAACAGACCAGCAGGGTCAGGTTCGGCCCGAGCCTGTCCTCGGTGGTGCTGCGCGAGCCCTCGCTCATCGCGCAGGCCGCCGCCACCCTCGACGAGCTCAGCGACGGCCGCGCCGAGGTGGTCCTGTCCAGCGGCAACTTCGGGCTGCTCGCCCAGTACGGCATCGACTGGGCGACCACCAGGCCGCTGTCACGCGTGAAGGAGGCCGCGCACGTCGTGCGCACGCTCCTGGACGACGGCGTCATCACCTTCGAGGGCGAGTTCTTCCGCTACAACGGCCTGTTCACCTTCGCCAGGCCCGTGCAGGAGCACGTGCCGGTGAAGCTCGGCGCGATGCGCGGCCCCCGCTCCTTCCGCGCCGCGGGAGAGCTGTCCGACGGCGTGCACCACGCGCTCAGCTACACTCGCGAGGCCTACGACTACCTGGTGTCGGAGTTCAGGGCCGGCGCCGAGAAGGCGGGCAAGGACTGGACGGCGATGGACATCGGAGCCTGGGTCGTCTTCGCCACGGGACCCGACTCCGCGGTGGCCAAGGAGGCCGCGCGCAGCATGGTCGGCCTCTACGCCTCGTCGATGCCGGCCGAGCAGCTGGAGCGCAACGGGGTCGACCCGAACGTGATGAAGCCCGTCGTCGACGCGCTCGGGGCCGGCGACCTGGCCAGGGCCATCGAGCTGACCAGCCCGGAGCTGGGCGACCGGCTGTCGATCGCCGGCACTCCCGAGGAGTGCGTGGAGAAGATCAGGCGCGAGATCGAGCCGTCGGGGGTCAACCACATGATCCTCGCGGTGACGGACGCGACGCTGGTCAAGCAGTTCATGGGACGCGACCTGCCGGAGGTGGCCTCCGTCGAGGAGCAGCTGCGGCTGATCCATGACCGGATCATGCCCGCCTTCGCGTGACCGGTGCCCGTCGGCAGCGGAGAAGGTGTGTAGCGCGGAGCTGGCGGGGCAAGGACCCCGAAACCCTGCAACCGAGAACGAGGAGGAGCCGTAGTGCTCACTCTGACGCCAAACGCAGCCCAGGTCATCAAGGATCTGACCGCCCGGCAGGATGCGGAGGCCAGCGGTATCCGCATCTCGTCACAGGGCGACGACCAGGGATCCCTGGTGCTCAGCATGGCCGACGCGCCTGAACCGACCGATGAGGTGGTGGAGAAGGAAGGAGCCAGGGTCTACCTCGACCCGGTGGCGGCCAGCGTCCTGGACGACAAGTCACTGGACGCCGACACCGACGGGGAGGGCGGGGTCGCCTTCCACGTCACGGGTCAGCAGGACGCCTCGTGAGAGGCGATCACACCATCAGGAGCGCGGCGGCCTCGGCGGCGGAGGGAAGGCCCTCGACGTCGCCGTGCACCTCCACGATGCGCCCGGCGAGCACGCTGCCCACCCGAGCGGCGTGCTCGCGCGTGGCGCCGGAGAGCCTGGCGGCCAGGTAGCCGCCGAGCAGCGCGTCTCCCGCGCCGACCGGGTCGCGCACCACCCGCGCGGCGCTCGGCAGGTGGCCGGCCGCGCCGTCCTCGCCGTGGTAGTAGACGCCGTCCGCGCCGGCCTTCAGCACGACCTCGACGCCCTCGGGGCGGCGCGCCAGGGCGGCGGCGAACACGTCGGCGGGTGCCGTGGCGCCGAACAGCGGTTCCGCCTCGTCCTGGCCGAGAACCAGCAGGTCGGTGCGTGGCAGCAGGTCGAGTACCGTGGCCAGCACGCGGTCCTGGCGGCCGAGCGCCGGGCGCAGGTTGGGGTCGACGACCAGCAGCGCCCCCGCTGAGCGCGCGCCTTCGGCCAGGGCCCGGACCAGCCGCTCGGGCCCTTCGCCGAGGGCGATCGTGATGCCGCTGACGACGATCGCCCTCGGCCGGGCGTCGAGGATCGCGGCGGCGTCGCTGTCGTCCATCCCGGCCGCGGCCGACCCCGACCGGTAGTAGTGCACGCGCCTGACCCCGTCCGGCAGCACCTCCTTGAAGAACACGCCGGTCGGCCTGGTGCCGTCGCGGCCGACCAGGCAGGTGCCGACGCCGAGGGACGCGGCGACGGCCAGGACCCGCTCGCCGAACGGGTCGGCGCCCACGCGCGAGGCGAACCAGGCCGTGCCGCCGAGCCGGGCGACGGCCGCGCACACGTTCAGCTCGGCGCCGCCGACGTGCACGCCCATCCGGCCGGCGGTCGCCAGGCGCTCTCCTTCGGCGGGCTGGAGCAGCACCATCGCCTCTCCGACACCGACCACGTCAGGACGCGTCACCACATCCCCCATCGCTCGCGGGTTTGCTTTTCCACCAGTGCCGGGAAATCATCTCATCACTCATGATTGTGGACGGGGGCTCCCGGTGCGTGACTTCCGGTGGCGGCTGACCGAACGCCTGGTGGCCGACCGCGTGATCGGCATCATCCGCGCACCGTCCGCCGAGACGGCCGTCACGTACGGCAGGCGGCTGTCGGCCGCCGGGCTTGCCGCCGTCGAGGTGTCGCTGTCGACGCCCGGCGCGCTGGCCGCCGTCCGCGAGCTGGCCACCGGCGCGCTCGTCGGCGCGGGCACCGTGCTCGACGCGGTCCAGGCCGGAATGGCGATCGAGGCGGGCGCCCGCTTCCTGGTCTGCCCCACGCTCGACGCGGGCGTGATCCGCGCGGGCCACCGCCACGGCGTGCCGGTGGTCGCCGGAGCCCTGACGCCGACCGAGATCGTCAGGGCGCTGGAGGCCGGCGCCGACCTGGTCAAGCTGTTCCCCGCGACGCAGAGCTCCCCGCAGGCGCTGCGCGACATCCTGCAGGCGCTGCCGCAGGCGCCGATCGTCCCGACGGGCGGGATCAGCGCCGCCACCGCGCCCGAGTGGATCGCCGCGGGCGCGGTGGCCGTCGGCATCGGCGGCGAGCTCACCCGCGGCGCGCCGCGCGAGGCCCCCTCACGCGTCCACGGCCTGCTCGCGGCGCTCCGCGCCGCCCGCTGACGATCCGTGCCGACTAGGCCAGGAGTTTGGCCACGTACCTGAGCTGCTCCTCCCGCTGGAAGCCGCCGCCGCCCTCGTGGTTGTTCCACGGCCAGACGGTGATCTCCTTGTCCGCCTGCCAGTGGTTGTAGGCGGCGAACACCGTCGAGGGCGGGCAGACGTCGTCCATCAGCGCCACCGAGTACAGCGCCGGCACCTGGCCGCGCGCGGCGAAGTTCAGGCCGTCGAAGTAGGACAGCGTGCGGAACACGGTGCCGGCGTCGGCCCGCTGGGTGGCCAGGAAGCGGACGATCTCCTGGTAGGGGTCGCGGCCGGTGATCTCGACCGCCCTGCGGAAGTGGGTGAGGAACGGGACGTCGATCAGCGCCCCCCGCACCGTGGGACGCAGCGCGGCGACCGCCTGGGCGATGCCGCCGCCCTGGCTGGCGCCCGACACCACGATCCTGCCCGCGTCGACGGCCGGGTGGCCCGCGGCCACGTCCACCGCCCGCACGGCGTCGGTGAACACCCGCCGGTAGTAGTAGTCGGCGGGGTCGAGGATGCCTCTGGTCATCATGCCGGGCGCCTGCGGCGACCGGCCGCCGTGCGGGTCGGCGGTGGCGCCGGGGCTGGTGGGGCTGTGCGCGCCCTGCCCGCGGGTGTCGACCACCAGGACGGCCAGGCCCGCGGCCGGCCAGGTGAGGTGGTCGTGGGGGAAGCCCCTGCCGCCCGAGTAGCCGATGTACTGCACCATGCAGGGCAGGGGGCCCTCGGCCCCGCGCGGCACGATCAGCCACGCGTTGATCCGGTGGCCGCCCCAGCCGGCGAAGGAGGTGTCGTAGACGTCCACGGCGGTCAGCGGGATGTCGTAGGGCGTGAACGAGGGAGCCAGATCGTGCTCGGCGGCCTCGGCGAGAGTGTCGCTCCAGAACGCGTCGAAGTCGGCGGGCTCGTCACGCTCCGGGCGGTACTCGCGCAACCGGTCGAGGGGGAGGTCGAACAGGGGCACAGGGTCTCCCGAAGGTCAGAGGTCAACTCCTGACATTCCACCTCACCCGTCACTGAAAGCGCTATCCGGACTCCCGCCCTGCGCCATGATCAGCCGTCCGCGCCGTGCGGGTCCTCCGGGCCGTGCGGGCCGTCCGGGCCGACCACGGCGGCCAGCGCCTCCAGGAAGGCGGTCACCGCGGGGCGGTGGTCGCCCGCCCGCCACCCGATGGCCAGGCGGGCCGGCGACAGCCCGCCGACCGGCCGGCTGACCAGCCCAGGACGCTTGTACAGCTGGGCGTTGCCCTCCGCCAGCAGGACCAGGCCCAGCCCGGCCAGCACCGCCTCGAAGACCTCGTCGGCCGAGCTCGCCTCCGCGCCGACGACCGCGTCGGGCCTGCCGAGCCAGAACTCCCTCATCGGCCCCGCCGCCGCGGGCAGCGCGACGAACGGCTCGTCCCTGAGGTCGGCGAAGGCGATCTCCTCCCGGCCGGCCAGCGGGTGCGCCTCCGGCAGGGTGACGAAGCGCTGCTCGGTCGACAGCACGAAGGTCGCGATCCCCTCGGGCGCGGGCAACCACAGGAAGGCCACGTCCGAGGTGCCGTCGGCCAGTCCCGCGCTCGGGTCCTCCCACCCGACCACGCGCAGCGACACCGTCCAGCCCGGCATGCGTTCCCTGAAGCGGCGCAGCGCCTCGGCCTGGATGCCCCTGCCGACGGCGGTCTGCAGGCCGACGACGAGCGTTCCCGTGGGGGCGGCCTGCCGTACCAGGTCGAGACCCTCGTCCCACCGGGCGAGCAGGTCGCGGGCGACGGGCAGCAGCGCCGCCCCCTGGCGGGTGAGCGCCAGGCCGCCCGGCACCCGGTCGAACAGCGTGCAGCCGATCTGCCGCTCGAGCGCCCTGAGCTGCTTGGACAGCGCGGGCTGGGAGACGAAGAGCCGCTCGGCCGCCCGTGTCACGTGCAGGTCCTCGGCGGCGGCGACGAAGTACCGCAGCTCCCGCAGATGGATGTCCATAACCATCGGTTATACCGGCATGTCTTGGACCGGCCCGGACCCGGGGGCGGATGCTCGGAGACATGAGAACTCTTGGCACGCTCACCGTCCCGCCGATCGGCTTCGGGGCGATGGTCCTTTCGCCCGGCATCTACGGGCAGATCGACGACGACTCGGCGCTGACCGCGCTGCGGCACGCCATGGATCACGGCGGCACCCACATCGACACCAGCGACGCCTACGGGCCCGACGGGCACAACGAGCGCCTCGTCGGCAGAGCCGTCAAGGGCAGGCGGGACGAGGTCGTGGTGGCGACCAAGTTCGGGCTGGCCGTCCCGCCCGGGGTGGAGACCCGTTCGATCCCCGTGGGCTACGCCTTCGGCGAGCTGCGCGGCAACGCCGACCCCTCGCTGGTGCGCGGGTACGCCGAGCGCAGCCTGCGCAACCTGGACACGGACGTGATCGACCTGTACTACCTGCACTACCCCGACCCCGGCGTGCCCGTCGAGGACACCATGGGCGCGGTCGCCGACCTGGTCCGGGCCGGTCTGGTACGGCACGCGGGCCTGTCCAACGTGACCGCCGGGCAGCTGCGCGCGGCGCACGCCGTGCTGCCGATCACGGCGGTGCAGGTCGAGTGGTCGATGTGGCGTCCGATCGAGCCGGACCTGCTGGCGACGGCACGGGAGCTGGGCGTCGGCATGGTGGCCTGGAGCCCGCTGGGCTCCGGCTTCCTCACGGGAGGCGTCACCAAGCTCGAGGAGGGCGACTTCCGGCACAACGCGCCGCGCTTCGACCCGGCCAACCTGGCCACGAACAACGACAGGTTCGCGCCGATCAGGACGCTGGCCGTCGAGCTCGGCATCACCCCGGCCCAGCTCGCGCTGGCCTGGCTGCTGCACCAGGACGAGCACGTCGTCCCGATCCCCGGCAGCAGGACGCCCGCGCACATCACCGAGAACCTGGAGACGGCCGGCATCATCCTGCACCCCGACACGCTGGCCCGGCTGGACCGCGCGCTGGCCGGCTTCCAGGCGGTCGGCGCCACGCTGCTGTAGGGCGCGGCAGCACGTGGCGCGACCGCCTCACCAGCCGGGGTCAGCCGGCCGGGTGGTCCTCCCACACCTCGGGAGGGACGAACGTGGAGGTGACGGGGACGAAGCGTCCCTCCTCCGCCGACTGGAGTATCGCCGCCATCACCTCCACCACGTGCGCCGCCAGCTCGCCGGAGGCCCGGTGCGGCCGTCCCGCCGCGATGGCGCGGGCCATCTCGAGCACGCCGATGCCGCGTCCCAGGGTGGTGCCCTCCACCGGTAAGTCGGTCCAATCGGGCGCTCCGGTACGGCGCAGCCGTACCGGGCCGGTGAAGTTGTTCGGGTCGGGCGCGGCGAGCGTGGCCTCGGTGCCGGTGAGTTCGAGGAAGTCGCCGCGGGCCAGCGGCGAGTCGAAGGAGAAGACGGTCGTGGCGCGCTGCCCGCCGGCGAACTCCAGCAGCGCGCTGACGTGGGTGAGCACCTCGACGTCGAAGACGGAGCCGGCCAGCGGGCCTGAGCCGACCGTGCGCCGGGCGTGCGCCCTGCTGCCGTTGGCCGCCACCTTCGTGACGGGGCCGAACAGCACGGCCAGGGCCGTCAGGTAGTAGGGGCCCATGTCGAACAGCGGTCCGGCGCCGGGTTTGAAGAAGAACTCGGGGCTGGGATGCCAGCGTTCGGGGCCGGGGCCCTGCAGGATCGTGATCGCCGACAGCGGCCTGCCGATGGCGCCGTCCGCCAGGGCGCGGGCGACGGTCTGCAGTCCCGCGCCGAGGAAGGTGTCGGGCGCGCAGCCCACCCTGACCCCGGCCCGCTCGGCGGCGGCCAGCAGCTCGCGGCCGGTGGCGGGGTCGAGCGTGAGGGGTTTCTCGTTGTAGACGTGCCGTCCGGCGGCGACGGCCGCCATGGCGACCTCGGCGTGCGCGGCGGGCACGGTCAGGTTGACGACGATCTCGACGTCGGGGTGGTCGAGGACCTGCGACACCTCTCCCGCGACGGGCACGCCGTACTTCTCGGCGGCGGCTCTGGCCCGGTCCGCGTCCAGGTCCGCGCAGGCGACCACGCGCAGCTCGGGCATGGCGGCGAAGTTGTCGAGGTAGCGCCTGCTGATGTTGCCGCACCCCACGATCGCGACACCGGTCACCGGTCCACCTCGCGCAGGTAGGCGAGGGAGTCGGCCAGCGCCTCGAAGATGTCGGTGGCGCACCGGTCGAGCTCGACCACCCGCATGGCCTGCGGCGCGGCGGCGAGGATGTCGGGGATGGGCAGCGTGCCCGCGCCCACGGCGGTCATCGGGTCCTTCAGGTTGGCCGGGCCGTCCTTGACGTGCAGGAACCGCACCCGCTCCCCCAGCCTGCCGAGCAGTTCGGGGACGTCGGCGCCGCCGACCGCGGCCCAGTAGACGTCCACTTCCAGGATCACTCCGGGGTCCAGCAGGTCGGCCAGCGCCTCGAGGGCGTGCCGCCCGCCGACGTGCGAGGCCAGCTCCCAGTGGTGGTTGTGGTAGCCCACGCGCACCCCGCGTTCCGTCCCCCAGGCGGCCGCGGCGTTCAGTGCGTCGGCGGTCCTGCTGATCCCCTCCGCGGTGGTGAACTCCGCCGGGTCCACCATGGGCACGATGAGCGTGCCGGCGATCTTCAGGTACTCCTCCCTGCCGGGGCCCAGCAGCGGGGCGTGCGCGGAGTGGATCTCGAAGCCTTCGACGGGGGTGAGGGTGAACGGCTCGACCGCCTCGTAGCCGAGGGAGGCGAGTCTGGAAAGGGTGGCGGTGGGGTCGGCGGCCAGATGGTCTCGGAGGGTGTAGAGCTGGACGGCATAAGACCTCATGGTGTTGAACGCTAACTACGCCAGGTGTGTGGTGCAATGTCCCCATGACGGTCGACGAGTCCCAGATCGACCTGCTGTCGGAGGCCTTCCTTCGCCAGCCCAGGCGCTACACCAGCCGTCAGGTCGCCGCGATGGCCGGGGTGCCGGTCTACCGCGCGCGGCGCTACTGGCGCGCGCTGGGATTCCCGAACGTCGCCGACGACGCGGTCGTCTTCACCGAGGCCGACGTCGAGGCGCTGAAGACGCTGGTCGCCCTGGTCAGCGACGGCTGCTACGACGAGGAGCACATGCTCCTGGTGACCAGGGCGCTCGGCAGGGCGACGGCGAGCCTGGCCGAGTCCCAGGCCGAGCTGGGCGCCGAGACGCTCGACCTGGCGGGCGTGCCGCTGGCCAAGCGCCCGGAGGCCTGGCGGGCGCGCGCCGACCGCGTGGTGCCCTCCCTGGAACAGCTGCTGGTCTACACCTGGCGCCGCCAGCTCGCCTCGGCCGCGGGCCGCATCGTGGACCAGGAGGTCGGCACCGTACGGCTGGCCGTCGGCTTCGCCGACATGGTCGGATTCACCAGGCTCAGCCGCCAGATCGCGGAGAAGGAGCTGGCGGGGCTGGTGGAGCGGTTCGAGGGCCGGTCGGCAGACGTCGTCACCTCCTCGGGCGGCAGGGTGGTCAAGACGCTGGGCGACTCGGTGCTGTTCGTGGCCGATCTGGCCCGGGTGGCCGCCGAGATCGCGCTGCGGCTGCTGGAGGTGCACGCCCCCGACCGGGCCATGCCCGACCTGCGGGTGGGCCTGGCGATCGGCCCGGTGATCAGCAGGATGGGCGACGTGTTCGGCACGACCGTCAACCTGGCCAGCAGGTTGACGTCGCTGGCGCCCGCCGGTGGCGTCCTGGCCGACCCGGCGCTCGCCGAGGACCTGTCCGCCTCCCCGGGCTTCGCCCTGGTGCCCGCCGAGCCGATGACCGCCAAGGGGCTGGGCGAGCTGCTGCCGTCCGTGGTCCGCAGGGCGCCCCGCGACTGAGGCGCCCCGCGGAGCGCTCTCAGGCCGGGTCGGCTCCGCCGGCCTCGTCGTGGACGGCGGGCGGGGTGAGCACGGGCTCCAGGAAGGTCAACGTGCCGCGCTCGGTGTCGAGGCGGGCCCGCACGCCGATCGGGTAGGTCTGCATGGCGATGCCGTGGCCGATGTCGGCGCCCGCCATGACGGGCACCCCGAGGTCGCCGAGCCGTTCGACCAGCATGCGCTCGACGTCGCGCGGCTCGCCGCAGTCGGTGAAGGTGCCCAGCAGGATGCCCGCCACCCCGTCGCTGTAGGTGGCGCGGCGCAGCTGGGTGATGTAGCGGTCGAGCCGGAACAGCTCCTCGTCGACGTCCTCGAGGAAGAGGATGGCGTCGCGGGCGGGCAGGCTGGTGTCGGTGCCGAGGGAGGCGGCCAGCAGGGTCGCGGTGCCGCCGAGCGTGCGGCCCTCGGCGACGCCGGGCACGACGGTCCTGAAGTCGGGGAAGGTCAGCTCGCGCACCTGCTCGGGGGTGAACAGCAGCTTCATCAGCTGGTCGAAGTCGTACTGTCCCGGTCCCTCGTAGAAGCCGTCGCAGGCGACCATGGGGCCGAACAGGGAGACCCAGCCGAGCTTGGCGGCGAGCGCCTCCAGCAGGGCGGTGACGTCGGAGTAGCCGACCACGACCTTCGGCCGGTCGGCGGGGACGCGCGACCAGTCGACCAGTTCGAGCGTGCGCTGCATGCCGTACCCGCCGCAGGCGCAGAAGACGGCCGCGAAGGAGGGGTCGGCGAGCGCGGCGGTCAGCTCGCGCGCCCGGGTGACGTCGTCGCCGGCCAGGTAGTCGTACTCGGTGCCGCCCATGCGCACGGCGCTGAAGACCTCGGGCTTGAGCCCCACCGTCTCCATGGCGCGCAGACCTCTGTCGAGGTTGGCCTGGTTGGGCGGGCCACTGGCGGCGATCACCGCCACGCGGTCGCCGGGACGCAGAGCGGGTGGACGAATCACGAAATCTCCTCCAAAGGCGTGAGATGGCAGGCGACTCCCGCGAGCACGGGCGGGTCGATCGTGCCGCACTCGTCGGTACGGCTGGGACAGCGGGGATGGAAGCGGCACCCCGCGGGGATGCGGGCGGGGTCGGGCGGTTCGCCCTGCAGCGGCGTCGCCGTGCCCGACGCGGCGGCGAGCATGGCCCTGGTGTAGGGGTGGCGGGGCCTGATCAGCACCTCCTCGACGGTGCCCGACTCGACGATCCGGCCGAGGTACATCACCGCGACCCTGTCGGCGATGTTCCAGGCCAGCCCGAGGTCGTGGGTGACGACCAGGGCCGACATCCCGAGCTCGTCCCTGAGGCCGAGGATGAGCTTGAGAATCTCGCCCCTGACCGAGGCGTCGAGCGAGGCGACGGGCTCGTCGGCGACGATCACCGAGGGTTCGAGGGCCAGCGCGCCCGCGATGACGACGCGCTGCTGCTGCCCGCCGGACAGCTCGTGCGGGTAGCGCCCGAGGTAGTCCTCGGGTGGCCGCAGCCCCGCCCTGGCCAGCGCCGAGGTCACCCGGTCATCCTTCAGCCCGTGCAGGCGGGGGCCCTCGGCGACGGCCGCCCTGACGGTCTGCCGGGGGTTCAGCGCGCCGCCCGGGTCCTGCAGGATGAGCTGGACGTGGCGGCGGTACTCCTTGAGCCGCCGGTAGTCCAGGGGCGCGCCCCGGTAGCGGACCTCGCCGCGCGTGGGCCTGACCAGGCCGACGAGCGCGCGGGCCAGGCTGGACTTGCCGCAGCCCGACTCGCCGACGAGCGCGACGATCTCGCCCTGCCGTACCTCGATGTCGACCCCGTCGACCGCGCGGGCCCGCCCGTAGGCGATCTCCAGCCCGCGCGCCTCCAGCACCGGCGTCATGACGCCCCTCCCTCCAGCACGTGCACGCAGGCCGCCGCGCGACCCTCGCCGCTCGGCCACAACTCCATCGCCCCGGTACGGCACGCGGGCCCCGCAGACTCGCACCGGGGCGCGAACGCGCAGCCGTCGCCGAGGTCGGCGATCCGCGGCGGGTCGCCCGGCAGTCCCTCGGGCGCCAGCCTCGAGGCCGGGTCGCCGATGGTGGGGAAGGCCCTGGCCAGCGCGCTGGTGTAGGGGTGGCGGGGGTCGGCGATCAGCTCCTTGGCCGGGCCCGTCTCGACGATCCGGCCCGCGTACATGACGGCGAGGCGCTCGCACATCTGCGCCAGGACCGCCAGATCGTGGCTGATCATGATGACCCCGATGCCCGACTCGCGGACCAGGTCGCCGAGCAGCCGCAGGATCTGCGCCTGCACCATCACGTCGAGCGCGGTCGTCGGCTCGTCGGCGACGATCAGGTCGGGGCGGCATGCCAGCGCCATCGCGATCATGATGCGCTGCCGCTGCCCGCCGGAGAACTCGTGCGGGTAGTCGCCCGCCCTCCGCGCGGGCACGCCCACCGCCTCCAGCAGTTCGGCGGCCCGCCCGCGCGCGGCCTTCACGCCCACCCTGTCGTGCAACAGGATCGGCTCGCAGATCTGGTCGCCGACCGTGCGGACCGGGTTGAGCGCGCTCATCGCGCCCTGGAAGACCACCGAGACGGCGTTCCAGCGGACGGCCCGCAGCCTGTCCCACCGCGCGGTGAGCAGGTCCTCCCCTTCGAACAGCACCTGGCCGGTGACGCGGGCGGTGGCGGGCAGCAGCCGCAGCAGGCTGAGCGCCATCGTCGACTTGCCGCACCCCGACTCGCCCGCGACGCCGAGCGTCTGGCCGCGCTCGAGCGTGAAGCTCACGCCGCGCACGGCCTGGGCGGCGCCGTCACGGGTGCCGTAGCTGACGGTGAGGTCGCGCACCTCAAGCATGAGCGGACCTCCTGGGGTCGAGCAGGTGCTCGACGGCCCGCCCGGTGAGCGTGAAGCCGAGCACGACGATGAGGATCGCGACGCCGGGCGGCAGCAGGTACCACCATGCTCCCGCGGTGACCGCCCCGCCGGCGAACGCGGCCTGCAGCATGGAGCCCCAGGTCACGCTGGTCGGGTCGCCCAGGCCGAGGAAGGTCAGCGTCGCCTCCGACAGGATCGCCGAGGCGATGGTCAGCGTGCTGGAGACCAGGATCAGCGGCAGGACGTTGGGCAGCACGTGACGCAGCATCACCTGGGCGTTGCCGGCGCCGAGGACCCTGGCCCGCTCGATGAACGGCCTGGCCTCCACGGCGAGCGTCTGGGCGCGGACCAGGCGGGCGGTGGCCGTCCACGAGGTGACGGCGATGGCGATGGTGATGGAGGCCGCGCCCTGGCCGAGCACCGCCGACAGCGAGATGGCCAGCGGGAGGCTGGGCAGCGCGATGAACCAGTCGGTGACGTGCATGAGCGCCTTGCCGATCATGCCCTGGTAGTGCCCGGCCAGCAGGCCGACGGCGCTGCCGAGCAGCACGGTGAGCGCGGTGGCGATCAGCCCGATTGCCAGCGACTCCCGCGCGCCCCAGATGACCAGGAGCAGCACCGAGCGTCCGGCCTGGTCGGTGCCCAGCGGGTAGCCGCCCACGGGCGGCGACAGCTGCGGTCCGGTGACCTTGACGACGTTGAGGTCGGCGTCGCCGATGTAGAGGGGGGCGGTGAGGGCCAGCAGCGCGAAGGCGGCCAGCACGCCCACGCCCCAGAACAGCGACCTCATTGGGCACGCACCCTCGGGTCGAGGAAGCGGTAGGCGAGGTCGGCCAGCAGGTTCATGATGATCACGCTCGCGCTGAAGATGATGAACGTGCCCTGGAGAAGGGGCAGGTCGGGGATCTTGAGTGCCTGGTAGGTGAGGTAGCCGAGTCCCGGCCACGAGTAGACGGCCTCGACGGTGATCGCGCCGCTGACCAGCGTGCCGAGGTGCATGAAGATCATGGTGACCGAGGGCAGCAGGGCGTTGGGCGCGGCGTGCCTGCGGCGCACGCCCCCGTCGGTGAGGCCCTTGGCGCGGGCGGTGAGCAGGTAGGCCGCGCCCCGCTCGTCGATGATCGAGGACCGCATGATCGTCACGTACTGCGCGAAGATCACCAGGACCATGGTGAGGCAGGGCAGCACCAGGTGACGGGCCACGTCGAGCACGTCGGTCCCGGGCAGCGACGGGTCGCTCATCCCACCCGCGGGCAACAGCCCCGGGATGCTGAAGGCCACCAGCAGGATCATGCCGAGCCAGAACGTCGGCACCGACCAGAGGGTGAGCGAGGCGCCCGAGGTGATCCTGTCGAATACGCTGCCCTGCCGCCAGCCGCTGCGCATGCCCAGCCACAGCCCGAGCGCGACCGAGATGACCGCCGAGGTCCCCATGAGCAGCAGCGTGGGGCCGAGCCGATCGGCGACCAGGGTGGAGACCTGCTGCTGGAACTGCCAGGAGTAGCCCAGCTCGCCGCGCAGGGTGTCGCCGACGAAGGACAGGAAGCGCCGCCACAGCGGATCGTCGAGGCCGAGCTGCAGGCGCAGCTGGGCCAGCTGGGCCTCGCTCGTGGGACGGCCCCGGGTGAGGGTCCTGACCGGGTCGGCCGGCATGAGGCTGAAGATGACGAAGCCGATGACGAGCGTGACGAAGAAGCTGACCACGGCGGCGGCGAGCTTCTCGGCGAGGTGGCGGCCGAGGCCGCGCACCGCCGTACCGGAGGCCGCCCCGCCGCGTGACGCGAGGCTACTCACGGTCGCCCGCCGTCTTCCTGCGGCGGACCACCAGCACGCCGCCGACGGCGACGATCACCAGCGCGCCCAGCCCGAGCCACACCCCTGAGCCGCCGCCACCGCCGGCGGCCGGCGCCTTGGCCACGGCAGGCGGGCTGGCCTTGAGGTAGCTCCAGAAGGCGGTCTGCGCCGGGTGGAGCCCCTCGGCGTTCGGCGTGCCGGTGACGATGCCCCGCACGGTGTCGGTGCGGGCCACGTCGAGGGTGTTGGCGTAGTAGAGGATCTGGTCGACGTTCGCCCGGTACAGCATGCGCTGCATCTCCGCGACGATCCCGGCCCTCTCGGCGGGGTCGGCGCTGGTGAGCTGCCGCTCGAACAGGGCGTCGTAGTCCTTGTCGCAGTAGTAGGCCTCGGTGTTGCCGCCGGTGCCGTCGTCCTTCGGCAGGACGGCGCAGGTCTGGATGCCCAGCAGGTAGGTGGGGTCGGGCCCGGTGGTCCAGCCGTCCATCAGGATGTCCCAGTCGCCCTTGGCCAGGTCGCTGTTGAGCGCGCTCATGCTGAGCGGCTGGATGGTCAGCTTGATGCCGATCGCCTGCAGCCAGCCGACGAGGTAGGTGGAGATGGCCGCGTCGGCGGAGTCGTCGGAGTGGGTGCCGAGCCTGAAGGCCAGCAGCTTGCCGCTCTTCGGGTCGACCCGGACGCCGTCGGCGCCCTTGGCGTAGCCGGCGGAGTCGAGCAGCTGGTTGGCCTTGGCGGGGTCGAAGCGCTGCTCCTCCTCGGCGGTGGGCTTCCAGCTCCACTGCGGCCAGGCGGGCGGCAGGTAGCCGTGGCCGAGCTGGCCGAGGCCGTTGATGACCTTGGTGACCAGCGTCGGCTTGTCGATGGCCAGCGCGATCGCGTCACGCACCACCTGCTCGCGCAGCGCGGGGTGGCCCGTCCCGATGGGCTTGCCGCTGCGGGTCTTGGCGCCGGGGTTCAGCTCGATGCCCGTCCAGCCGTTGCCCACCTCCTGGACGGCCAGCAGCGACGGGTCGCCCTTCAGCGCGGTGAACTGGGTCGGGTTGACGCCGTTGATGTAGTCGAGCTGGCCGCTGCGCAGCGCAGCCACGGCCGCGTCCGACTCCTTGAAGCTCTGCTGGACCATGTGGTCGAAGCCGGGCGCGCCGAGCACGAAGTCCTTGTTGGCGTCGAACTTGGCGTACTGCTCGGGCTTGTAGTCGGTGAGCGTCCACGGCCCGTAGCCGACGACGGGGAAGGCGTCGTTCTTGTAGTCCTTCAGCCCCTTCACCTGCGGCTCCCAGACGTGCTTGGGCACGATGGGGATCCCGCTGATCGGGATGCTGACGTACATGACGTTCGCCTGCGGCTTCTTGGTCTTGATCACCAGCGTGGTGGGATCGGGCGCGGTCACCTTCTCGAAGTTGCTGACCAGCGAGCCGTTGGCGGTGCCCGCCACCGTGTCGGTCCTGATCAGCTCGAGGGTCCAGGCGGCGTCCTCGGCGGTGATCGGCCGCCCGTCGCTCCACTTCAGCCCTTCCCGCAGCTTGAAGGTCCAGGTCAGCTGGTCGGGGCCCTGGGTCCACGAGGTCGCCAGGTAGGGTCCGGGCTTGCCGTTCTCGTCGAGGGAGTTGAGCGAGGGGTAGATCGTGCCGAAGATGTCGAGCGCGCCGTTGAAGAAGGCGAGGAAGGGGTTGAGCGTGTCGACGCCCGATCCCGACATCTTCACCCGCAGCGTCGTCTCCCGGGCGGGCGCGGTGGCGGCGGGCGCGGTCGCGGCGGAGGCGGTCGCGGCGGGGACGGCCGCGGTGGTCAGCAGCGCGCAGGCGAGCAGCGCTTTTCCAATCCACATCGGGGTGTGCTCCTCGGGGGGTGGGGATGTAGGAATGCTGGCGACCCGCGAGCATCACCCCAACGATCGTGAACGCTTGTGAGCCTCACCCCTCAACTTTTCGAGGCTGCGCGGCGGCCGGCAGCCAGCCGGCGGCGCCCCGGTGCCAGCTGGCCGGCAGCGGCGGCTTCACCGGTCGTACAGGTCGTGGTGGGTCACCCGAGGCTCCTGCTCCAGCAGGTAGTCGGCGTCGAAGTCGTAGTACTTGGCGACGGTGACGTCGTCGCCCGCGAACGCGGCGACCGACTCCTCGCTGTCCCAGAAGGTGAGCGTGATGAAGTGGGCGACGTCGCCCTCCTCACGACGCAACACGTAGGCGCCCCGGCAGCCCGGCGTCGACCGGTAGTCGGGGATCGCGACCTCCCGCATCAGTCTCAGGTAGTCGGCTGACTTCTCGATCGGGGTGGCGCCGTGCCAGATCCGGGCGATCATGGGTTCCTCCGTACGGGTGCGGTGTCCCTTCATAGATGCCCGCAGCCCGCCCGGACGCCCGGCCTAGTCGCAGCGGCCCGCCTCGACCGAGGAGACCTTCCACTCCGCCCCGGGGAACGGCGACATGAAGTGGGTGAGCAGGTCGATCGCGTACCCGGGCACCTGGCCGCCCGGGTCGAGCAGCGAGACCATCTGCGGCCCTTCCGCCCCGCGCAGCGTCAGCGTGTCGCCCCGCCGGACGGGCACGACGCCCGGCTTGGTGCCGACCGTCACGCACGCCAGCGGCACGCTGCCCGCCGTGATCGCCTGCCTGGAGCTGATGGGCCGCATCCGCTGGTCGTAGCGGCGCAGCCGCAGCGAGGTGGCCCTGCCCATCCGCACCCGCTCGGCGAACACGTCGGCGCCGACGCTCCGGGTGACCTTGACGTCCAGCCGGACGTCGGGCCGCAGGTCCACCCCGCGTGCCCGCAGGTCGAGCCGGTCGTAGCCGCCCTCGAACCCGGGCGAGACGAACCCGAAGGCCGCCGGCGCCGCCGCCCCGAAAGGCACCTTGCCGGGACGGATCCGCAGCCACGACATCGCGTGCACGGCGATCGTCACCTCGTCGATCCTGCTCGGACCGAGCCCGAACCGGCCGTCGAGCCGGTAGGCGAGGAAGCCGCCCGCGTACGGCACGTCCTTGCGGGCCGAGACCTTCCGCGCCGGCACGGGCTCCAGCTCCAGCCCCGTGCGGGCGCGCAGCAACCGGGTGGGCGATGGCTTGGAGGCCAGGTCGATGGACAGGTCGGGGTTGATCCTGGCGGTGGTGTCGGCGGCCAGGTCGCCGACCTCCAGGACGGTGTCGAGCACACGGCCCCGCGACGGCCGGTAGACCTTCTCGATCAGTCCCGCCTGGACGGCGAGCAGCCCGTCGAGGGTGCCGGCGTCGGCCTTGTAGGTGAGCGTGGGCAGCCGCAGGGCCGAGGCGTTGGTGTCGGCGTCGAGGCCGAAGACCGAGGGGACGTCCGTGAACCGCAGCGATCCCGTCGCCGCGCCCGACGTCACGGCCGCCTCCAGGCGCTCCACCGGGGCGGAGTTGCGCACCCGGATCCTGGTGCGGCCGCCGTACGCGCCGGTGACCGAGACCGCGGCGGGCACGGGGTCGACGAGCACCCGTCCGCGCAGCCTGCCCTGGTCGGCCTCGGCGCGAACCTCCAGGCTGCCGAGCGTGGCGGCGGGTTCGACGGCGTAGCCGGCCGTGACGGACTGCCCCTGCAGGGCGAACGGGCCGACGGTCATGCGGGTGACCGCGGACGGCAGCCCGGTGAGGGTGGCGCTGGCCCTGATCGGGACCGGGGCCAGCACGCGGCTGTCGAGGTAGAGGGCCAGTCTGCGGCCCGCTGGGTGGAAGCCGGAGAAGGTGAAGGTCTTCCTGGCCAGGTCGACGTCCACCGTGCCAGGGAGTCCCTCGAGGTCGACGTGGGCCCGCAGGCCGGGCCGCGCGGGGGTGCCGCCGTCGACGAGCGAGATCCCGCCCTTGACGTGTGGCGCGTCGGGGACGGCGGCGGCGTTGCCGAGCCACACCTGGCCGGTCAGGTTGACGGTGGAGGCGTCGTAGGTCAGCCGGCCGTTCGCGCTGGAGATCGCGATCCGGCCGGGGGCGGGGCCGAGCGTGGCCGCGGCCCCGAAGCGGTCTCCCGTGGCGGTGCGCAGGTCGGCGTCCACGGCGAGGGGACGGCGGGCGGCCTGCACGTCGGCGGTGAACCCGGTGCCGGTCGCGTTCCCTGCGAGGTCGGCCCTGCTCAGGCCGTCGAGGCGGACGCTGGCGTCGAACCTGCCGGTGCCGGCGTCGTGGTGGGCGGCCAGGTGCGGGCCGATGGGCGCGGTGGCGACGGCGTGGTTGGCGACGGCGATCGTCGCCGAGCCGATGGGGCCGGACAGCCCCCGGAAGCTCACCTGGGTGGCGGCGGGGGTGCCGGTAGCGGCCGGGGTGCTGGTGACTGCCGGGGTGGCGGTGGCCGCCGGGGTGGCGGTGACGGCCGGAGTGACGGAAGGCTGGATGCCAGGCGAGGGCGCGGTTCCAGGTGAGGGCGCGGATGCAGGTGAGGGCGCGGTGCCAGGGAGGGCCCAGGTGGCCGCCCAGCGGGCGGGTACCCCCGTGACGGTGAAACCGGCGCGCAGCTCCCCCGCCCTCGCCGACGCCACGACCGAGGCGACAGGCGCGTCGGCGGTCCACTCCAGCCGCCTGCCCACCGTGTCGGCCACCGCGGTGAGGTGCCCGCGCACCCCCTTCACGCTCGCCCGCACCACCCCCTGCGGCGCGCCCGCGTGCAGGTCGATCCGGCCGAGCCTGCCGGGGGCGGCCACCTCCACGGTCGTCGTCGGGCCGAGCGCCCACGACGCCTTGACGCGCCCTCTGACTCCGCGCACGCTCGCGTCGACGCTCAGACCCGTCTTCCGGTTGGCGTAGGCGGCGCGCAGCCGTTCGATGGTCCCGCGCGCGGTGTAGCGGGCCGTGCGGGCGCCGGGATCCAGGTCCGCGGTCACCTTCGCGGGCGTGTTGGAGATCTCCAGCCTGGCCAGGTGCGTCCCGTCGATGTCGGCCGCCCCGGTGAACGGCCTGCCGCCCGACCCCAGCTCGAGCCGGACGCGCGGCGCGGCGCCGTACGTGGCGTCGAAGCCCGCCACCCCGGCCAGCCTGCCCGAGACCCCCAGCCGGCCACCGTCCTTGATCATGGTGACATGGTCGCCGGGCAGGGCGGCGATCGCGCCCTGCCCGCGCTGGAGCAGCAGTGTCAGCTGACCCATGGGCGAGCTGGCGGTGTGGACGATCCGGTTGGCGGCGGCGTCGTGCTCGACGGTCATGGTCGCCGGGAGTCCGGTCAGGCGCGCGCTGACGACCGTCTGGTCCCTGGCGGCGTCGTAGAAGCTCAGGTCGGCGGCCTTGGCCCGGGGCGCGCCGGAGGTGACCGACAGCCCCTGGGGTGTGGCGGTGGCGCGGAACTCGCGCGGCAGCCGGGTGATCGACAGCCCGGCGGCCCTGGACAGCCTGCCGTCGCTGAACACGTAGTCGTGGAAGCTCGCCCTGGCGATGGGCGCGGTGCCGGCGAAGTGGACGGCACCGGGCCTGGTCAGCTCGGCGGTCAGCCGGGTGCCCATCCGGTCCACCGTCACCTGGGTGAACCGGCGCCGCTCCGCGACCACGAGGGCGTCGAGCTCGGCGGGCGCCGAGGCGGTGGCGGTCAGCGCGCTGCGGCCGCCGTCGAGCCTGGCGTGGGCGCTGAAGCGTTCGGTGGCAGGCGTCTGGCGCAGGCTGACCACGGCCTTGCCCTCCAGTCCCGCGATGGTGGCGGCGGAGGATCCGGGGGCGCTGCGCCGTACGGTCGCCCGCACGTCGACGCGCCCGGCCGCGAGCGCGGGCAGGTCGACGGTGAAGACGCCCCAGTCGCGGCCCGCCAGCGCGGTGCCCCTGCGGTAGCCGTCGAAGCCGACCTTCACCACCGTGCCGGAACCGACCGCGTACTCCGCCCACACCTGCGCCTTGACGGGGCCGCCGAGCTGGACGACGCCGAAGCCGATGCCGGCCCGCTCACCCTCGGCCTGCTGCGGCACCAGCGTGGCGAGCAGGTCGGGCATGCCGTCGCCGGTGACGTCCGCCTGGACGGGCGTGGCCACCGGCCGCGCGGATGAGCACGCGGCGGGCAGCGCGGCACTGGACGCGCACAGCTTGAACGTGGCCACCGGCAGCCCCTCTCCCACCACGGGGAGGCGGATCTCGGGCGGCAGCGGGAGCCTGCGGCCCTTCGGGACCGGCAGCAGGGTCAGTCCGCCCGGCTCGGCGGCGGGCAGGACGAGCTCGGGTGAGGGGGCCGGCCCCGACATCCGCTTGCCGGCCTCGGCGATCACCTGGTCGACCAGCGTAGGGCCTGCGGGGATCGTCACGGCCGGCTCGCCCGGGCCCTGGGGCCGTTCGGCTCCGGCCCCTGCCGCCAGGGAGGGCCTGCGCGCCGTCCCTGCCTGTGCCGCCGCCGGGACCCGCACCCGGGGTACCGGCTCGATCCGCGGCCTGCCGTCCTCGGCGGCGGCGCGCCATCCGGCCTCCGCCGCACCGGCCGGTGCTCGCCCGGTCACGGGTACGGCGTGCGCCGCCGTGGGCACGCCGGCGACCAGCGCGCAGACGAGCAGGACACAGGACAGCCGCGGCATGACTGGCTTTCCCCCGGATATGTGGCCGACTGATCACGAAAGGTAAGAGCCGACCATACCTGCCCACACTCCGTCAAGTCCGAATTTACTGACGGATCGGGTCAAGTCCGCGCCTGTCCACCGTGGCGCTCAGGGACCTTCGCACGCCGGGCGCAGAAGGTTCACCGCGCAGGGGTGTGCCGGGTGACGAGCCGTACCGCTCGCGTCACGGGGCGCCGGCGATGGCGCAGGCCCGGCACGGGGGACGGGCGCAGATGCACTGCATGATGGCGTCCAGCACGTCGTGATCGTGGTAGAGGCACCGATCGTTGCAGGTGTGGCGGGGCACGAAGCCCGCCTGGATCTCGTCGGGCCAGGGCTCCTCGCCCTCGCGGCAGCGGACGAACTGCTGGGGGTCGGCGGAGTGCAGCGCCTGCATGCGCTCCCTGGCCTGGCCCTCCAGCGTGCGCGCCTCGGCCACCATGACCTTGAGCTGGTCGGCGAGGTCGAAGTACCGGCCGTCGCCCGTTCGTACGTGCGCGGCTCGCAGCGCCATCACCGCGTTGCCCAGGAATCGGCTGGCGTCCTGGAGGTCCGTGGTGTGGTGCAACTGGATGCCCGTCACGCTACGGACCCACACGGCGTCATTGTTCATGAATCAACCCTTCGACGTGGCCGGCGCGTACTCGTGGCCGGGAGTTGGCTGGGGTTGCGGACTACACGCGAGAATAACCGGATTTTTGCGCATTCTTCGTACTTGGTCGGCCGGTTTGACTGTCGACAGAATGATCGCGACACACCGCGAAAGCGCCTCCGACCTGGCACGGAAGGCGCTTGACCCCGAATCACCCAGGAAACCCAAGATACCGATAAACAGACCAAAACTTTAATAAACCGGCAGGCCGGTCAATAGCCGGAAATGGCGCGATCACGGCCGCCGCGCGCTCCGTGTTGCTCCTCCTCACCGATCAAGGATCGCGCGGCGGCCGTTCCTGTCCGCGAGGGCCGTCCGGCCCTCGGTGGCGGTCAGCTCGTCACCGCGCACTGCCCGCGTTCCTTCCTGACGGGCCCCTCCGGGTTCGGACGGACGTCGAAGTCGAAGATCGCCGTGGGCAGGTAGAGCGAGCAGCAAGCGTTGGGAATGTCGACGATGCCGCTGACACGCCCCTCGATCGGCGCCGAGCCGAGGAGCAGGTAGGCCTGCTCTCCGGAGTAGCCCCACCTCTTGAGGTACTCGACGGCGTTGAGGCATGCTCTGCGGTAGGCCACCGTCGCGTCGAGGTAGTAGTTGGTGTCGGTGTCGTGGTCGACGGAGATCCCGATGAACGACAGGAACTCCGAGTAGCGAGGCTCGACGTTGCCGGGCATGAAGAGCGGGTTGGTGGTGACACCGTACTTCTCCATGCCGCCCTTGATGAGGTCGACGTGGAAGTCGATGTAACCGCCCATCTCGATCGCCCCGCAGAAGGTGATCTCGCCGTCGCCCTGACTGAAGTGCAGGTCACCTCCGGAGAGCTTCGCGTCCTTCACGTGCACGGGGTAGAAGACCCTGGCCCCGCGGGTGAAGTTCTTGATGTCGTGGTTTCCGCCGTTCTCCCGTGCCGGAACGGTGCGGGCGCCCTCGCTGGCGACCCGCTGGGCCACGTCGCCGCCCGCCGTACCGGCGATGACGTTCTCGGCCAGCGGTGGCAGGCCGAGCGGCGGGACCCGATCCGGATCGGTGTCGATGAGTGCCTGCTCCCGGCGGTTCCAGGCGGCGAGCAGCTCGGCCGATGGCGCGGTGCCGAAGAGCCCGGGGTGGGTGATGCCGGTGTAGCGGACACCTGGCAGGTGACGGGATGTGGCGACCTGTCCGTGGAAATCCCAGATCGCCTTGTAGGCGTCAGGGAAGTAGTCGGTCAGGAATCCACCGCCGTTCGCCTTGGCGAAGATGCCGGTGTACCCCCATCCCTGTCCTGGCGCGTCCCCGACCTGCTGTGGCACGGCGCCGAGGTCGAGGATGTCGACGACCAGCAGGTCGCCCGGCTCGGCGCCGTCCACCCCGATGGGTCCGCTCAGCACGTGCGCGACGGTCAGGTCGACGTCGCGTACGTCGTTGGCGGAGTCGTTGTTGCCTATCTGGGCGTCGGTCCATTCCCTGCACTCGACTCGGAACTCGTCCCCTGGACGTACCATGTCGGCCACCGGGATGTCCGGGTGCCAGCGGTTGTGCCCGGGGATCTTCTGGTCGCGCATGGACATCGATTGGTCGACGCCGAAGACGACATTGGGCATGGTGCATGCCTTCCTTGCTGATGGTGTCGGTGGAGACTCGATGGCGGCGCGGGCATCACCTCCTTCCCGGTTGCGGATCTCCTCGTCTCACGTCCAACGGGGCCGGCGCCTGCCTTCCGCGCCCAGCTGGTCGCTCGGCGTCGGCTCGGCGGGGGCGGGCTCCCGCTTGCGGGTCAGCGGCCACAGCGCGATGAAGACCACCAGGCCGAAAACGGCGAGGACGATCGCGATGACGTTGGTGTTCCGCCAGTAGCCGGTGAGGACCATGAACGCGGGGATCGCCGCCGTGACCCATCCCTCGATCGCCGTGACCCAGCCCGTGTACGTGGTGATCTGCTCGTTCTTCAGGCCCAGCAGCACGAAGAAGAGGAACCACAGGTACGACCAGTAGAGCCAGATGACGCCGAACGCCGGATCACCGAGGAGCTGGAAGTTCGCCCACGAGTACCCGAGCGCCATGATGGCCACGAACAGCGAGAAGTAGCCGACTCCAGTCGAGTCGAACCCGCCGAGCAGGTTGATCCCGACGTAGAGGTAGGTGAAACCGAAGAGATAGATCCCCGACGCGCCGAGGATCGTCAACGCGTCCCCACCGCTGGTGATGATCAGCACCGTGGGCGTTATCACCTGCAGCGTCCCGACGAAGAGGTTGAAGACGCCTGCCGCGCGCGGTTCCACCTTCTTCAGGAGCATCAGTCCGTTGATGAAGAGCACCGCGCCGACGTAGAGCAGTCCGACGGCTCCCATGAGCGACGCACCTCCTGGTGTTGTGGTGTGGCGGCATCACCCACGCCGGACGGCCCGGTGGGTGCCGCCGTGTTCGTACGCGCGCGTGAGCGGTTCACGCACGCGTGTCCGCGTTGATTCCGTTGTCAGGGCCGGGGCAGGCGCGACAGCGCGGGGTGCGGCGGCGACCTGCGCCGCCGCGCCGGTGGCACGCTCGTGACGACCTCGGGCGCCTCCTGGCTGCGTTCCTCGCTGGCGCGCGCGGCGGCCACGGCCGGGGCGACCCGGCTGAGGTACGGCGAGGAGAAGACCCGTTGGGCAGGGCGTTGACAGGTGGGGCAGTCGCACGTCGTCGTGGCGGTGCCTATCGGCAGCCGCACCTCGAATCGCCCGCAATCGGCGCAGCGGTACTCGTAGATTGCCATAGGCATCCTCCGCCAGAGATCAAGCTCGCACTTCTCCGGCCTTCGGCACCGCAGACCCGTCGCCGGTCCACGGCGATCTAGGCATACTTCAGGCAACCTCTTCCTCAACGCCATGTCAATCCGGCGGTAAGGGCGGCTCGGCGCGCTGTTTTGAGGGGGAAAGCGGAGAACTGTAACTCAACCGCCGCGCATGCCGGTGGGATGTAGCCAGGTTTTTAACGCGACGCCGACTGCTCTTCCGATGACGCGTGAGGATTTGCCGGACGTTTGACGGATCCGGCCCGGTCGTCGCGGCAGTCCGGCGCCCCGGAGACCGCGCGGTCGCCGGGCCCGGCCAACGAGAGGCCCTTGACAAAAAAATTTGTCGGTGAGAAGCTCCTCGCATGACGAAGACAGAGACCTTGCAGGTGCCCGGCGCGCAGCTCTACTACGAGGTGCAGGGCTCGGGCCCGATCCTGCTGATGATCCCCGGCGGCCCCGCGGACGCGGGCATCTTCTCGGCCATCGCCGCCCCGCTCGCCGACCGCTACACGGTCGTCTCCTACGACCCGCGCGGCAACTCGCGCAGCGTTCCCGACGACCCCACCCTCGACCAGGACGTCGACGTCCACGGCGACGACGCGGCGGCGCTGCTCACCGCGCTCGGCGGCGCGCCCGCGTACGTGCTCGGCAGCAGCGGCGGCGCCCAGATCGCCCTCAACCTGGCCGCCAGGCACCCCTCGCTGGTCCACACGCTGGTCGCGCACGAGCCGCCGTGCGTCGCGCTGCTGCCCGACGCCGACACGGTCACCGCGGGAATGCTCGAGGTCGAGGCGGCCTACCACCGCGAGGGGGTGCCGGCGGGCATGAAGCGGTTCGAGGAGCTCATCGGCATGGGCGAGAACGCCCCCACCCCGCCGCAGGAGCCGCCGACGCCCGAGCAGATGGAGATGTTCGGCAGGATGGGCGGCAACCTCGCCTTCTTCCTGGCGCACGGGGTCAGGCCGCTGAGCCGCTTCCGGCCCGACGTGGAGACGCTGCGGGCCGGCCGGCCCAGGATCGTGGTCGGCATCGGCGAGACCACCGACGGGCAGCTGGCCCGCCGTACGGCGATCGCGCTGGCCGAGGCCCTGGGCGTCGAGCCGGTGGTCTTCCCCGGCGACCACGCCGGGTTCACCACGGCGGCCGGGCCGTTCGCCGCCAGGCTGGACGAGGTGCTGCGCGGCTGAGATGGACCGAACGCACGATCGGAGGAGGCCAGGCCGGCGCCGTTCCCCGTGCCGCCTGGCCCCGCCGCTCGCAGCCCCTCGTCCCCCGCGGGGGCGTCACAGCGGGAGCGAACCGCCCGGTTTGAGCGCCTTCATCGCGATCTGCGAGGTGAGCTTGTCGAGCCCGGGCAGCCGACCGAGTTTCTCCAGGCACAGGCGGCTGTAGGCGTCCATGTCGGCCACCGCGACCCTTAGCACGTAGTCGGGCCGCCCGAACATGCGCAGGCACTCGACGACGTCCTCCACCTCCATCACCGCGGACTCGAAGGCCGTGACGGTCTCGGCGTCCTGACCCTCCAGCTCGACGTAGGCCAGGACCTGGAAGCCGCGCCCGACCGACGGCGGGTCCACCACCGCGCGGTAGCCGGAGATCACCCCGCTGTCCTCCAGGTTGCGCACCCGGCGCAGGCAGGGCGACGGCGTCAGCCGTACCCGGTCGGCCAACTCGATGTTGCTGAGCCGACCGTCCTCCTGCAGGAGGCGAAGAATTGCGCGATCCGTAGCATCCATGACCACAGATGCTAACCGCGGCGTAAACCACCGCAAGTATTGACATCACCTGCCGCGATCCTTGAAATAATCTCACGGCATGACGAGCGACGCCTTCATGAGTGGGACGCAGGCGCTGGTGCGGCTGATCGAGGACCAGCTGGCCGCGGACCGCAGGGCGGGCCTGGACACCGGCGCCATGGTCTCCGGCTACCCGGGATCGCCCCTGGGCGGCTTCGACCAGGAGCTGGCCAGGACCAAGCCGGAGGGCGTGGTCCACCGTCCCGGCCAGAACGAGGAGCTGGGCGCCACCGCGGTGTGGGGCAGCCAGCTGGTCCCCTCCCTGCCCGACCCGCGCAAGACGGGCGTCCTGGGCGTCTGGTACGGCAAGGCCCCCGGCGTCGACCGCGCGGCCGACGCCCTCCGGCACGGCAACTTCGTCGGCGCGCACCCCGAGGGCGGGCTGATCGCGCTCTGCGGCGACGACCCGACCTGCAAGTCCTCCACCCTGCCCAGCGCCACCGAGAGCACGCTGGCCGCCCTCGGCATGCCGGTGATCTTCCCCGGCACCGTCCAGGAGCTGCTCGACCTCGGCAGGCACGCGATCGCCGCGTCCCGGGCGAGCGGCCTGTGGGTGGCGATCAAGGCGGTGGCCAACGTGGTGGACGCCACCGCGACCGTCGACCTCGATCCCGACCGGGTCAAGCCCGTCATGCCGGAGGTGATGTGGCAGGGCAGGCCGTACCGGCACACGCCCGACGCCACGCTGCTCACGCCGTACTCGCTGGACATGGAGCGCACCCTGGTCGGGCCGCGCCTGGAGCTGGCTCGCGCCTACGCCCGCGCCAACGGCCTCAACCAGATCACCTGCGCCGCGCCGGGCGCCACGATCGGCGTCGTCGCCGCCGGCACCGCCTACTACGACGTGCGCGAGGCGTGCAGGAAGCTCGGCCTCACCGACGAGATCCGGCTGCTGAAGATCGGCATGCTGTGGCCGCTGGAACCGGAGATCGTGCGGGAGTTCGCCGAGGGCCTGTCGGAGATCATCGTCGTCGAGGAGAAGGCGCCGCTGCTGGAGGGCCTGGTCAAGGACGTGCTGTACGGCACGCCCGACGCGCCCGCCGTCACCGGCAAGGCGGTCGTCCCGCACCACGGCGGCGTCGACGCCGACCTGGTCGCCCGCGTGCTGGCCGACCGGCTGTCCATCGACCTGCCGCGCCCGCGCGAGCCGCTCAAGCTGCTCGGGCCCACCCGCACGCCGTTCTTCTGCTCCGGGTGCCCGCACAACCGCTCCACCGCCGTTCCCGAGGGCTCGGTCGTGGCGGCGGGCATCGGCTGCCACACCATGGTCGTGCTCAACCCCGAGGGCAAGGGCCGGCTCGCCGGGCTCACCCAGATGGGCGGCGAGGGCGCGCAGTGGATCGGGCAGGCCCCGTTCACCGGCACCCGGCACATCTTCCAGAACCTCGGCGACGGCACCTTCCACCACTCCGGCTCGCTGGCCGTCAGGGCGGCGGTCGGCGCCGGCGTCAACATCACCTACAAGATCCTCTACAACAGCGCGGTCGCCATGACCGGCGGACAGACGATCACACCGGCGCTGTCGGTGGCGTCGCTGACCCACTGGCTGGAGCTGGAGGGTGTGCGCAAGGTGATCGTCACGAGCGACGATCCGTCCCGCTACCAGGGCGTACGGCTGTCGCCGATCGCCTCGCTGCGCGACCGTGCCGAGCTCGAACAGGCGCAGCGTGAGCTGGCCGCCGTCGAGGGCGTCACCGTGCTGGTCCACGACCAGCAGTGCGCGGCGGAGAAGCGCCGGCTGCGCAAGAAGGGCGAGCTGCCCGACCCGGTGAAGCGGGTGGCGATCAACCAGCGGGTGTGCGAAGGGTGCGGCGACTGCGGGCAGAAGTCGGAGTGCCTGTCGGTGCTGCCGGTCGAGACGGAGTACGGCCGCAAGACCGAGATCCACCAGTCCTCCTGCAACAAGGACTACTCGTGCGTCGAGGGTGACTGCCCCTCGTTCCTGACGATCATTCCGGGCGCCAAGAAGCGCACGACCGTCCCCACTCCCCCCGACCTGCCCCTGCCGGACATCCACCCCAAGGACACCACGATCCGGCTGGTCGGCATCGGCGGCACCGGCGTGGTGTCGGTCGCCCGGCTGCTCGGCAAGGCCGCCCTGATGGACGGGCGCCAGTCGCGCGGCCTCGACCAGACCGGACTGGCGCAGAAGGGCGGCACCGTCGTCTCCGACCTCCGCCTGTTCGACGGCGAGGAGGACAGGTCGGGCCAGGCCACCGCCGCCTCCGTCGACGCCTACCTGGCGCTCGACGTGATCGGCGCGACCGACCCCAGGCACCTTCGCACCGCCTCCCCCACGCGCACGGTCGCGGTGGTCTCCACGCACCTGTCGCCCACCGGCGGCATGGTCGTCGACCCGTCCACGCACGTCACCGACCTCGGGCCGCAGCTGACCGCGCTGGAGGCGCGCACCCGCTCGGTCGTGGCGCTCAACGCCGAACGCCTCGCGCAGACGCTGTTCGGCGACCACATGCAGGCCAACACGATCGTGCTGGGCGCGGCCTGGCAGCTCGGCCTCATCCCGCTGTCGCTGGCGTCGATGGAGAAGGCCCTCGGCAGGTCCGCGACGGCCTTCCACTGGGGCCGCGCGGTCATCGCCGCGCCGTCGGCGGTGGACGCCCTCTTCCCCGCCCCGGTCCCGGCCGCGCCGTCGGCGGAGGTGCTGCGGCGAATCGCCTTCGCCGGCGAGGGCAGCGAGCTGCACCGGCTGCTGGCCGTACGGGTGCCCGACCTGGTCGCCTACCAGAACCCCCGCTACGCGCAGCGCTACCTGGCGGCCGTGCGCCAGGTGCACGCCCTGGCGCCCGCCGCGGTCACCGAGGCCTACGCCACGCACCTGTACAAGCTGATGGCCTACAAGGACGAGTACGAGGTCGCCCGCCTCCACCTCGACCCGGCCGAGCGGGCCAGGATCGCCGCAGAGTTCGGCCCCGGCACCCGCGTGGCCTACAACCTGCACCCGCCGGTGCTGCGCGCGCTCGGGCTCAAGCGCAAGCTCACCCTCGGCCCGTGGTTCGACCCCGCCTTCAAGGCCCTGTACGGCATGCGGAAGCTGCGCGGCACCAAGCTCGACCCGTTCGGCCTGGGCGAGGTGCGCAGCACCGAGCGGAGCCTCGCCGAGGAGTACACCGGCGACCTGCTGCGCGCCCTGTCGTCGGGCCTGCCGGAGGAGAAGGTGCTCCAGCTGGCCGAGCTGCCCGACGTGATCCGCGGCTACGAGCACGTCAAGCTGCGCGGGGTGGCCGACTACCGCGCCCGGGCGGCCGCATTGCTGGAATCCGCGAGCTGATCCGGTAGCCGCCCGGCTACTCTGTGTGGCCATGGTGGGCTTTCAGCATGCCGTACGGCACGCCGCCGAGGTCGCCGGGATCCTCGACGAGCCCGCACGGGCCCTGGCGGCCCAGGCCTGGGTCGGCGGCGGCGCGCCCGCGTTCGCCGCCGACCTCGCCAGGCAGCGCGCCGCCCTCGTGGCGGCGCTGGAGTCGGCCCTGCGCAGGATCGCGGCAGAAGGCGACGCCGTCCCCTCCCCCAGCCGGCCCGCCACCGCGGTGAGCGCCGTCCACGGCTCGTTCGCCGGAGTCGAGCCCGCCCAGCTCCGCCGCCTGATCACCGGCCTGATCATCGCGGCCGACGAGCTGCCGCGCGCCGCGGCCGGCCTCGGCGCCCCCGAGGTCGCCGCCATCGGCGCGTGGGCGGCCGCCCAGGCCGGCGACCTGCGCCGCCGCCTCGCCCTCATCCTGCGCGACGGCGGCGAGCTCGCGCCCGCGCCCCTGGTCGCCTTCGGCCTGTACGGCGGGCACGCCCCCTCCACCGCCACCGGCCTGCTGAACGGTGCCGCCGCGGGCGACACCGCCGCCCTCGCCCGGCTGCTCGACCTGCAGCGGCAGGCGGCCGACCCGACGCTCGCGGCCCGGGTGAGCGCGTGGTGGCGCATGCTCGACACCACGGCCCGCGACCAGGTGCTCAAGGCGCTGCCCGCCGCCGGGTTCCTCGACGGGCTGCCCGTGACCGTCCGCGACCGGGCCAACAGGGCGCTGCTGGCCACCGAGAAGGCCAGGCTCGCCGCGCTGCTCACCACCGTCCCGCCCGACCCGCACCTCGCGCTCACGTGGCCGGCCGTCCTCGACCGGGTGATGCGCGAACTCGACCACGTGAAGGTCATCGAGCAGGGCCTGGCCCAGGGCGGCAGGAACGGCCGGCCGCCGGCCTACCTGCTGTCCTTCGACGTCCGCTCCCTCGGGGAGGCCGCGATCTCCTTCGGCGACCCCGACACGGCGGACCGCGTGGTGACGTACGTGCCCGGCATGAACACCAGGCTCGCCTCCTTCCACGAGGACCTGAACCGGGCCGCGGTGCTGTGGGACCAGGCGCACTACTTCGCGCCCGGCCCGAAGATCGCCTCCATCGCCTGGCTGGGCTACCGGGCACCACAGATCGACTGGCAGCTGACCGTCCCCGGCCGGAGCGTGGCGACGGACGGCGCCGCCGACACGGGCGCTCGCGCGCTGGCGTCACTCGTGGACGGGCTGCGAGCCAGCCACGACCCTTCGGGAAAGGCGAAACTCACGATGCTGGGGCACAGCTACGGGTCACTGGTGACCGGCAAGGCGGCCCTCCTGCGGCACGGGCGGTTCGCCGACGAACTGGTCTTCGTCGGCAGCCCCGGGGTGGGGGTACGGCGGGCGGAGGAACTGGGGGTCGGTCCTGGGAGGGTGTGGGCGGGAGAGGCTGCGGGAGACCCGGTGGCGGACCTGGCGCGCTTCGGAAACGACCCAGGAGACGACAGCTTCGGCGCCCGCCGGTTCTACGTCGAAGACGGCCCCTTCTACCTGACCTTCAAAGCCCACTCCGACTACTGGAACCCGGATTCCAGCTCTCTCAAGAACCTCGCTCGCATCGTCGCGGGACAAGAGCACGAGGTCACCACGCGCCCAGGAAATCACCGATGAAGCGGATCATCGCAGTCCTCGTCATCGCCCTGACCGCATGCTCGGAGATTCAGACCATGAACCAACCCTCCGTGACCGAGGCCCAGGCCGTCGCCCGTGTCGAGCAACTCATCCGGGCAACCGTCGCCGTCATCCAACCGGAGCCGAAACTGGACCTCTTCCTCCCGAGCTTGAACAATGCGCGCTGTGTGGGGGCCACAGACGGCGGCTCGGCGGAGCGCATCATGGTCAACCGCCGGTACTACCTTCGTGGCATCCCCAAGGAGCGGTTCGTCGACGTCGCGAACCAAGTGAAAGCCCACTGGCAAGAACAAGGCCACGTCGTCACCCACGTGAACGGGCTCGAGACCAAAGAACCTGACGTCTCTGGACGAAGCCGTCCCGACGACTTCATCCTTTCCCTGTCGTGGACCCAGGGCGACGTCCTCGGTATCGGCGTCACCTCGACGTGCATCTGGCCCGACGTGGAATGATCTCTGCATGACCCGAGGCACCGTCAAGTTCTGGAAGCCGGAGAAAGGCTGGGGCGCGATCTCCTCGCCCGACCTCCCGCCGGGCAAGGACGCCTTCGCCCACTTCAGCGACATCGTCGGCGCAGGCTACCGCGTGCTCCACGCCGGCGACCCCGTCGAGTTCGACCTGGTCGAACGCAGCCAGGACAGCTTCGACTTCTGCGCCACCAACGTCCGCAAGCTCTGACCTACCGCCCCACGTCCTTCCCGTAGCTCCTGCTGGCCGGCTCGTCGGCGTACTTCCCGTATGCCGGGATCCGCGCGTACCCGGAGCTCTCGTACAGCGCGATCGCCTCCGGCTGCCTGATGCCGGTGGTCAGGCGGATGCGCGCGTACCCGGCGTCCGCGGCCATGGACTCCAGCGCCTTGAGCCGCGCCCTGGCCGCTCCGAGCCCTCGGTGGGAGGGCCGCATGTACATGCGCTTCACCTCGGCCGTCACCGCGTCGACCGGCTGGAGGGCTCCGCACGCCACCGCCGTGCCGTCGGCGACCGCGATCAGGAAGCGGGCCGCCGGGTCCACGCCTGACCGTCCTTCGGGTCCGTAGCGGGCGACGAGTTCGGCGAAGGCGGCTTCCAGGAGGGACCGGAGTTCACCGTCGCCGGGTGCGCGTTCCTCGATCAGCACCCACGCAGCCTATGACGGTCCGCGAAGGAGAGGTCATCGCGGAAGCCAAGGCGTACCTAGTGCACTGGTCGGACCAGTGGGTAGGGTGACGGTCATGGACTACGAGCAGTTGTTCCGGCTGGACGGGCGGCGGGCGGTTGTCATCGGCGCGGGGAGCGGCATCGGCAGGGAGTCCGCCCTGGCCCTGGCCGCGCACGGGGCCGAGGTGGTGTGCGCCGACCGCGACCTGCCCTCCGCCGAGGAGACCGCGGGCCTGTGCGGCGGCACGGCCGTCCCGCTCGACGTCCTGGACGGCCCGGCGGTGCGCGCCGCCGCCGCGCAGCTCGGCGCGGTGGACGTGCTGGTCTTCACCGCCGCCACGAACGTCCGCAAGCGGTTGCTCGACTACTCCGCCGAGGAGTTCGAGCGGGTGGTCGATCTCAACCTGCGGGCCTCGTTCGAGGTGGTCCGCGCGTTCGGCGCCGGCATGGTGGAGCGCCGCGGGGGCTCGATCGTCGGCTTCGCCTCCATCAGGGCGTCGGTGACCGAGCCGGGCCAGGGCGTCTACTCGGCGACGAAGGCGGGCCTGGTGCAGCTGCTGAGGACGGCCGCCGCCGAGTTCGGCCCGTACGGCGTGCGCGTCAACGCGGTGGCCCCCGGCGTGGTGGAGACGCCGCTCACCCGCCAGATCAAGGACAACCCGTCCTGGTACGACGCCTATGCCGCCAAGTCCGCGCTGGGCCGGTGGGCGCAGGCTCCCGAGATGGCGGGGGCGGTCGTCTACCTGGCCTCCGACGCGGCGAGCTTCGTCACGGGCTCGGTGCTCTACGTCGACGGCGGCTGGACCGCGGTCGACGGCCGGTTCGACCCGCCGAACTGACCCGCCCGAGGCCGCGGCCCCGTGCCCACCGGCCCCCACCTCCGCGAAACGCGCCAAACCCGGTGGAGCGGGCGTGGGCCGCGCCTGGCGGCCCACGCCTGCCCGGTTACCGGGTGGACCAGAGCGGCTTGTTGTCCTTGGTGTAGATCACGACGTTGCCCTCGTTCTGGACCGCGAGGTAGGCGCCGGGGTTGCCCGCGGTCTTGGTGGTCCACACCGCCTGGTTGGCGGCGTTGTAGATCACCAGGTTCCCTTCCTTCTGCATGACGGCGCGAGAGCCCGCCTGGTCCGCCGTCGGCGTGGTCCAGAGCGGCTTGTTCGCCCGGTTGTAGAGGACGAGGTTGCCCTCCTTCTGCATGATCAGCCGGTACTCGCCGTTGCGCGACTGGACACCCTGCCCGGCCTTGAGCGTGTGGCCGGAGGGCAGCGAGCCGAGGTAGCCCTGCCTCGACCACAGAGCCTGGTTGGCGGCGGAGTAGATGACGAGGTTGCCGTCATTCTGCACCGCGAGGTACGCGCCGGGATTGCCGGCCGTGTTGGTGCTCCACAGCGGCTTGTTCGTGTCGCTGTAGATCACCAGGTTGCCCTCGCGCTGCATCGTCGCGTACGCCGGGGCGCCCGCGGTGGGGCTCGACCACAGGGCCTCGTTGCCCGGGCCGTACAGGACGAGGTTGCCCTGGGTCTGCTGGATCAGCTTGTACTCGCCGTTGGCCGACTTCACGGTCTGGTTCGGCTTGAGCGTCTCCCCCGCGGTCAGCTTGTTGTCGGCCGGGTCGGCCCAGGCGGCAGGCGACAGCGAGACCCCCATGACCGCCGTCAGCAGGGCGCCCGCCCCCAGACCACCCAGTACCGCTCGCTTGAGTGAAGCCATCGACAACACCGTCTCCGTATCTTCTCGTTATGGCGTGGCCCCACACCCTAGGAAAAGGTGATCTTCGCGGGTGACGGTCGTTCGACCCGCAATGCGTTACGCGCCCGTCCGATCACAGATCGTCGATGCCGATGAGGCCGTCCTGCAGGGCGCGCGCGACGAGGGTCGCCTTGGTCCTGGCCTCCCTGCCCACGCTCGCGTACTTGATCCGCACGCGGTCCAGGTAGGAGCTGACCGTGCGCGGCGTGATGCCCAGCCGTTCGGCGACGAGTTCTTTCGACTCGCACTGGAACCATTCGATCAGCACCTCCTGCTCGCGCTGGGACAGCTGCGGCCGGTCGGGCCGGGTGTTCACGCCGAACGCCCCGGCCAGCGCCGGCGGCGTGTACGGCCGGCCGTGGGCGGCCGCGACCGTGGCCGCGACCAGGTGCTCCTTGCCCTCGGCCTTGGTCAGGAACGTGAACGCGCCGATGTCCAGGCAGGTGAGCGCGGTGTTCTCGTCCTCCCGCATGGTGTAGACGATGACCTGCCTGCCGTCGTCGACGAGTCGTCTCAGGTCGGCGTAGGCGGGCTGCGGCCCCGACAGTTGCAGGTCGAGCACGACGACCGCGGCGGAGTCGCCCGGCGGTGTCCAGGCGACCTGCGCGCAGGCCCCGGCCGCGACCACGTCGATGGGCGGGCTCGCCGCGGCGAACCAGGCCTCCGTCCCGGCCAGCGCCACCGGATGGTCGTCGACCAGCGTCACCGTGATTGCCAGACCGTCTCCACCCATGCTCGATCCTCCGTCACCATGTGATGAACCTTCACTCGCCCGGGCCGGCGGGCCAGGTGCGTGTGGTCCTGTGCGTCGCCGACCGCGCTGACCCGGACCTGGTCGGACGCGCGGACCAGGGTGACCCGGGCGTCGGAGGCGACCGCGGCCAGCATGGCCGACACCGGCTCGATCAGTTCGCGCCTGACCTCCTTCGGCGGCGTCCTGGGCACGCCCCGGGCGGCGAACCGCACCGCCACCCCGCGACGCTCGGCCACCTCGATCACCGCCTGCAGCTCGTGCATCAGCGGGTCGGGCACGTCGTCGCTCTCGGCGAACATCCGGCGCATCCTGGCCGCCTCGTGCGCGCTGCGGCGCCGGACGTCCGGATGGGCAGGGTCGAGCGAGCCGTACCCGAGCCCGGCCAGCAGCGGGACCAGCGTGGGAAGCAGCGCCGCGTACCGCCGCTGGTGATCGCGGTGCCGGTGCTCCGCCGTCTCCTCCTCCGTCCGGATCCGTTCCTCCTCCGCCGCGGCCTCCCGCGCCCGGACGGAGATCCGCTGGACGCCGTGGGCCAGCAGCCCGAGCGCCAGCTGGAAGCCGTAGACCGACACCGCGGCCACGGCCATCGCCGCCCATGCCCTGAGGTCGGGCATCCCGGGTGCCACCATCTTGACCACGGTCATGACGAGGGTCGCGCCGAGGAAGGCGGCCAGCAAGCGCAGGCGCAGGTCGAACAACAGCAGCACGCCGTGCCAGCCGGCCAGCCCGAAGTACCAGTCGGCCGGTTCCAGGTGGCTGCCCGGCGGTGCCGACCCGGCCGCCGCGGCGACGGCCAGCAGCGCCAGGCACACCCCGGCCACCCGGGCGCGGCGCGGGATGCGCCCGCCGCAGGCGAGGAAAGCCGCGGAGCCGGCGGCCACCACAGCGAACAGCGCGAACGCCACGACCTGCGGCCACAGCGGAGCGTAGCGGGAGCTGTTCCGCAGGAGCTCGGGCAGGGAGAGGCTGAACTGCACGGTCACCGCGACCGCCAGCACGGAGATCCGCACGCCGCGCAGCAGCCGATCTCCGATCTGGGCGGCGAGCCGGTCGGCGTTCTCGTCAGTCATCGCCTTCCACCGGCCACATCCAGCGCAGCGTGGTCCCGTACCCGACCCGCGAGGCCACCGTCGCCCGGCCGCCGACGCCGGCCATCCGCCCCGCGATCGAACCGGACAGGCCACGCCGATGCGGTCCCACGTCGTCGGGTACGAAGCCGCGGCCGCGGTCGCGCACCTCGACGACCACCCTGCCCCGTTCGTCGAGCCCGGCTCGCAACGACGCCTCGGCGACGCCCGCGTGCCTGGCCACGTTGGTCAGGGCCTCCCTGACGCCATGGAAGATCGCGAGGGCGGGCGCCGCGGGCAGCGGCGGCATGGCGTCGATCGCCTCGTGGACCCGTACGCCGTCGTGGCGTGCCGCGGTGGCGAGAAGAGCGGCCAGCTCGACGTGGCCGGCGTCCGTGCCGGGGACGCCGGCGATCGCCTCCAGATCGTGGCGTGCCCGCTCGGCCACCCCCGCCCGGCCGTGCCCTTCGGCGACCATCAGCAGGGTCGTGCTCGCCGTGTCGTGCAGTGTCGCCACGTACTCGCGCTCGGCCGCCCGCCTGGCCGCCGCGACGGCGGCCCGCCTGCGGCGGGCGGCGATCCGCTCGCCGAGCCGGTCCGCCGCCCGCGCCTGTGACCGGACCAGCAGGTACGACAGCCGGGACAGGGCGATCTCGACCAGCACCCGCAGGCCCGGCAACACCGCCGGCGCCCATGCGCCGGACTGCGCGGCATAGCCGGCGACGTTGGCGCCCAGCCCGAGCAGGGTCAGCCCGATGCCGACGAGCGGCCTGTCCGGCCACTCGTACGACGAGGTCACAGCGGCGATGGAGATCAGCGCCAACGCCCACCCGCCCGCGTACCCCGGGCCGGCCACCACCTGACCTGCGCCGATCACGACGAGCGCCACCGCGTCCATCGCGACGAGGCCCCCGATCCGCCCCGTGGTGCGGCGACCGAGGGTGACCAGGCGGACGGCGGACCAGCCGAGCACGACCGCCATCACCGCGAGCGCGGCCGGCCGGCGTTCGACCGGCACCTCGAGGACCCCGAACACCGCGCAGGCCGCGCTCACCGCCGAGCGCAGCCACACCGCGTACCGGACCGCCGTCCGGTTGAGCTCCCGCTCGGCCGGACCCGCCTTGCCGGTCGGTGACTGATCGACGCGCCCCGGCTTCCCGCCCAGGCGCGGCGCCTGCCGGACCCCGATGCGACGGCACCCCCACTTCTCACGACATGTCCGAGCTATCACCCATACCGGGGGCACCCTACCGACACCTCAGCCGCGCCGCGTCCGGAACAAGCAGGTGGCCGGTACCCGCCCCCGGCCGGACACGGCGAACGACGGACGCGCGCCCGCGGGTCCGGCCGGAGATCCGGCGGTGGAGCCCAGGCGGCTCAGGGGATGAGGGAGACCTCGGGGTAGCGGGCGTCGGGGGCGTCGAAGAGCCTGGTGGGCTTCTTGTTCAGGTGCAGGTCGAAGAAGGCCGCGACGTAGGCGCGCTGGGCCGACACGGACCGGCGGGGGTCGATCGTGCCGACGAAGTCGGCGACGGGCACCTGGGGCAGCTTCGCCGCGATCTGCGGCATCATCACCTGCAGGTCGGTGAACGAGCCGTGGGCCGCGCCCGCGAAGCGCAGCTCCCGCTTCCAGCCGGTGGTGGCCGCCCAGAAGGACTTCCAGCTCGGTTCGCTCGCCCGGGTGTGCGCCTCGGCCGCGAGCTGCAGGAACGGCTTGGCGACGCCGGTCTTGGCCACCCCTCCGACGTAGCCGCCGTCGAGGTTGACGCCCGCGACCACGCGCCGGTCGTCGTGGACGAGTTGCGCGGCCACCGACCCGCCGAGGGACTGGCCGAGCATTCCCACCCGGGACAGGTCGGGGGCGCCGCTCAGCCCGGCGGGCAGTTGCCCGCCCTCCTCGCCGAAGCCGCGGCCCTCTCCCAGCGCGGCGATCTGGTCCAGGACGAAGCGCATGTCCGCGATACGGGCCTGCGAGTGCTGCGCGAGCAGCTTGGCGATGACGCGCGGAGTCAGCTTGCTGGGCAGGGGCAGAGCGCGCACGACCCGCCCGCCGGGGAACTCCACCTGGTCGGCCTCGTAGGTGTGGTCCACGGTGACGACCAGGTAGCCGCGCGCGGCCAGGTCCTGCACCAAGGAGGTGCCGAGGGTCCGCGGGCCCCCGTCGCCGGGGCCGAAGACCACGACGGGAAGCCTGCCGGCCCGGCGGTCCACCGGCGCGCCGACGCGGGCGTGGGTGGGGGTGGCGGCCCAGTCCACCTTGCCCGCCGCGATGCCCATGGGCGGCGCGGAATGACGGTCCCAGTCAGCCGCGGCCAAGGGCGCCATCTGGGGAGCGACGGGCAGGGACCCGCCGTCCTTCGCCGGGTACCACAGGCTGACCATCAGCTCCCGGTAGGGCTTCGACCTGACGAGGGGGTCGTGACGCGAGCGGTCCACCAGTCGCACGGCGATGGTGCCGACGGGATTCGGCTCGGTCGGCGCGGGCAGGGTCATCGTGATCCGCTGCGCGGCCTGCTCCTGCCGGGTCGGGACGGCCGAGGCGGCGTGGATGCTGGTGGGTGCGATGGCCGCGGCCATCGCCAGCGCGGCGACGCCTGCGGCCTTGGTGATGAAGGGCATGTGAGCCTCCTGACGAGATGAGTGCCACGAGGCTGGCAGCGGGGCGCGGCGCCGAGCTAGCGGCGTACGGCTGATCCACATCTACGACTTCTGGTTGAGGTGCCCGGATGTTCCTCCTTGAGGAGGATGGGGAGTGAATCCCCAGGACAACTAGGGTGAGCGGCATGAAACGCGCCGATCGTCCCGTGGCCTGCCTCGCAGCGCTCACTCGATGGTCGTCCGTGCCTGCCGACGCCCTGCTGGCGGCCGTGATCTTTCTTGCCACGCTCGGGCCCGGCCAGGTCCTGACACGCGGCCAGCCGTGGTCGCTGCTGCTTCAGGTGGCCCTGGTGACGCCCCTGGCGTGGCGACGACGCGCGCCGCTGGCGACGTTCGGCGCGATCACCGCCGCGGCCGCGATCCAATGGGCCGCCGACGTGCAGCTTCCCGCCGACGCCGCGCTGCTGGTCGCCCTCTACACGGTCGGCGCCTACTGTCCCTGGCGGCAGGCGCTGGCGGCCGGGCTCACGCTGGAGGCGGGGGTGCTGCTGGCCGCGGCACGGTGGGCGCCGCCCGGTCAGTTCCCGTTCACGGTGGCCGCGCTGACCGCGATGGCCGCCGCCGCCCTCACCACGGGCCTGTGGACGCGCGCCCGGCGGGCGTACGTCTCGTCGCTGGAGCATGACCGCGAGCAGCGGGCGCGGCTGGCCGTGGCCGACGAGCGCGCCCGGATGACGCGCGACATGCACGACATCGTCACCCACAACCTGTCGGTCATGGTGGCGCTGGCCGACAGCGCGGCGTACATCCGGCACCGCGCCCCGGACCGGGCGGCCGCCGCCATGGAGCAGATCGCCGATACCGGGCGGCAGGCCCTGGCCGACATGCGGCGCTCCCTCGGCTCCGGCGAGCAGGGCGAGTCCGGCGAGCTGCTCCATCCGGCTCCCGGGATCGCCCAGCTCGGTCCGCTCGCCGAGAGGATGCGCGCGGCCGGGCTGCCGACCCGCCTGGAGGTGACCGGTGACCCCGCGGCGGTCCCCGCCGCCGCCCAGCTCACCGTCTACCGGCTGGCCCAGGAGGCCCTGACCAACACGCTCAGGCACGCCCCCGGCGCGACGGCCGAGGTCCGGGTCCACCTGACGCCGCGGCGCGCCGACGTGGAGGTCACCGACGACGGCCGCGCCGGGCGGACGCCGGAAGGCGCGCCAGGGCGGGGCCTGGCCGGCATGCGCGAGCGCGTCGCCGCCTACGGCGGTACCCTCCATGCCGGTCCCCTGCGTGACGGGGGCTGGCGGGTCGCGGCGAGCCTCGACCTCGCCGCGGACCTGGCGGGGAAGGGCACGGCGTGACGATCCGGCTGTTGATCGCCGACGATGAGTCGTTGCTGCGCATGGCCTTCCGCATGGTGTTCGAGGCCGAGCCGGACATGGAGGTGGCGGGCGAGGCGGGTGACGGCGACGAAGCCGCCCGGATGACCCGGCTGCTACGCCCCGATGTCGTGCTGATGGACGTCCGCATGCCCGGCGTCGACGGGATCGAGGCCACCCGCCGGATCGTCAGGGACTCCCCGCGCTCACGCGTGCTCATCCTGACCACCTTCGACCTGGACGAGTACGCCTTCGCCGGGCTGAAGGCCGGCGCCTCGGGCTTCCTGCCGAAGAACACCCGGCCCGAGGAACTGCTGGCCGCGATCCGCAACGTGGCGGCGGGCGACGCGGCGGTCTCCCCGCGGATCACCCGGCGCCTGCTGGAGAAGTTCGCCCCCCAGCTCGCGCCGGGCGCCCCCGAGCGGGACGAGCGGCTGGGGCTGCTCACCTCCCGCGAGCACGAGGTGCTCATCCAGGTGGCGCGCGGGCTGTCCAACGCCGAGGTCGCCACGGCGATGCACCTGGCCGAGGCCACCGTGAAGACGCACCTCAGCCGGGTCCTGCTGAAGCTGGGGCTCAGGGACCGCGCACAGGTCGTGGTCTTCGCCTACGAGAGCGGCCTCGTCCGCCCCGCCAGACCCCACGACGCCTGACACGGCCCGACGAGCGGGCGTGCCGGACGCCGATTGAGGCGGCCCCTGCCCGGCACCCTCGTCGGGCCGCGCCCCGCCGGGGTTGAATGTGGATCCAGGTGAGCATCAAAGAAGGCGCGCGTGCTTCCGTGCCGCGCCGACCGAATCCATGACCTGGAAGGCGACCTCCCCCCATGGCCTTACAACCTGGCTCCTCGTACGTGGTGTTCGCACGGCTCCTTCGCCCCATCCGCGGCAAGCTCGCCGCGGCCGCGGCCCTGCAGGTGATCGTCGCGGTCACCACGGTGGCCCCGCCGGTGGCGATCGCGGAGTTCGCCCGTCACCTGCTCGCCGGCGGTTCGCCGGCGGCGGCGTGGTGGGTGGCGGCGGTGGCGGCGACGGCCCTGCTGGTGAGGGCGGTGTGCACGGTCGGGGTCACGGTCCTGACCAACGTGGCCGACAACGACCTGCAGCGTGACCTGCGCACGAGGATGGCCGAGCACCTGGCCAGGATGCCGCTCGACTGGTTCGGCGGACAGGGTTCGGGCCGGGTGCGCAAGGCCGTCACCGACGACGTGGCCTCCCTGCACCGGCTGGTCGCGCAGAGCCTGATGGACGCGGTCGGCGCCCTGCTGGTGCCCACCCTGTCCCTGGCGTACATGCTGTGGGTGAGCCCGGCCCTGACGGGGATCGTCCTGCTCCCCGTCGTCGTCGGGTCGGTGTTCTACAAGAAGGTCAACGACATCGCGACCGCCGGCATGGCCGGCTACCACGACGCCCTCGCCCGGCTGGGCGCGGCCGCGGTGGAGTTCGTCCAGGGCATCGCGGTGGTCAAGGTGTTCGGCAGGACCGGCGGCGAGCACGGGCGCTGGCGGGCCGCGACCGGCGCGTTCAGCCGCTACCTCGACGACTGGTCGCGCTCGGTCGACCGGCCCATGGTGACCGGTACGGTCGTCTACTCCGCTCCCGTCGCGACGGCCACCGCGCTGGCGGGCGGCGGACTGCTGGTCTGGCTGGGCGCGCTCGCGCCCGCCGACGTCGTGCCGTACCTGCTGCTGGCGCCCGGCCTGACCGCGCCGCTGCTCGCGCTCGGATACACCCTGCAGGACATCCAGTTCGCCCGCACCGCCGTCGACGAGATCGGCGGCCTCCTGCGCACGCCCACCAGGACCGACCCTCCCGCAGGCCCCGCGCCCAGCGGCAGCGAGGTGGTCTTCGCCGGGGTCCGCTTCGGGTACGGCGAGCACGAGGTCCTGCACGGCATCGACCTCACCCTCTCCCCCGGCACGGTGACGGCGCTCGTCGGCCCCTCCGGGGCGGGCAAGTCCACGCTGGCCGCCCTGCTGGCCCGCCTGCACGAGGGCGCACGGGGCACCATCAGCGTCGGCGGCGTCGACCTTCGCGACCTGCCCGACGCCGAGCTGTACCGGCGGGTCGGCTTCGTCCTGCAGGACGTGCGGCTGCTGCGGGCCAGCGTGCGCGACAACATCGCCCTGGCCAGGCCCGACGCCTCCGACGAGGAGGTGCACGCCGCGGCCCGTGCGGCCCTGATCCATGACCGCGTCCTGGAACTGCCCCGCGGCTACGGCTCGGTGGTCGGCGAGGAGGCGATCTTCTCCGGCGGTGAGGCGCAGCGCGTCTCGATCGCCCGCGCCCTGGTCGCCGACACCCCGGTCCTCGTGCTCGACGAGGCCACCGCCTTCGCCGACCCCGAGTCCGAGGTCGCGGTGCAGGAGGCGCTGTCGCGGCTCATGCGCGGCAGGACCCTGCTGGTCATCGCCCACCGGCTGTACACCGTCCAGTTCGCCGACCAGATCGTCGTTCTGGACGGCGGCCGCGTCGCCGAGCGCGGCACCCACGACGACCTGCTGGCGGCGGACGGGCGCTATGCCCGCCTGTGGGCCGCGCAGCAGGCGGTGGCCGCGTGATCCGCCGCCTGATCGCCCTCGCCGACCATGCCCCTGCCCCCACCCATGCCCCCGCCCCCACCCATGCCCGCGACCTGCGCCTGGCCGTCGTGTCGATGACCGCCTCCGCCGCGCTCATGGGAGCCGTCCTCGGCCTGCTGCTGCCGATCCTGCGGGCGCTGTTCACCGGCGCGAACGCCACGGCACCGCTGCTGTGCCTGCTCGCGCTGACCGCGCTCTACGGCCTCGTCCACCGGGCCGCGATGATCAAGGCGCGCCGGGCCGGCTACGGCCTGTGCCGGCTCCTGCTGGACCGTCTCGGCGACCACGTCGTACGGCTGCCGCTCGGCTGGTTCGGCCAGGCCCGCGTCGGCCCCTTCGGCCGCCTGGCGGGAGCGGGCGTCATGAACATCCTGCAGACCCCGGCCCACCTGCTCGAGCCGCTGGCCGCAGCGACCGTGGCGCCCACGGTGACGATCGCCGTGCTGGCCGCGACCGACTGGCGGATGGCGCTGGCCGCGCTGGCCGTCGCCCCGATCGTCTGGCTGGCGGCCCGCTGGATGGGCGACAAGATCACCGTCGCCGACCACGACATCGACGCCGCCACCGCCGAGCTGGGCGCGAGAACCGTCGAGTTCGCCCAGGCCCAGCCCGTGCTTCGGGCGGCCGGCCGTACCGGCAAGGGTCTGGAACTGCTCGCCGCCGCGGTCGAGGAGCACCGCCGCGCCACCACGCGGCGCATCCGGACCGCGCTGCCCGCCCTGACCGCGCTCGGCCTGTCCATCCAGGGCGCGTTCGCGGTTCTGCTGCTGACCGCCGCGGCCATCGCGACCAGCCTCGACGCGGCAGCCCTGATCACCGCGATGGTGCTGGCCGCCAGGTACGTCGAGCCGATGCGGGACGCCGCCGCGATCAGCGCCGTCCTGCGGATGAGCGCGGGTTCCCTGGACCGGCTCGAACGCCTGCTCGCCACGCCGCCGCTTCCGGAACCCGCACGTTCGGCGGCGCTCGGCGAGCCTTCCGTCGAGCTGGACCACGTGTCCTTCTCCTACACCGGCGATGGCCCGCTCCTGCGGGACGTCAGCCTGACCGTCGCCCCCGGAACCGTCACCGCGCTCGTCGGCCCCTCCGGCGCCGGCAAGACCACGATCCTGCACCTGGTCGCCCGGTTCTTCGACGTCTCGTCGGGCAGCGTGCGCGTGGCGGGCGCCGACGTCAGAGAGCTGACGTTCACCGACCTGATGGACCACGTCTCGCTCGTCTCCCAGGACGTCTACCTGTTCGAGGGCACCCTGGAGGACAACATCAGGCTCAGCAGGCCCGAGGCGAGCCAGTCCGAGGTACGGCAGGCCGCCGGGCTGGCCCGCTGCGACGAGATCGCCGAGCGCCTGCCCGGCGGATGGGCAGGACAGGTCGGCGAGCGCGGGGCCTCGCTGTCGGGCGGCGAGCGCCAGCGCGTCTCGATCGCCAGGGCGTTGCTGAAGGACGCCCCCATCGTGCTGCTGGACGAGGCCACCTCGGCGCTCGACGCGGAGAACGAGGCCGCGGTCGCGGCCGCCGTGCGCGCGCTGGCGCGGCGCCGTACCGTGCTGATGGTCGCCCACCGCCTGAACACCGTACGGCACGCCGACCAGATCGTCGTGCTGGACGGCGGCCGGGTCGCCGAGCGCGGCACCCACGACGGCCTGCTGGCTGCGGGCGGTCTCTACGCCACCCTCTGGAAGACGCGAGAGGCCGCGACGGGCTGGCGCATCAAGGCCGCGCCCGATCGACAGGCCGCCGAGGAAGGCCAAGGCGACTGACGGGCCCTCGGCGCGGGCTTCGGCGCGGGCTTCGGCGCGGGCTTCGGCGCGGGCTTCGGTGACGGCGAGCAGGAGGCAGACGCCGATGACCCGCCGATGACCGCGCTGATGACCGCGGCTCGACCGCCGGGCGCAGCGAGGCCTGGCGGTCGAGTCGCCGTCCTGGGGACGGGGCAGGACAGCTCTCCGTGGTGGGCGAGGACCGTCCGGCGGTGTCAGTCGCGGCCCCCCTCGACGATCGCGACGATCTCGTCGATCGCCCGTCTGGACTCGGGCAGGGAATACAGGGGCCAGACGTGCAGCATGCCGGGGTATTCGAACACGTCCACGGACACGCCCTCCTGGCGCGCCCTGTCCCTGAGCCGGTGGGCGTCGGCGTTGAGGATGTCGCGGGTGCCGGTGAAGACCGCGATGGGGGCCAGTCCGCGGAGCGAGCCGTACAGGGGGCTGACCACCGGATCCCGCGGGTCCAGGCCTCCGGCGTACAGGCGGCCGGCCTCGCGCACGCCCTCGCGGGCGAGGATCGGGTCGACCCGCTCCAGCGCCGGCATGACCGGGTCGCTGATGGAGATGTCGACGCACGGCGACACCAGCACCAGGTGCGCCGGTTGCGGCAGACCGGCCTGCCTGGCCTGCATGGCCAGGGACAGGGACAGGTTGCCGCCCGAGGAGTCGCCCATCACGGTCAGGCACTCAGGGGAGAACCACTCGACGAGCTCCCGGTAGAGGGGCAGGAGCATGGCCCACACGTCGCGGGCGGTGTGCTCGGGGGACAGCGGGTACAGGGGGACGGTGATCGAGCAGCCCAGCCGCTCGGCCAGCGTGCCGATGAGGTCCCAGTGCAGCGAGGTGATCGACAGGGACCAGCCGCCGCCGTGCAGGTACAGCAGGTGACGCTTGGCGCGCCCGCTCTTCGGGCTCACCGTGTAGACGCGGTGACCGGCCACGTGCTGCTCCTCGACGCAGAGCCGGTCCTTGAAGCGCGGTACGGCGGGGCCTCGCCGGCGGTCGGCGGCGATGCTCCGGTGCACCTTCTCCGCGCTGCCGTACATGCGCCGTTTGACGCCCATCAGCCTGACCATGACGGTGGTCAGCCGCGCCTGCATGCTCGGTGTCATGGGGGACCTTTCCCTGGTGGAGGTGACGGCGCTGAGACGGCCGGGCGCGCGCCCGCTCACCGTCGCCGTCCGACGATCATGAACGCGCCCGCCGTCGCCGCCCAGACGATCAGCGGGTAGATCACCAGCCGCTCCATCGTGCCGAGCCCGAGCCCGAGGAACTGGTTGCACAGGAACAGGACCGCCATGACCAGCCCGAAGGCGCCCGCGAGGAGGCCGAGCACCGCGGGCACCCGCCACCCGGGGGCGCCGCGGGTGGCGAATCCGAGCACCAGCGCTCCCGCGTTCCCGAGGGCGAAGATCCCTAAGGCGCCCAGACCGTGCACGACGATGTTCTCGTTCTCCGGCGCCAGGCCGACCAGGATCCAGCTCACGGCGGCCGACGCGACCAGCGCGCCCCCGACGACCGTGCCGCGGCCCTGCGGCCAGGCGCGCCGGGTCAGCGCGAGACCGGCTCCCAGCAGCACCCCCAGCAGGATGAACGAGCCGTTCATCAGGGCGTGCCGCGGCGAGCAGACCGTCTGTGGATCTTCTGGTTCCCGCGAGGCGGGTTTCTACAGGCCGTGCTCGATCAGGTCGAAGGCCTCGTCGATCAGATCGTCGAGAGGCTTGCCGACGCCGTCCCGCCAGGAGGCCCGTACGGCCCACTCGATGATGGAGAACGTCGTGACGACCAGCACACTGGGGTAGACCTCATGCGGCAGGTCGGCCCCCGTCCGCTCGGCCACGGCCCGCATGAGGGTCACGAAGATCTGCTCCTGGTCGGCGGGCCTGCGCGCCCGGGTGAGCAGTTCGGGGTGACGGCGCCACAGCGCGACCTGCTCGCGGCTGGGCACGTAGGATTCGGCGATCTCCTTGGCCATGACCCGCATCGACCGGACCGCCGGCTCGTCCGCGGGACGCGCGGCCACCAGCGCCGCCAGCTCCTCCGCCGACCAGGAGGGGCCGACCGTCAGGGCCTCCTCCTTGGTGGAGAAGTAGTTGAAGAAGGTCCGGGTGGAGATGTCGGCCGCCTCGGCGATCGCCTCGACGGTCAGGCTCTCCAGCCCTCCCTCCAAAGCCAGGCCCACCGCCGCGTCTCCGATGAGCCGTCGCTTGCGTGCCCTGTTGCGCCTGCGACGCTCTTCCACCGCATCCATGATTTGCACAATACGCAAGAATTGCACTACGTGCAATCCGCTCGGCGGCGCGGCCCGTCCGCGCCGACCAGCCGTGGAACCTGACGGCCCTGGACGCCCGGGCCGAAGCGCGAGCCGCGGCCCGGAGCGCAGGGCTGGGACGCCGGTGGTCAGGTGGGGCCACGGCCGGACGGAGGCGTCACGTCGACGGGGTGAGGCGGACCTGGATCGGGATGCCGTGGACCGTCTCGAACTCGACGACGGTCCGGTCCCCGGTGATCCGTGCCCGGCACCGCCCCTCCGCGCGCCGCCACCGTCCCGCGAGCGTCACCCGCAGCAGGTGGGGGTGGCTCGGGCTGGTCAGCCACGGCCGCGACCAGGGGCTGTAGTGGCCGACGTACCGGCCCCGCTCGTACTGGTCGGGGTCGATGCCGTTGTAGAGGCGCAGGTCGGGATCGGCCACCGCGAGGACGAGGTCGGCACCGTCCTGGCGGGTCATGAGCAGCGACGGGGTGTCGACGGCGAGCACCCGGCCGGCCAGCCGTACCCGCTCGAAGACCGCGTAGCCGGTGACGCCGGTGGCGCGGTCGGCGACGACGTGCGCGGCGGCGTCGGCCCGGACCACCGTGTACGGCACGTCGGCCGCGAAGGCCGCCATCCGCTCGGCGGTGGTGTCGACGACCATGGCGTACTCGTAGGAGCCGTCGCGGGGCGCGGCGCCGTGCCTGATCCAGGCGGTGGAGAAGGCGCCGCCGGTCGGCGCCTCGGTGGCGTTGTGGCGGGAGGCCTGGGTGGCGCGGGTCAGGCCGACGCGCTGGCCGGAGGCGAGGTAGTAGCCGATGTTCTTGTCGTCGAGCAGCCAGCGCGGTGAGAGGTCGAGCCGCTCGTAGGGGAAGGGGACGTCGGTCCCGTCCATGACGACGCGGCCGGTCCTGGTGGTCTGGAAGAGGGTGGTCTCGGTCTCGTGTCCGCTGTCGGCGTTGGCGATGCCGGTGCCGAGGGCCACGATGCGGTCGTCGAACAGGAACACCGATTTCCTGGCCCGGTGGGTGCCTTCGTACTTGGGGTGTTCGTGGAGGTCCATGGCGAACATCCCGTGCTGCCCGTCGATGGCGCAGGATCCGCCGAACCGGGAGTCGGTGAGCAGCATCTCCTCGATCGCGCCGGTGAGGTCGCCCTTGAGCGCGTCGAGGGGTTTGTGGATGGTGGTGGTGCCGGGCCTGCGGTTCCAGTCGTAGCCGGGCTGGGCGTAGCCGCTGTCGAGGTTGGTGCCGCGGTGCACGACCTGGATCTGGCCGTAGGTGTTGTACCTGCCGTACCAGTTGGCGCCGACGTAGATCTCGGTGGACCACAGGTAGCGGTTGTGGCCGCGCACGGTGACCTGCCACTCGCCGCGGCGGTGGACGCTGAGCGCGGCGTAGTTGAGCGCCCAGTTCCCGCTCGGCGCAGGCTCGGCGGTGACGCCCCTGGCGGCGAGCCTGCCGGCGATCTCCTGCTGCTGCGGCGTGGGCGAGGACGGCAGCAGCCGCAGGAAGGCGGCGCCGATCTCGTCGTCGATCTGGGCCAGCCATTGGAAGGGCACGATGGACAGGGCGGTGGTGCCGCCGGGGTTGCGGCCGCTGATGGAGATCGGCCACTGCGTCCGTCCGGCGTAGACGCGCTGCGCCAGCAGGGCCTTCTTCAGCCAGCCGGACGCCTCGGAGGAGAGCGCGAAGGCGCCGCCGTGCATGAGGTAGACCAGCGGGGCCAGGCCGGTGAACCCGTCGCGGACGTAGTCGGGGAAGAAGCCGACGTGGTGGAAGGCGGTGCCGTCGATCTTGATGCCGTCCTGGATGCCGTCGGTGGGCAGCAGGGCGGTGTCGAGCCAGTCGCGCAGGGCCTTGAGGTAGGCGACCTGTTCGGCCTCGGTGTCACGCAGGAGCACCGCGGCCAGCATGCCGCGGACGGTGGTGTTGAACAGGTCCATGATCGAGCCGTGGGCCATGCGGTGCTTCCAGCCGCGGAAGATCCTGCCGAGGCCGGTCAGCCAGTCGAGGTCGGCGCGGACCTGCTCGAACCAGCCGGCCTCGCGCAGCGCGTCGCGCATGAGGTAGACGGAGTCGTAGTAGCCGCGCACGTCGTAGCCGAGGTGGTGGATCGTGCCCTGGCAGCTGCCGCGCGTCCACCCCTGCTCGCGCAGGTGGTCGACGATCCTGAGGTAGAGGGCGGCCAGCGCGGGCCGGTCGGGCGGGCTGGCCTGGTGTCCCTGCGCGATGGTCTTCATGAGGTCGGTGCAGGCGCGCAGGGTGACGGGGTCGACGAACGCCTTCAGCTCGGCGGCGATCTCGGCGGGGTAGATCTGCGACTGGTAGGCGTGCACGGGACGGCCCGTGAGCGCGTCGGCCTGCGCGGTGAGGGCGGCCAGGTCGGGCTTGACCTGGGCGATCAGGTACTCGTCGTGGTAGCGGGTGACCAGCGCGCGCAGGTCGGCGCTCTCCTCCCGCGTCGGGGGGCGCACCTGCGGCTTCCGGGTTGACAGCAGCCGGTCGAACAGGTGGAGGGCCTGCCAGTGCTGGTTGTCGTACTCGTCGCCCTCGGGGGCGATGTCGGGCAGCTGGTGGTCGCGGCACGGCGCGTCGGGCCGCAGCGGCACGTTGAGCATGAGCTGGTCGAGATGCAGCCGTCCGGTACGGCCGGGCGCCACGATCCGCAGCGTGTCCATGTCGGATCTGGGCCTGCCGTGCATGTCGTAGGCGTAACGCACCCACGCCGTGCGCCAGCCCGAGTAGTTCAGGTGGAACTCGAACCACACGTCCGTCCGGTCGCCCCGGCCGAACTCGAACCGCACGACGTCGTCGACGGGGGTGTCGTTGTGGATCCACACGCAGAAGGCGTCGACCAGTCCCTGCCAGGCCTGGTCGTCGCCGAGCCGGTAGGGGTCGGGCGCCCACCTGAGCGGGGCGCGCACGGTGATGACGGCGCGTTCGGCGTGGTCCCAGCGCAGGGAGTGCTTCCCGCAGACGGCGACCTGGCCGGCGATGGACAGGCCGTCGCCGCTGACGTGCGGGGGGACGGCCGACTCCAGCAGGAACACCGGCGGGTCCATGGCCATCGCCCGCTGCTCGAGGTCCGCGGGCACGTCCGTGACGGCCGGCACGTCCGGGCCGGCCGTCACAGCGTCGATGGGAAGCGCGGGGGCGAGCGCCGCGCCCTTGATGACGGTCCTGCGCGAGATATTCGCCACGATCACCATCAAACGGGAAAACTATCTTCACGTCCAGGACCGGCCGTGGGAGCGGTCACGGCCGGATGATGGCCATCCGGGTCACCGTGAACTCCTCGATGGCGAAGCGCGGCCCCTCGCGCCCGGCGCCCGAGTCCTTCACCCCTCCGTACGGCATGTTGTCGGCCCGGAAGCCCGGCACCTCGTTCACCACGACCCCGCCCGCCTCCAGCCGCTCGATCGCCGCGAACGCCGTCGCCAGCGACCTGGTGAAGACCGACAGGTGCAGGCCGTACCGGGACCTGTTGACGGTCTCGAAGGCCTCCTCGATGCCGTTCACGGTCCGCACGCACACCACGGGCCCGAAGATCTCCTCGTCCCACGCGGCCACCCCGTCGGGCACGTCGGCCAGCACGGCCGGCGCGATCGCCGTGCCCTCACGCGTCCCGCCCGTGACCAGTTCGGCCCCGGCCGCCACGGCCTCCTCCACCCACGACAGCACGCGCGAGGTGGACCGCTCGTCGATCAGCGCCGCCACCCTGGTCTCCGGCGAGCGCGGGTCGCCGACCACGACGTCCTTCATCCGCGCGGCCAGCAGGTCGAGGAACTCCGCCCGCACGCTCTGCTCGACGACGACCCGCTGGACCGAGATGCAGGCCTGCCCCGAGGCGTAGTAGCCGCCCCTGACCACCGCGTCGGCCGCGGCCGCCAAGTCGGCGTCGGCCGCCACGACGAGCGCTGCGTTCGATCCCAGCTCGAGGAGCACCTTGGTGGGCGCGGCGTTGCGCGCGATGGCGTGCCCGGCCGCGGCCGACCCGGTGAAGGAGACCGCGCCGATCCGCCGGTCCTCCACCAGCGCCCTGCCGACCTCGACGTCGCCGGTGACCAGCTGGACGGCGGCGGCCGGCAGCGCGCCGGTCGAGCGCAGCAGCTCAACCAGCCCGAGCGTCGCCAGCGGCGTCGAGGGGGCCGGCTTCACGATCACCGGGCAGCCCGCCGCCACCGCCGGTGCGATCTTGTGCGCGGCCAGCAGGAGGGGATAGTTGAAGCCGGTGATCCCGACCACCACCCCGATCGGCCGCCTGGTCCAGAACCCGACCAGCCCTTCGCCCGCGGGCAGCAGGTCCATCGGCACGGTCTCACCGTGCAGCCTGGCCACCTCCTCGGCCGCGGTGGCCAGCGTGACCAGCGTCCTGGCGACCTCGACCCGGCAGTCGACCAGCGGTTTGCCGGTCTCCAGCACCAGCAGCCGCTCGAACTCCGCCCTGCGCGCCGCCAGCGCGTCGTGCGCCCCGAGCAGCGCGGCGCGGCGGGCGTGCGAGGGCGTGCGCGCCATCGCGGGCGCCACGGCGAGCGCCTCGTCGACGGCTCTTCCGGCCAGCGCCACGGTGCCGACGGGCGCGTGCGCCACCGTCGTGCCGTCGTAGGGGAAGACGACCGGGGCGCTGTCGGCCACCGGCACCCACCCGTCTCCGATCGGAAGCCCCTCGGTCATGTCCGACCCCCTCATCCTCGCTTGCGCGCGCTCGGGAACACATCCAGGTACGCGGGCGCGCCCTCCCTGCCCGTCGCGTGCAGGACGGCGTGCGCGATCGCCCTGCTGAACACGTCGGCCCCGGCGGCCAGCACGTCGTGCAGCTCGGTGTCGGCGCCGGGCCGGCCGCGGGTGGACATCGCGAAGACGGTGTCGCCGTCGACCATCGTGTGCGCGGGCCTGATCGCCCTGGCCAGACCGTCGTGGGCCACTCCGGCCAGCTTGCCGCACTGGGCCTTGGACAGCGTGAGGTCGGTGGCCACGACGCCGATCGTGGTGTTGAACGACGGCGCCTTCACCGGCTGCCAGCGGGTGACCTCGTCGAGGTCGGGCTCGCCGATGTCGCCGAACTCGCCGGCCAGGCCGTACCTGGTGCCCGACAGCAGGCCGCTGCCGGGGTCGAGGACGGATCCGGCGGCGTTGACGACGGCGAGGGCGGCCACGGTGACGCCCGAGGGCAGGACGGCGCTCGCCGTCCCGACGCCGCCGGCCAGCCCGCCCGCCACCGCGCCGGTGCCCGCCCCGATGGACCCGTTGCGCGCCGGAGCGGCCGCGGCCGGGGCGAACGTGGCGGAGACGGACGAGGCGGAGGCGGACGGCGTGGCGGCGACGGCGGCGTCGTAGGCGGCGGCGCCCAGCTCGCCGTCCGGTGTGGCGCGGAAGCCGCCGCCGCGCCCCAGGTCGTAGATGACCGCCGAGGGCACGATCGGGACGACGCCGCCCGCCACCGGGAAGCCGATCCCCTCGTCGGCCAGGCGCTGCATGACACCGCAGGCGGCGCTCAGGCCGAAGGCGCTCCCGCCGGTCAGGACGATCGCGTGGACGCGCTCGACCAGGTTGCGCGGGTCGAGCAGCTCGGTCTCGCGGGTGCCGGGCGCCGCGCCTCGCACGTCGACGCCCGCCACTGCCCCCTCGGGCGGAGCCACGACGACGCTCACCCCGGTCAGGTACCCCTCGCCGACCCGCTGGGCGTGCCCGACCCTGAGCCCGGCGACGTCGGCCATCGAGTTCGTGGGCCCCGGCCGCATCGGGACGCTCCAGGCGTGGCCGGTGCGGCCGGTCACGCCGCGCCGCCGGACAGGAAGATCCGCGCCGCCTCGGCGAAGACGCGGGTGCAGCGGACGATCTCCTCGACCTCGACGTACTCGTCGGCCTGGTGGGCGATCCACTTGCCGCCGGGGCCGTAGACCACCGACGGGATGCCGCCCCAGTGCGTGAGCACGGTGCCGTCGGTGGAGCCCGGCACGCCGCCGTACACCGGCTCCTGCCCCGTGACCGCCGTGTGCGCGGCGGCGAGGGCGGTCACGACGGGGTGGGTGACCGGCACGTCCACGGGAGGCCGGTCGACCAGGATCGTGACCTTCGCCTCGACGCCGTCGAAGGCGGCCAGTTCCTCCACCCTGTCGGCCACCTCCTTGTGCGCGAGCCCAGGGACGGTCCGTACGTCGACGAAGACGGAGGCGGTGGCCGGGATGACGTTGACCTGCTCCTGCGAGCCCGCCTGGACGACCGTCGGGGTGACGTAGACCTCGCCGAGGTGCTCGTGCGCCGGATGGGCGGACTGGAGCGCGTCCTGGTAGGAGCGCAGGGCGACCAGCAGCGCGCCCACCGCCTGGATGGGATTGCGTCCGTGCTGCGGCATCGCGCCGTGGGCCATCTTGCCGGTGAAGTCGATCCGCAGCCGCAGCGCGCCCTTGGCGACGGCGCAGATCTCGCCCGCCTCCGGCTCGGCGACGATGGCCGCGTCCACGTCGGCGGACAGCTCGGAGCCGACGAAGCGGTGCGCGCCGATCATCAACCCTTCCTCGTCGGCCAGCGCGCACACCTTGATCCGTCCGGGGAACGGCCCGGCCAGCTGCACCGCCCGGGTGGCGTACAGCACCGCGGCGAGTCCCGACTTCATGTCGGCGCTGCCCCTCCCCCACAGCCTGCCGTCACGGATCTCCCCGCCGAACGGGTCCACCGTCCACTCCGACAGGTCGCCCTCGGTCACCACGTCGGTGTGGCCCTCGAACATCAGCGTCGGGCCCGCGCCGCCGCCGCCCTCGACGATGCCCACCACGTTCGGCCGCCCGGGCGCCGCCTCGTCGACGACGACGTCCCAGCCCCATTCCCGCATCCTGGCGGCCACCAGCTCGGCCGCCGGCAGCTCGTTGCGCCCTCTGGCCGGGTCGTTGGTGCTGGGGATGCGCACCAGCCGCTGGGTGAACTCCACGACTCCCCGGGCATCGATCTCGATCACAGCAGTCCCTCCAAGGTGGGTACGGCCTGCAGCAGCGTCCGCGTGTAGTCGTGCCGCGGGGCGGCCCAGACCTCGTCGACCAGGCCGCGCTCGACCACGGTGCCGCCGTGCATGACCGCGACGCTCTCGCAGACGTGCCGCACGACGGACAGGTCGTGCGACACGAAGATCAGGGTGAGCCCGTGCGTGTCGATGAGGTCGGCCAGCAGGTTGAGGATCTGGCCGCGGACGGACACGTCGAGGGCGCTGACGGGCTCGTCGGCCACCAGCACCTTGGGCCGGGGGGCCAGGGCGCGGGCGATGGCGATGCGCTGGCGCTGTCCGCCGGAGAACTGGTGGGGGTAGCGGTCGGCGGCCGAGGCGGGCAGGCCGACCTCCTCCAGGAGGGCGGCGACGCGTCCCTCGACGGGGCGGCCGAGGGCGACGAGCGGTTCGGCGATGATGTCGCGGACCCTCATCCTGGGGTCGAGCGAGCTCATCGGGTCCTGGAAGACGATCTGCAGGTCGTCGCGCAGGAAGCGCAGGTCACGCTCGCGGCGGCCGACGATCTGCCGGCCCTCGAAGGTGATCGAGCCGCTGGTCGGCCGGTCCAGCCCGCACAGCAGGCGCAGCAGCGTCGACTTGCCCGAGCCGGACTCGCCGACGATGCCGAACCGGTCGCCCCGCCGTACGTCGAGGGACACGCCGCGCAGGGCGTGCACCTCGGGCTTGAACAGCGAGGTGCGGTAGACCTTGGTGAGGTCGCGGGCCTCAATCACGGGGGTGCCAGCAGGCGTAGGCATGGCCGTTCCCTTCCAGCGTGGGCTCCTGCGCGCACGTCGGCAGGGCGTGCGCGCACCTGTTCCTGAAGACGCAGCCGTCGGGGAACTCGCCTGCGGCGGGCACGCTGCCGTTGATCGTGGGCAGGCGGGTGCCGCGGGGAGTGAGCCTGGAGGCGGCGATGAGGCCCTCGGTGTAGCGGTGGCGGGGGTCGGTGAACACCTCCCTGATGGGGCCGCTCTCGACGACGCGCCCGCCGTACATGACCAGGACCCGCGAGCAGACGGAGGCGACGACGGCCAGGTCGTGGGTGATGAACAGGACGGCGGGGGCGAGCTCGGCGATCAGCTCCAGCATCTGCTTCTGCACGGTGACGTCGAGCGCGGTGGTGGGTTCGTCGCAGATGAGCAGCGAGGGCTCGTTGGCCAGGGCGATGGCGAGCATGACGCGCTGGCGCTGGCCGCCGGACAGCTGGTGCGGGTAGGCGCGGGGGGCCTCGACGCCCACGCGGCGCAGCAGGTCGAGGGCGCGGGCCCGGGCCTCGGCGCGCGGCCTGCCGTGCAGGGTCATGACCTCGCGGACCTGCGCGCCGACGCGCATGGTGGGGTTGAGCGCGGTCATCGGCTCCTGGAAGACCATGGACACCACGCGGCCGCGCAGGTTCCTGACCCGCCTGTCGGGGACGCCGACCAGCGGGCGGTCCTCGAGGACGGCCGTCCCGGTGGCGGTGACGCCCTCGGGCAGCAGGCCCATCAGCGACAGCGCGGTCAGCGACTTGCCCGAGCCTGACTCGCCGATCAGGCCCACCCGCTCGCCGGGGGCGATGTCGAAGGACACCTGCCGCACCAGTTCCAGGTCGCCGGCACGGACGGTCAGGCCCTCAACGCTCAGCACCGATCCTCCTGAGCTTGGGGTCGAGGTGGTCGCGCAGCCCGTCGCCGAGCAGGTTGAAGCCGAGGACGGCCAGCGCGATGGCCAGGCCTGGCCACAGCGCCAGGCGCGGCGTGGAGAACAGCAGTTCCTGGGCCTCCTGCAGCATGCGGCCCCACGAGGGGGTCGGCGGCCTGGTGCCGAACCCGAGGAACGACAGCGCCGCCTCGGCCAGGATGGCGATGGCGAAGGACACCGACGCCTGCACGATGAGCATCGAGCCGATGTTCGGCAGCACGTGGCGGCCGGCGATGGCGAGGCGGCGCCGCCCGGCGGAGCGCGCGGCGAGGATGTAGTCGGTGACCATGACCTGCATGGTGGCGGCGCGGGCGACGCGGGCGAAGGCCGGCACGGTGGCGATGCCGATCGCGATCATGGCGGTGAGGGTGCCGGCTCCGTAGACGGCCCCGAGCATGACGGCCAGCAGCAGCGCGGGGAAGGCGAAGACGAGGTCGTTCACCCGCATGATCAGGTCGGACAGCCAGCCGCGAGGGGTCATGCCGGCGACCATGCCCAGCGGCGTGCCGACGAGCGCGGCGATGCCGACCGCGACGATGCCCACGTAGAGCGTGGTGCGCGCGCCGACCATGAGCTGGCTGAGGGTGTCGCGGCCGAACTTGTCGGTGCCGAGCAGATAGTCGCCGCCCGGCGGGGCCAGCCGGTGCGCGGCGTCCACCAGCGTCGGGTCGTGCGGCGTCCACGCGAACGACACCAGCGCGGCCAGGACCGTGAGCCCGACCAGGACGGCCCCGGTGATCAGGTTTCCTCTCATCGCAACCTCGGATCGAGTACGGCGTAGGCGAGGTCGACCACGAAGTTGACCAGCAGGACGGCCACGACGAGCAGCATGACCACTCCCTGCACGAGCAGCAGGTCGCGCTGGGCGACGCCGTTCAGCAGCAGGTCGCCCAGGCCGGGGATGACGAAGACCCGCTCGACCACGACCGCTCCGATGAGCAGGGTGGCCAGCTGGAGCCCGAGCACGGTGACGACGGGGATGGCAGCGTTGCGCAGCCCGTGCCGCCACAGCGCGCCCATCCGCCCTCTGCCCTTGGCGCGGGCGGTGCGCAGGTAGTCCTCGCGCATCACGTCGAGGACGGCGCTGCGGACGTAGCGGGTGAGCAGGGCGCCCTGGACCAGCCCGAGCGACAGCCACGGCAGCAGCAGCGACCGGAACCACAGCGAGGGGTCCTCGGCGAAGGGGACGTAGCCGCCCGAGGGCAGCGCCTGGGCCTGCACCGCGAAGACGAACACCAGCAGGATGCCGGCCAGGAAGGCGGGGACGGCGACGCCGACCTGGCTGACCGCGCTGATGGCGGCGCCGAGAGGGTTGCGGTGGTGGACGGCGGCGAAGGTGCCGGCGGGGACGGCGACGAGCAGCGCGATCACCATGCCGCCGAGCACCAGCGCGAGCGTGACGCCGAGCCGGTCGGCGATCTGCGGCCCGATCGGCGAGCTGGTGACGTAGGAGGTGCCGAAGTCGCCGGTGGCCAGCCCGCTCACCCAGTCGGAGAACTGGGCGAGCGCGGGCCGGTCCGTGCCGAACTGCCTGCGCAGCTCCGCGACGGCCTCCGGCGTGGCGTTGACGCCCAGGGCGACCTCCGCCGGGTCGCCGGGCAGCAGCGCCATGAAGGCGAAGACGACCACACCGGCGGCCGCGGTGCTCGCGAGGAGTACCGCGACCCGCCTGACCAGGAACCAGATCACTGCTTGGTGAGACCCGTGAAGTCGAAGGACTCGGCGATGGCGTTCTTCGGCAGGCCGGTGGTGATGTTCTTCTTGGCCACGATGAGGTTGGGGAACAGGAAGAGCCAGTCGGCCGCGGCGTCCTCGGACAGCAGCTTGGCGGCCTTCTTCAGGTCGTCCACCTGCTGCTGCTCCGACCCTTCGTCGGCCGAGGCGAGGAGCGCGCCGTACGCTGGGTTGTCGTAGTGGAAGTAGTAGGACTTGTCGGCGAAGATACCCAGGTCGCGGGGTTCGACGTGGTTGATGATGGACATGTCGTAGTCGCCCTGCTTGAACACCACGTCCAGCCAGCGGGCGGGGAACTCCAGCGGGTCGATCTCGGCGGTGATGCCGACCTGGGCCAGCTGCGACTTGACCACCTGCGCGGCGGCGACCGCGTACGGCAGGTTGGGGATGCGCATCTTCACCGTGTAGGTCCTGCCGCCGAGCAGCGCCTTGGCCTTGGCCACGTCGTAGGGGTAGTCGCCGGTCCTGTCCTCGTACCAGGGGTCGGTGGGCGGCACCATGCTGCCGATCAGCTGGCCGCGTCCCGCCCACGCGGTGTCGAGCAGGGCCTTGTGGTCGATGGCGTGGCGGACGGCCTGCCGTACCTTCTTGTCGTTGAAGGGCGGGCGGGCGTTGTTCATCGACAGCACGACCTCGCCGTTGGTGGTGCCCTCGACGACCTGGAAGCGGTTGGGGTCGGCGAACTGGGCGAGCGACTCGGGCGCCTGGACGGCGGAGATGACGTCGATGCCGCCGGTGAGCAGCGCGTTGTTCATCGCCGTGGCGTCCTTGAAGTACTTCAGGGTGATCCGGGAGACCTGCGGCTTGGGACCCCAGTACGTGTCGTTGGCGACGAGCTGGATGGAGTCGCCGCGCCGCCACGAGCCGAGCTGGTAGGGGCCGGTGCCGACGGGCTTGTTGGCCAGGTCGGCGACGCCGGTGCGGCTGAACATCGCGCCGAGTCTGGTGGCCATGGCGTACATCCAGCCGTTGCTCGGCCGCTTGAGCGTGACGACGGCGGTGTGGTCGTCCTTCTTCTCCACCGTGTCGACGACGTCCATCTGGGTCTTGATCTTCAGCTTCCAGTCGGACTTGACCCTGTCGATGGAGAAGATCACGTCGTCGGCGGTGAAGGGGGCACCGTTGGTGAAGGTCACGCCCTTGCGGAGGGTGAAGGTGTAGGTCCTGCGGTCGGACGAGACGTCCCATTTCTCGGCCAGCAGCGGCTGGATCCTGCCGTCCTGGTCGAGCTTGACCAGGCCCTCGTAGACGTTGACCAGCAGCGCCTGCGGGATCGCCGCGCCCTCGGTGGCGGTGAAGTCGAGGTTGGCCGGTTCGGCGACGAAGCCGACGGCCAGGGTGGAGGGCTGCGAGCTCACCGGCCCGGCGCCACGGTCGCCCGCGCCGTCGCCGCCACCGCCGCCGCATGCCGTGCTGAGAAGGAGCCCGCCGAGGGCGACCCAGATGCCGATGCGCCTCATGCCTCAAGCCTCCTGGCTAGTGCACTGGTCTGACCAGTAGGCTACGCACACTGCCAGCCCAGGACTTTTCGGTCAAGAGGGGGCGCTGATGGGCGGACCTCAGTTCGAGCCCGTGCGAACCGTGCGCGCGTACGAGCGTGTCGTCGAGCAGGTCGAGCACGCCGTCGAGCGCGGTGAGCTGCGGCCGGGCGAGCGGCTGCCCAGCGAGCGGGAGCTGATGGTGCAGTTCTCGGTCAGCCGGTCGACCGTGCGCGAGGCGTTGCGCGTGCTGCAGGCGCGCGGCCTGGTCAGGTCGCGTCCCGGCGACCCGAACGGCGCCGAGGTCCTGCCGTTCACCCCGGCCGCGCTGCACAAGTCGATGACCACCCTGGCGAGGGTGGAGGAGCTGTCGCTCGCCGAACTGGTGCAGTTCCGGATGGTGCTGGAGGGCGCGGCCTACCTGCTGGCCGCCAGGCTGCGCACCCCTGCGCAGCTGGCGGAGATGGACGAGGCGGTCGCCCGCATGCGGGCCGCCGACGGCTACGAGTCGTTCAGCGCCGCCGACGTCGACTTCCACGACGCCGTGGCGCGGGCCAGCGGCAACAAGCTGATCCAGATCTGCAGCGACGTGGTCCGCTCCATCGTGCTCGACCTCATCGCCGACAAGATCAGGGCGCCGGAGCAGCGGCTGCGCAGCATCACCCATCACGAGGAGGCGCTGGCCGCCGTCCGCACGGGCGATGGCCCGCTGGCCGCGCGGCTGGCCCGGCAGGCGCTCAGCGACTTCTACTCCCCCTACCTGCCCGCGGGGGCGCTGGAGGAGCTGCTGGAGTAGACCGGCAGCCCGATCCGGAACAGCGCGCCCCCGCCCGGCGGCGAGGCGGCGCTGATCGTGCCACCGTGCGCCTCCGTCAGCGCCGCGGCGATCGACAGGCCGAGCCCGTTGCCGCCGGAGTCGAGACCCCCGGGCGGGGTCGGCGCGGTAGAAGCGTTCGAAGACCCGCTCCAGGGCGTCACCGGGCAGGCCCGGGCCCTCGTCGGCGACCTCGACCACGGCCTGCCCTCCCGTCACCCCGACCCGCACGGTGAACGGCGTGCCGTCCGGCCCTGGCGTCGATCACCGCGCCCGTCGCCAGGCTGAGCAGGTCGACCGGCCGCCGGTCGAGCGGGCGGCGCTGGTCCAGCCTGGCCAGCAGGAGCAGGTCGTCGGCCACGGGCCGGCGGGAGCAGCCGGTCGGGGTGGGCGGCGACCAGTACGTGCAGATCGAAGCGGGCCTGAACGACCGCGACCAGGTGGTGCTGGGCGAGAGCGGCACGGGCGAGTTCCCCGACGGGAGCCGGCCCGAGGGCTGACAGCGAGCGTTCAGCGGCTGCAGGCTTCCCCAGGTAACCGCTTTGTCATATTTTGCGGGCATGCTGGCGCCGTGAGACTCGACCTGCGGGGGCGGATGGACCGGCTCGGCCTCATGGCGCCCTCGATCATCCAGTGCGCGCTGGCGGCCGCGGTGGCCTGGCTGGTGGCCAAGGACCTGCTCGGCCACGCGCGCCCGTTCTTCGCGCCGATCGCCGTGGTGCTCTGCATCGGCGTCGGGCTCGGCGCCCGGCTGCGCCGGGTGGCCGAACTGGTGGTCGGCGTCGGGCTCGGCGTCGGCGTGGGCGACCTGCTGATCTCCCGGATCGGGTCGGGGCCGTGGCAGATCGCCCTCGTCGTCGCGCTGGCCATGGTGGTGGCGGTGCTCCTGGACAGCGGTTCACTGATCGTGCTGCAGGCGGGCTCGTCGGCCGTGCTCGTCGCCACCCTGCTGCCGCCCTCCGGCACCGGCGGCCTGGACCGGATGGTGGACGCCCTGCTCGGCGGCGTCCTCGGCATCGCGGCGGTGGCGCTGATGCCGCCCAGCACCACCACCATCGTGCACCGGCACGCCGCCGCGGCCCTGGACGCGCTGGCCGCGGCGCTCGACGACACCGCCGAGGCGCTGGAGAAGTCGGACCCCGACCTGGCGGCGGCGGCGCTCGAGGAGGCGCGCGGCACCCAGAAGTCGGTCGAACTGTTCGCCGAGGCCCTGCAGACCAGCAGGGAGATCACCGTGATCTCCCCGCTGGGCCGCAGGCGGCGGCGGGAGCTGCTGCGGAGGTACGAGACCGCGGCCACGCCCGTCGACCACGCCCTGCGCAACGCCCGCGTCCTGGCCCGCCGCGCGCTGGTCGCCCTCGACCAGGGCCTGGCCGTCCCGGACTGGCTGCCCGGCGCGCTGCGCGCCCTGGCGGCCGCCGTCCGGCTGCTGTGCGACGAGCTTGCCTCGGGCCGCGACGCGCTGAAAGCGCGGCAGGCCCTTGTCCGGGTGGCGGCGGCGCCCACGGGAGACAGCGAAGGGTTCACGGCCGGGGTGCTGGTCGCGCAATTCCGGTCGATCGTCATCGACCTGCTCCAGGCGACCGGCACGACCCGCGAGGAGGCCGTCGCCGCCCTCCCGCCCCTCGCCGACTGACCCGCCCCACCGCGGCAGCCGAGCCCTGACACTCGTCGCGCATGCGACTGAAGGTGATCTTCACAGTGTTCGCGCTCTACGTCGTCACGGCCGCGCCCGAGTTCCTGCCCGGCGAGGGGCGGGTGATCCTGCAGCCCGCGACGGCTGACGCGGTGGAGGTCTACTGTCAGCCCGTTTCCCCCGTGCTCCGCAGGTCCTACGAGGGCATCGGGCCGTTCCAGCGCCCCTTCCGGATCACGCCCCTGCCACGGCCGGCGGAGAACAGCCACGCCGCACTGACCGCGCTGATGGAGGAGGAGCCTGGGCCGATCAGCGAATCAGCGGTCGTGGCGATGGGGATCAGGCCGGAGCTCAACCGGGTCGTCCTGAGGGCGAACGCCTTCGACCAAGGCGATGCCGGAGCGGCACGTCCGAGCCGTCCGGCGAATATCTTCATACGGATTCGATCCCTGAAGAAACCTTTAAGGAGAATGACCCGAACCCTGGACAGACAGTTGGGGCCGGGTGAAAATCCGATCGTCAATCGAAGATCGTGGAGACGCCGGGCGGGTGGCCCGTCCCGCGCGTAACCCCTGCTCACCTTGGACGAGGACGTATGCGGGTACTGCGTGGGCTGCTCACGGCGACGTTGGTCTTGGCGATCTGTCCGGCGGTGCCCGCCCGGGCGGGCGACGGGCCGGAGCCGCCGAAGACCGTCCAGGAACGTCCGAACGGCGAGGAGTCCGCGGTCGCGGCGGCCCGCCGCACCGGCCGGCAGGTCGAGATCGAGTCGATGCGTACGGAGACCCGCCAGGTCTTCGCCCAGCCGGACGGCACGCTCACGATGGAGCAGCACGTACGCCCGGTACGCGTACGCGGGTCCGGCGGCTGGGTCCCCGTCGACACCACCCTCCGTCCCAACCCCGACGGCACGGTCAGCCCGGCCGCGGCGGCGGTGGGGCTGACCTTCTCCGGTGGCGGCGGCGCCCCGTTGGCCAGGCTGTCGCGCGGCGCCAAGTCCCTGGAACTCGGCTGGCAGGGCACGCTGCCCAGGCCCACGCTGAAGGGCGACACCGCCACCTACGCCGAGGTCATGCCGGGCGTGGACCTGCAGGTCACCGCGGACGTGGACGGTTTCTCCCACGTCCTGGTGGTCAAGTCGCGAGCCGCCGCGGCGCGCATGACGGAGCTGACGTTCCCGCTGTCCGCCTCCGGCCTGTCGGTGGCGGCGGACCAGGGGGGCAACCTCGAGGCCGTCGACCGGAACGAGGGCACGATCTTCGTCGCGCCCACCCCGAAGATGTGGGACTCCGAGGGGATCACCAGCCCGCAGGCGCTCAGGGAGGGCCGCTCCCCTGAGGCCCGCGAGGCCGCGATGGGCGTGCGGCTGTCGGGCCGGCAGCTGCGGCTCTTTCCCGACAGGAAGATGCTCACGGATCCGAAGACCCGCTTCCCCGTCTACCTGGACCCGTACTTCTCGGCCGCGCGCAACGCCTGGACGGCCGTCTGGAGCAACTGGCCCAACTCCAACTACCTCAACTCCAGCGACGTCGCCAGGGTCGGCCACGTCGAGTCGCAGACGAACCGCTCGTTCTTCCAGATGAACACCGGCTCGACCATCCACGGCAAGCAGATCATCAAGGCGACGCTGCGCACGTACGAGACCTGGTCCTACTCGTGCAGCGCCCGCAAGGTCGAGGCCTGGGCGACCAACCCCATCAGCGCGAGCACCACCTGGAACAAGCAGCCCACGTGGGTCAGGCTGCTGTCCACGGTGAACGTGGCCAAGGGCTGGGGTTCGGCCTGCATGCCCGGCGGCGTCGAGTTCGACGTCACCTCGCAGGTCGTGGACGCCGCCGCCAAGAAGTGGCCCAACGTCACCATCGGCCTGCGCGCCACCAGCGAGACCGACGTCTACGCCTGGAAGAAGTTCAAGAACAACCCGAGCCTGGTCATCGAGTACAACTCGCTGCCCGGCAACCCGGTGGCGGCCGACGTCTGGTCGGACCCGGGCGGCCCCTGCGTCTCCGGCGACGGACGGCCGATCGTCAGCACCGCCACACCGAAGCTGTGGGCCAAGCTGAAGGACACCGACAACTCGGTCCAGGGCCGCTTCGAGTGGTACAACGCCGCAGGGGTGAAGACGGGCGAGCACCTCACCCCCATGGGGTCGACGGGCACGGCCTTCTACGCGACGATCCCGTCGAGCCTGTACGCCGACGGCGCGCTGATCCGCTGGCGGGTGCGCGCCGAGGACGGCAAGGCCACCAGCGCGTGGAGTCCCTGGTGCGAGGCCACCGTGGACACCACGGCCCCCGGCAGGGAACCGGAGATCTCCTCGCCCCAGTACGCCGAGAACGGCTGGAGCGACGGGGTCGGCCTCGCCGGCACGTTCACGTTCGCCCCGAACGGCGTCCCCGACGTCGCCGCCTACGTCTGGGGTCTGGACTCCGCGCCCGCCACGGAGGCCGGGCCTGGCCAGGACGGCAGCGCCACGATCGCGCTGACGCCGCGCCACGACGGCCCCAACGTGCTGTCGGTACGCAGCAAGGACCGCGCGGGCCAACTCGGCCCGATCCGCACCTACGTCTTCAACGTCAACGCGGGCCGGGGCCCCAGCGGCCACTGGGCGCTGGACGAGGGCCAGGGCACCCTGGCGGCCGACACCGGGAACGCCCACCCGGCGACGCTGTACGGGGCGAGCTGGACCTCCGGCAGGACCGGCACGGCGCTCAGGCTGGCCGGCGCCTACGCCCAGACCTCGGGCCCGGTGATCGACACCAGCCGCAACTTCACCGTCAGCGCCTGGGCCCGCCTGACCGGCACGGCCGCCTCCGCCACCGCCGTCACCCAGGAGGGCGGCAGGACGGGCGCGTTCGCCCTGCAGTACGCGAAGGCCGACGACCGCTGGGCGCTGGCCGTGGCGGGCTCGGACACCGACGGCGCGCCGGTGGTGCGTGCCCTGTCGGCGGCCGCGCCGAGGCTGAACGAGTGGACCCACCTGGCCGGCGTCTACGACTCGGCGGCGGGCCAGGTGTCGCTCTACGTGAACGGCAGGCTGGAGGCCACGGTGGCCGTCACGCCGCCGTGGAACGCCGCGGGCCCCCTCACGATCGGCCGAGGGAAGGTCGGCGGGGCGGCTGCGGAGCACTGGCCCGGGGACGTCGACGAGGTGCGGGTCTACGGCCGCGCCCTGTTCGCCGACGAGCTCGCCGACCTGGTCAACAGCGCTGCCACGCTGGTCGGCCACTGGAAGCTGGATGAGGAGTCCGGCCTGTCGGCGGCCGACTCCTCGGGCCGGGCGACGGCCGCGACGCTGTCCGGAGCCGCCTCGTGGACGTCGGGTTGGCTGGACGGCGCGCTCGCGCTCGACGGCGTCGACGGGTACGCCCAGACCGGCGCACCCGTGGTCAACACCGGGAACGGGTTCACCGTGGCCGCCTGGACCCAGCTCGACTACCTGCCCACCCGCGACAGCGCGGCCGTGGCCCAGCCGGGCGCCAGAGCGGCCGGCTTCCAGCTCGGCTTCGACAAGGAACGGCAACGGTGGACCCTCGGCATGGCCGCCGCCGACACCGACACCGCCGCCCTCGTCCGCACCCGCTCCGACGACATCCCCAACCCGCTGGAATGGACCCACATCGCCGGCGTGTACGACCCGCTGGCCGGTCAGCTCCGCATCTACGTCAACGGCCGCCTGTCCACCACCACCGTCACCGACCACGTGAGCGCATGGAACGCCACCGGCCCGCTGCAGCTGGGCCGGACCAGGACAGCGGGCGCCTTCACCGGCTTCTGGCCGGGGACGGTGGACGACGTCCGCGCCTATGACGGCGTGTTGAGCGCCGAGCACATCGCCCAGCTAGCCGCCCAGTAACTCCCGCACCGCACCCCCCGACTGGGAGACTTCATGGATCTGCCGGATGAGTTAGAGCTGCCCGAATCCCGCTGGAATCGTTTTCCGCCGTCCACGGAACCTGACCTTCCCGACCTGTCCTGGAACCGTTTCCAGGAGCCCAGGCGCGAGTCGCCCTGGCCACGCAGGCTCGCGACCATGCTCCCCGTCCTCCTGGTGGTGCCGCTGGTGTACGCCATGCCCGCCGCGGCCGCCCCTCGCCCGGCCCCGGCCGTGCAGAAGGAGACGGCGGTCAAGGGACAGCCGTTCCCTGTCCAGCCGCCCATGGCCGATCCCGTGCAGAAACAGGCGTGGAAGGCGCCGCCGCGCATCACCTGGCCCGAACCCCAGAAGGCCGAGCTGGGCGGCGCCACCACCGTGGCGGCCGGGTTCCCGGTGAAGCTGGCCCCCCGGCGAGGGGAGGCCAAGGCGGCCGCCGAGCCGGTGAGCGTGGAACTGCTCGACACCGACCGGCTCGGACTGGCGATGCGCGTCTCCCCCGGCCAGGGCGTCGCGACGGCAAAGGCGGGCGGGAAGACGCGCCTGCGGATCGACTACTCCGGATTCCGTTACGCCTACGGCGGCGACTACGGCGCCCGGCTGCGGATGGTCAGGCTGGACGAGTGCGCGCTCGACGCGGCCGCCACCGACTGCGCGCCGCCCGAGCCGGTGAAGAGCGAGAACGACGCCAAGGCCGGCACCCTGACCGCCGAGGTCGAGACCGGCGCCGTGTACGCGCTCACGGCCGCCGCCTCCGGCCAGTCCGGCGATCACTCGGCCACCTCCCTGTCGCCCTCCGCCGACTGGAGCGTCGGCACCCAGACCGGCGACTTCACCTGGGACTACGACCTGCGCACGCCGCCCGCGCTGGGTGGCGACGAGCCGGAGATCTCGTTGGCCTACTCCTCGCAGAGCGTGGACGGCCGCACCGCCTCCACCAACAACCAGGCGTCCTGGGCCGGTGACGGCTTCGAGCTCAACCCCGGCGGCTATGTCGAGCGCCGCTACAAGTCCTGCATGATCGACGGCAAGAAGACCGGCGACCTGTGCTGGGACCAGGACAACGCCATCCTGGCGCTCGGCAGCTCCGCCGTCGAGCTGGTCAAGGACGCCACGACCAGGCAGTGGCGGCCCAAGCGCGACGACGGCACCCGCATCGAGTACCTCACCGGGGCCGCCAACGGCGACGACAACGGTGAGTACTGGCGCGTCACCACCGCCGACGGCACCCAGTACACCTTCGGCCTCAACCGCCTGCCCGGCTGGGCGAGCGGCAAGCCGGAGACCAAGTCGGTGCAGACGGTGCCGGTGTTCGGCAACAACAGCGGCGAACCCTGCTACTCCAGCACCCCGGCCAACGCCTGGTGCCAGCAGGCCTACCGGTGGAACCTCGACCACGTCAGGGACACCCACGGGAACGCGACCACGTACTGGTACGAGCGCGAGACCAACCACTACGGCCGCAACTCCAAGCCTGAGCTGGGCACCCAGTACGTCCGCGGCGCCTACCTGACCCGCATCGACTACGGCTACCTGCAGAACGAGCTGTTCACCACGGCCCCCGCGGCCCGCGTGCTGTTCGAGGTGGCCGAGCGCTGCCTGCCCAGCGGCACCGTCACCTGCGCCGCCGACCAGCTCAAGAAGGAGACCGCCGGCCACTGGCCGGACGTCCCGTTCGACCAGATCTGCGACGCCGGCGTGAAGTGCGTCGACCGCCTCACGCCGACGTTCTTCACCCGCAAGCGGCTGACCAAGGTCACCACCCAGGTCCGCAACGGCTCCGGCCAGTACTACGCGGTGGACTCCTGGGCGCTGACCCACCAGTTCCCCGCCACCGGTGACGGCCTCAGTCCGTCGCTGTGGCTGGCCTCGATCCAGCAGACCGGCCACGTGGGCGGCACGATCACGCTGCCCAGGACCACCTTCGTCGGCGTCCAGCTGCCCAACCGGGTAGACGCCACCGAAGGCCGCGCCCCGCTGGTCAAGTGGCGCGTCCAGGCGGTCGACAACGGGACCGGCGGCGAGCTGAGGATCAACTACGCCCCCGCCGAGTGCAGGCCCGGCGAACTGCCGGCGGCTGACAAGAACACCAAGCGGTGCTTCCCGCAGCGCTGGACGCCGCAGAACGAGACCGAGGTCACCGACTGGTTCCACAAGTACGTGGTGGCGCAGACGGTGGAGGTGGACCGGGTCGCCGCCTCGCCCAACGTGGTCACCAGCTACGAGTACCTGGACGGCGCCGCCTGGCACTTCGCCGAGAACATCCTCGTCAAGCCCGAGCACCGCACGTGGTCGGACTTCCGCGGGTTCGGCCGGGTACGGGTGCGCGAGGGCGACGGGCAGGACACCAAGCGCACGCTCACCGAGTTCCGGTACTTCCGCGGCATGGACGGCGACAAGCAGGCCGACGGATCCAGGCGCAGCGTCCAGGTCGAGGACTCCGAGGGCGCCAAGCTGGACGACCTCGACCAGTACTCCGGCTTCGAGCACGAGGAGATCCTCTACGACGGCGACGGCGGGGCCGTCCTGAAGGCGGCCGTCGAGCAGCCGTGGTCGGTGCGGACCGCGCAGTCCACGCAGGGCGGCGTCACCAAGGCCGCGCACGTGGTCGAGGCCAAGTCCATGGTCACCCGTACGGCGCTGCCCGGCGGTACCTGGCGGCGTACCGGCGAGGAGCGCGCGTACGACACCAAGGGCCTGCTCACCCAGGTGGAGGAGAAGGGCGACCTGGCCGCGCCCGACGACGACCAGTGCACCCGCTACACCTACGCCCGCGACGACGCCAGCTGGATGCTCGACTACCCGAGCCGCGTCCAGAAGGTCGCCGCGAGCTGCGGCACCGCCGTGTCCGCGCTGGCCGCCGGTGACGTGATCTCCGACGAGAAGGTCCAGTACGACGGCAAGGCGTACGGCCAGGCCCCGACCAAGGGCGATGTGACCACGGTCCAGCAGCTCGTCTCCGGGGACGGCGCGACGATCACCGACAGCACCCACACCTACGACGTCTACGGCCGCGAGACCAGCGAGACCGACGCGGTCGGCACCAGGTCGGTGACCGCCTACAGCCCGGCCACCGGCGTCCTTCCCGCCGAGATGACCGAGACCAACCAGCTCGGCCACGTCGACCGTACGTTCCTCGAACCGGCCTGGGGCGAGCCCGTGGCCGAGGTCGACGTGAACAACCGCCGCGTCGACCTGGAGTACGACGCGCTCGGCCGCCTGACCAAGGTCTGGCAGGCCGACCGCAGCAAGGCGGCAGGACAGTCGCCCAGCACCGAGTACTCCTACGTCATGCGCGCCGACGGCCCCAGCGTCGTCACCACCAGGACGCTGCGCGCCGACGGCGGCTACACCGCCAGCCACGAGCTGTACGACGGCCTGACCCGCGAGCGCCAGACCCAGGAACCCGCGCCCAGGGACGACCAGGCGCAGGACCCCGCGCTGCGCGACGGCCGCACGATCACCGACACCTTCTACAACTCCCTGGGCGAGCAGTCCAAGGCCAGCACCGGCTACTTCGCGACCGGGACGCCCTCCACCGACCTGCTGGCGGTGGCCGACGCCGACGTGCCCACGCAGGTCGTGTCCCTCTTCGACGGCGTGGGCGAGGTCAACGCCCAGATCTTCAAGGCGAAGGGCGTGGAGAAGTACCGGGTCTCGTCCAGGCAGGAGGGCGACAGGATCCACGTGACGCCGCCCCCGGGCGGCACGGCGACCACCCGCATCGGGGACGCCGAGGACCGCCTGATCGAGCTGCGCCAGTACAAGGGCGCGACCCCGACCGGCGAGTACGAGTCCACCAGGTACACCTACGACCACGCCGGACGGCTGTCGACGGTGACCGACTCGGCGGGCAACGTGTGGCGCCACCACTACGACCTGCGCGGCCGGGAGATCAAGACCGAGGACCCCGACAAGGGCGTCACGACGATGACGTACAACGACGCCGACGAGCTCGTCAGCACCACCGACGCCCGCGGCAGGACCCTGTGGTACGTCTACGACGAGCTGGGCCGGGAGAAGGAGCTGCGCGAGAACTCCGCGACCGGCCCGCTGCTGGCCGAATGGAAGTACGACGCGCTGGCCAAGGGCCACAAGAACGCCAGCATCCGGTACGTGGGCGGGCAGGCGTACAAGGCGGAGATCAACGCCGTCGACGCCGACTACCGCCCGCTGCGCGAGACCGTCACCATCCCCGAGCGGGAGGGCAAGCTGGCGGGCTCGTACGTCCTCAACACCCGCTACACGCTCGACGACCAGGTCCAGTCCGTCACCTTCCCGGCCGCCGGCGGCCTGGAGGCGGAGTCGGTCGTCTACAGCTACGACGAGCTGGGCCAGCCGACCAAGGTCACCGGCCTGTCGTCGTACGTCACCGCGGCCCGCTACTCCAAGCTGGGCGAGACCCTGCAGTACGAGCTGGGCACCGGAGGCAGGAAGACCTGGATCACCTACACCCACGACGAGTCCACCCGAAGGCTGACCGGCATGCGGCTGGACAGGGAGGGCGCCGCCGCGACCGACCTGGACCTCGGCTACACCTACGACGCGGTCGGCAACATCACCAAGATCGCCGACAAGGGGGCGAGCGGTCAGGACACGCAGTGCTTCGCCTATGACCATCTGCGCCGCCTGACCTCCGCCTGGACGGCCACCGACGACTGCGCCGCCGGCGGCCCGCAGCCGGACACGATCGGCGGCGTGGCGCCGTACGCGGTCAGCTACGCCTACGACTCCACCGGCAACCGGACCAAGGAGACCAGGCACGCCTGGGGCGGCGCGGGCGAGACGGTCCGCTCCTACACCTATCCGCCGGCGGGCGGCAATCAGCCGCACGCGCTGCAGACCGTCGGCACGGACCTCTTCGAGTACGACGCCGCGGGCAACACCACCAGGCGCAAGGTCGGCACCTCCGACCAGAGCCTGGTCTGGGACGCCGAAGGCAACCTGGAGTCGGTGACGGAGGCGGGCAGGACGACGTCCTTCGTCTACGACGCGGAGGGCGACCGGCTGATCCGCAGGACGCCGGCCGACGCCACGCTCTACGTCGACGACATGGAGCTGCGCTTCGACGTCGCCAAGGACGCGGTGGAGCAGACCCGCTACTACACCGTCAACGACCAGCCCGTCGCGGTACGCACCCACGACAACCAGGTCTACCTGCTGGCCAACGACCACCAGGGCACCGCGCAGGCCGCGGTGAACGCCGGGAGCGGTGAGCTGGCCGTACGGAGGACGACTCCGTTCGGCGAGAACCGGGGCGCGCCGCCGCCGTGGTGGCCGGGGCAGCGCGGATTCGTCGGCGGCACGCAGGACGCCACGACCGGGCTGGTCCACCTGGGCGCCCGCGAGTACGACCCCAGGAACGGCCGCTTCCTGTCGGTGGACCCGATCATCGACGACGTGGACCCGCAGCAGCTCAACGCCTACGCCTACGCCAACAACAGCCCCGTGAGCATGAGCGACCCCGACGGGCAGTGGGTCTGGGTCGTGGTCGCCGTCGGTGTCCGGCTCGGGGCCCGCTACCTCGCCAAGAGAGCGGCCCAGCGCGCTCTCAGGCAGGCGGCGATCCGCAGGGCCAGGGAGGCGGCCAGGAAGCGGGCCCTGGCCGAGGCCAGGAAACGAGCCGAGGAGGAGGCCAAGAAGCGGGCCAGGGAGGCGGCCAGGAAGCGGGCCCTCGCCGAGGCGAAGAAGCGGCGGCTGGCGGCGGCCAGGAAGAAGGCGGCCGAGGCGGCCAGGAAGGCGCGGGAGGCCGCGGCGAAGCGACGGGCCGCGATGGCGGCCCGGAGACAGGCCAGGAAGGCGGCCCGCGAGGCGGCGGCCAAGCGGCGGATGGCACTGGCCGCCCAGCGGCGCAACCAGCGGGCCGGCCGGATCCCCCGCGGGATCCAGCACGCGCGCTCGCGCCCGGCCAGCCGGCCCACCAGCCACCGGGCACAGCAGCGGCACTCGCCGCCCAAGGCGAACCGGCAGCCGGCACAGCCACGGCCGAGCCAGGTCTACCGGAACGACGGCTCCGTCCAGCCCACCCAGTCCTACACCGTCTACGGCAACGGCCGGATGTATCCGCAGGGCAGGCCACCGTCGAACCTGCCGCGCGGCGGCTCCGGCCAGGCTGAGAAGCAGATCTTCAAGCCGGAGAAGTACGAGATCGAGACGAACCGGAGGGGTGCCGCGACCGCCGAACTCGGCGCCCGAGGCCAGAAGGTCGCCGACGACATCATCGATCTGTTCGACACCTGGTTCGGTGGAATGGGCGGCATGGGCTGACAGCACGTCCTTCCGCTGAGCACCGACCGGCGCGGGGCCCTCGTGGCCCCGCGCGGGCGGCGTCCCAGCCGGCCCTTCGGGCTCGGGTTCTCCCCGGCGGGCGTCCTCCGGGCCCGGGGGCGCCCATGGCGGACATGAGCAGAAGCCGGGCCGAGGAGCCGATCAGCCGACCGTCAGCCACTGATCGGGGCGCGCAGGACGGCCGGGCCGCCGGGCACGGTGCTCAGCCCCAGGGCGACGGCGTCGTCACCCTGGACGGCCGCCGAAAGCTCCATGGTCGCCCCGGCGCCTCTGGCGGTGAAGCTGCCCGCGGGGACCCGGCTGCCGTCCGCCCGTTCGAGCCAGACCAGGTAACGCTGGCCGTTGTCGAGGCCGCTGACCTGCAGGTTCACGGCCGTACCCCACTGGCGGGCGGCCAACTCGGCGGTGATCTGCATACCCCGCGCCCCGTAGGTCACCGTGTGTCCTCCGGCGCCGGACACGAGCACCGTCACCACGACGGCGGCCGAGGCCGCGGCGGTCATGAGCCCGCCGGACCACGCCAGCAAGCGCCTGCGCCTGCGCCGGTTCAGGTGCCGGACGCCGACGGCGGCCACCACGCTGTCACGCAGCCAGGGCGGTGGCGTGGGAAGAGCGGCGACCCGGTCGGGATTGGCGTGACCGAGGGCGCCGGCCACCTGGTCGAGGGATGCGAGTTCGGCCCTGCACGCGGGGCAGCCGTCGGTGTGGGCCAGCAGAGTCGCCAACTCGGCCTCGGGAAGGCGCCCCAGCGCGTGCATACCCAGCAGAGCGTGATAGTCGCGGCAGCTAGTCACCTTCCCACCCCATCTCCTCCAGCACCAGGCGCAGTGCCTTGAGCGCGTAGAACACCCTGCTGCGCACCGTACCCGAGGGTATGCGCAGCTCGGCGGCGACCTCGGCGGGCGCGCGGTCTCGCAGGTGCACCTCCACGAGAATGTGCCGTTGTTCGGGGGACAACCGCCGCAACGCCTCTTCGACCTGCATGCCGAGAAGCAACCTTTCCAGGCCGGTGTCTCCGGGCACATCGCTCTCCTGGCCGTCGGAGAGCTGCGGCCGCACGGAACGCGCACGCAAGAGGTCGATCACCACGTTCCTGCAGATCGCGAACAACCACGTCCTGGGAGACGACTGCCTGTGGTCGTACCGCCCCGCCGTACGCCACGCCCGCACGAAGGTCTCCTGCACCGCGTCCTCGGCCGACCCCGTGTCCCCCAGGGACCTCCTGGCGAAGGCGAACAACTCGCCTCCGTAGTCGTCATAGACCGCCCGCAAGGTGGTCTCGTCATCCAGCCGCACGTCTCCTCCTGCCCTGCCGTTCCGATGGACATACGGAACACATCGCTGCGGCGTTCATCCATTGTCGGGTGAACACCGACCGCCTCGCCTCCGTACACCCCCTCGTCATCAGCGACAGAGAAGGGAACAACCATGCGAGCAGTTGTCCGGACAGCGGTGCTCGGAGTCGCCGTGACCGCCGCCGCCACCCTCGCGGTGCCGGCCCTGGCCCAACGGGACAGCGGGTCCGAGCGGCGCGCCCACGTGCAGGTTCACTCGCCGAAGGCCGACACGGCGACCGGTGTGGAAGGTGCCGCCTGGATGGTGGAGCTCTCCGTCGGCTACCGCGACGGGCTGAAGGCGGCCGGATGGAGCGGACCGCAGGTCACCGGCCCCCAGGGTGGGACAGGGACGTTCGGCCCCGGCAAGGACGACAAGCTGCCCGGCCTCGTGGTGCTGCTCTCCACGACGACCGGCTTCTCGGGACCGGGCACGAACCTGGCCAACCTGTTCAACGTCACCGGCGTGGCCGGGCGGGACGAGGCCGGCAGCGCGGTGAAGCTGTGGGATTCCTGGCTGGTCGGCAAGCCGCTGTTCGGAAAGGACGTCCGTAGCGTGCTCACCGTCGCGGTCGTGGCCGACCTGAACCGCAACGGCGTGCTCGACGACGCACCCGACACGGTGAAGGATCTCACCGGCGACGGCCGCATCGACGCCGAGGACCTGCGCGAGCTCGGCGTGATGTCGAACATCGCCGAGGTGCCGTTCCGCATCACCGGCTCGGCGGCCTGAGAGGCCCGGTAGCGCATCCCGCCGGCACCCGTGCGCCCTTCCCGGACACACCGCCCGGGTGCCGGCCGGCCTGAGCAGTGGCCATCACTGTCTGAAACGCCTTTGCCGGCAGGCTCGGCCTGCTGTGATCATGCCGGTCATGAGTTGCGTCTTCTGCCGCATCGTCGCCGGCACCGAGCCGTCGCAGACCATCCACCAGGACGAGCACGCCATCGCCTTCCTCGACATCGCCCAGGCCACCAGGGGGCACACCCTGGTCGTCCCAAGAGCGCACCACCGAGACCTGGGGGAGATCCCGGCAGAGACGGCGGCACACGTCATGCGGACCGCGGTCGAGGTGTCCCGACGGATCGTCGGCGCCCTCGGGGCTCCTGGCGTGAATCTCTGGCACGCCAGCGGCGCGACGGCCTGGCAGAGCGTCTTCCACTTCCACCTCCACGTGGTGCCCCGCTTCGAGCCCACCGACCTCACGCCGCCCTGGACGGAGGTCGAGCACCCGGTCGAGTCCCTCAAGGGACTGGCCGAGGAGATCCGAGCCTGGCGATGAAGGCGAGCGCCAGGGCGGGCTCCGAACACTCCGGGCAGCCGGGAAACCCGATGGCGCTGACCGGCCGCGAAACTCAGATCATGCGTCGTAGCGCGGTCTCCACGGCATCGATCAGCGGATCACCCTTGGTCCGTGGGTGCCGTGCGAGACCCAGCTCGACGTCCGGCAGGGCGGGCAGGGCGTCCGCGTCGTGGCAGGCCATGGCAGGCTCGAGGTTCGCGGGCATGAGCGCCGCGACGCCGAGCCCGGCCCGTAGCGCGGCGAGCACACCGACCAGGCTGTTGCTTTCGAACGCCACCCGCCAGGGCCGGTCGGCGCGTTCCAGCGTTTCCAGCACCGACGTACGCCAGGAGCACGTGTTCGAGAACAGCACCACCGGCAGCGGATCGGCAGCCACGTCCACCCCCTGGCCGATCGCCCAGACCAGCGGGCGGCGCACCGTCCAGCGCGGCGGCCCGGGGAGGTCCGGCACCTCGTCGAGCACGAGTTGGACGCGGCCGGTGTCGTAGGCCTCCCGCATCGCGGCGTTGGAACAGCTGAGCACCTCCAGCGTCGCGCCGGGGTGCAGCCGGGCGAGGTCGGCGAGGGCCTGCGGAAGCTGGGACGCGGCGAGGTCCTCGAGCAACCCGACGCCGCAGCGGCCGGTCAGCGCGCGCCCGGTTTCGGTGAGCGCCTGTGCGGAGAGCGCGAGGATGCGTTCGGCGTACGGCAGGAGCTCCTCACCGGCCCGGGTGGGCGAGACGCCCGATGGCGACCGGTAGAGCAGCGGACGGCCGACGGTGCTCTCGAGCTTGCGCAACTGCTGGCTGAGCGCGGGCTGGGTGTGTCCGAGCGCGGTCGCGGCGCGGCTGATGCTGCCCGCCCGCACGGCGGTGACGAACGACCGCAGCAACGTGATCTCAAGATCTCGGGCCATAAGCACTGATTATGCCAGCCCCAACGAATTAGTCACTTCCTATGGCATAACGGATGACCTAGCGTCGCGCAGGTGACCAGATACCGACAGGTACTCGCCGTGCCAGGGATGGCGTCGCTGCTGGGCGTTTCGCTGCTCGCCCGTGCCGCGATCACGGCTGACGTGATGGCGCTGACCATGTATGTCGTGCTGGGCCTGGGCATGAGCTACGCGGCAGCGGGTGGCGTCGCGGCGGCTCTGACCGCCGGGGTGGCGCTGGGCGGGCCGCTGCTCGGCCGCATGATCGACTGGCGCGGCCTGCGTACCGTGCTGCTGGCCACCGTCGCGCTGCAGGCCGTGTTCTGGCTGAGCGTGCCGCTCCTGCCGTACGGGATCCTGCTGGGCGCCGCCTTCGCGGCGGGTCTGCTGATGGTGCCGGCCCAGCCGGTGACCAGGCAGGCGATCGCCGCGATGACGACGGCGGGACAGCGCCGGGCCGCGTTCGCGCTGGAAGCGGTGCAGGGCGAACTGTCGTACATTGTGGGCCCGGCGGTGGTCATCCTGTGTGCGGCGACCATGTCCCCCGGTGTGGTGGCGTGGGGGGTCGGCGCCGCGATCGTGGCCGGCGGAGCCGGGATCGCCCTGCTCAACCCGCCGCTGCGGGCCGAGGACGAGGCGGATGCCGGCGCGGCCGGACGGCCCCCACGCCGGGAGTGGCTGGGCGCCGGCATGATCGCCGTACTGACGATGGCGTTCGGTACCACGACGCTGCTCAGCGGCGTCGACCTCGCCATCGTCGCCACGCTCGAAGAGGCAGGCCAGGTGTCCTGGGCCGCCGTGGTCATTGCCGTGTTCGGCGCGGCCTCCGTCGCCGGCGGGCTGATCTACGGCGCGCTGTCCCGGCCGCTGCCCACGTGGCTGCTGCTCGGCCTGCTCGGGCTCGTGACGATTCCCGCCGGGCTTGCCCACGACTGGCCCTGGTTGTGCGTGGCCGTTGTCGGCGCCGGGCTGCTCACCGCGCCGACCCTTTCCACGGTGGCCGACGCGGTGAGCCGGCTGGCCCCGGCCAGCGTGCGGGGCGAGGCGACAGGTCTGCAATCCTCGGCGGCGAGCGCGGGTTTCGCGCTCGGATCCCCGCTCGTGGGGGTGGCGATCGACGTCTCCGTGCCGGCGGGCGGCTTCGCGGCGGCCGGGCTGGCCGGTCTCGCCGCCGCGCTGACCGGATACCTGCTGTCCCGCCGCGCGCCCGCCCGAACGCGGTCTCCCCTCAGCGATCCCGGCCTCGCCGGGGAACCGGACCTTGAGCCGTGCGCAGCCGGCGCCCGGCCTGGCGCATAAAGTACGGGCCCGCGCCTACGGCCGCGCCGCTCCGGTGACGAGTCCGTGCGACCGCGGGCACGCAGCCCGAGGGTCGTGAGACGGGCGGCCATCCGGTCGGCCGTCTCACGGCGCGCGCAACTCGCCCACGCCCCTGGAGCCTGGTCGCGGCCTAGCTCATGTTCGCGCACCCGGTGACGACGAAGGACCGAGCGCAGCGGTGAAGGCCGCGAGCCACCTGTCGACGGGCCCGAGAGTGATCATGCCGCTGCCAGCGCCCGCCAGTTGACCGGCGGCAGGCAACAGCCGAGCGCGCGCCTGGGCGAGCACGACCTGATCGCCCACCTCCAGGGCGACCACGCCCTGCAGGCAGCACAGCGCCTCGTACATCAGGTCCGCGGGCGGCTCGGGCAGCGCCCGCAGCGCTGCCCGGGCATCGGCGCGATGCCCGCCGCGCAGCAAGGCGAAGGGCTCGGCCCAGGGGCGGTAGGGGCCCCAGTCGGTTTCCAGGTCCACCTGCTCGGCCGCCTCGAGCGCGGACCGGGTGCCGTCCACCAGACGCAGGCACAACAGCGCCAAGGGCAACAGGCCCTGCTCCACCCCAGGCATCCCGGCGCCCTCCAGCCGCGTGGCGGCGACCCGGTAAGCGGCCTCCGCCTGCGCGGGCTGCCCGACAGCAGCCAACCTCAGCGCGCGATACCAGTCGGTAAAGCAACCCACCAGCGGCCGTTCGTAGCGCTCCGCCAGGCGGTCCGCTGCGGCGGCGTGTGCGTCCGCCGCCCGGAAGTCGCCGAGCGCACTGCGGGCCTGCAACCGGATCAGGTGCCCGAGCACCTCGAAGGTCACCAGACCGTGCCGGGTGGCCAGCGCGAGGAGCTCCGCGCCGACGGTGTCGCGCCGCGGCGCCAGGCCCGCCCGGGTGCACGACTGCATGTACACCCCGTTGAGAGCGAACGCGAGCAGCGCCGGGTCGTCCAGGCGGCGGGCGATCTCCTCCGCCTCGCGTGCGGCCTGCGGTCCGCGCTCTGAGCGGGTGCCGCGCATCTCCAGCGCGATCGTGGCCAGCAGGCGGCAGCGTGCCGCGTCATACGACGGATCGCCGGGCAAGGCGGCCAGCGTGCGCTCGGCGGTGGCCACGATCCGCTCCGCCTGCTGCGCGTCGTCGCTGCGGGTCCAGATGGCGGGCACGTCGAAGGCGCCGATCACCCGGGCGGTCAGCTCGGGGTCACCGAACTCCGCCGCCGCCATGACCGCCGCCAGCCGGTGCTCCCGCGCCGCCCGAAGACCGCCGCCTCCGGTCATGGCGAGGTTCCGGAGCAGGCCGACCGTCGATTCCAGCCGGGTCCGAGCCCCGGCCGCGACCGTACGGTGGTACGTCGCCGTGGCCTGCTCCCACAGCCGGGCCGCCGCAGGCACCGGGCCGGGCGCAGCGTCCAGGAGTGGATCCTGGGCCAGGATGTCCGCCTCCAGACGGCGCAGCCGCGGGCCCGGGTCCAGCCCCAGCTGATCGGCCAGAGTCGTACGGGCCCTGCGCAGCACGCTCAACGCGTCGCCCTGGCGGCCCATGCGGTACAGCGCCAGCGCCAGCAGCCGCCACGCATCCTCGCGCCAAGGGTGCTCGACGAGGTGCGCGTCCAGGTCAGGCACCGCCTCGGCGGCCAGTCCGAGGTCCAACCGGGCCTGCGCCTGCAGTTCCACCGCCTGCAGCCGCAATTCGGCCAGGCGGGAGCGCTCACCGCCGACCCATTCCTCCTGCGCGAACTCGGCGTAGGCAGGTCCTCGCCACCATCCCATCGCCTCCTTCACCTGCTCCAGCGCCTGGGCAGGCGGCGACGACGCCGCGGCGCCGACCGCCGCCGCGAACCGCCAGGCATCGACGCCGTCCGGCGCCGCGCGCAGCGCGTACCCGGGCCCCTCCGTGACGAGCAACCGGGCGGGGGCCCGCGGCGGCCGGTCCGGCTCCAGAGCGCGGCGCAGGTCTGCGACGAAGGTCTGCACGGCGCCGGCCGCACCTTTCGGGGGCTCGTCCCACAGGTCTTCCACCAGGCGGGCGAGGGGCACCACGCGGCGGCGGGCGATGATCAGCCGCGCGAGCACCGCGCGGTGCCGCGGGCCCTTCAACGCCACGGCGGCACCGCCGCCGTCCCAGGCCACCACCGGGCCGAGCACCCCGAACGTGACCCGCTCCATCCCCTCACCTCCCCAGCGCGCTTCCGGCCCTCACGGTACGCGCTGACCGGATGCTGATTCGCGGGCGGCACGCTCGATGATGTCCGCCGACCGGCGGGCGCCCTTCGAGTGAACAAGAACGGCTCACCATGGCACCGACCATTCCCGACTTCGACTACCACCGCGTCCCCGTCGCCGACGGTGTCGCCCTCCACACGGCAGTCGGCGGCACCGGCAGCCCGATCGTGCTGCTGCACGGCTTCCCGCAAACCCACCTGATGTGGCGGCACGTCGCAGCCGACCTCGCGGCCGACCACACCGTCATCTGCCCCGACCTGCGCGGCTACGGCGCCAGCGACAAGCCCGCCGGGACGGCTGACGGCACCGCGTACGCCAAGCGCGCCATGGCCGCCGACATCGTCGCCCTGGCCCGCGCCCTCGGCCACGACCGCTTCGCGCTGGCCGGACACGACCGCGGCGCCCTGGTCGCCTTCCGCGCCGGCCTCGACCACCCCGCGGCGATCACTCACCTGGCCTGCCTGGACGTCCTGCCCACCCTGGACATGTGGCAGGTCATGCACGGCACCACCGCCGCCATCGGCTTCCACCTCTACCTCATGGCCCAGCCTCCGGGCCTTCCCGAACAGATGATCTCCGCGGCTCCTGACGCCTTCTTCGGCCACTTCCTCGACATCTGGCACCAGAACCCCCAGGCCATCCCCACCGACATCCGCGCCGCCTACCTGGACGCCTGCCGGAACGCGGTGCCCTCGATCGTGGCCGACTACCGCGCCTCCGCCACCATCGACGTCGAGCACGACCAGGCCGACAAGGACGCCGGCAGCCGCCTGCGCATGCCGGTCACCGTCCTCCAGCAGGACTGGGGCGCCGTCCTGGGCTTCGACGCGGCCACGCTGTGGCGCGCCTGGGCGCCCGACCTCCATCACAGCACCGTCAGCTGCGGCCACTTCATGGCCGAGGAAGCCCCCGCGGACATCAGCAGAGCTCTGCGGGACCTGCTCGCCCGCTGACCCCGCGGCATGCCGCAGCCCGGTCGCGGTGGTCACAGGTCAGGAGAGACACACGAGCCCGGCCGAGACAGCGCGTCAGCCCCGATGTCGAGCGGGGCCTCGGCCGCGAGCCCGGCAGCTATGCCGCGTGGGCACGCGCAACGCCGCGACCTTCCGGTGCGCCGGCTCGGCGGACGCCGGGTCGCTCCTGCGCCGGCCGGTCCGGCCAGGGCCGGGCGGACTGCGGCGGGGCGGGCTTCTGCCGCCTTCAGGAGCGGGGGGCGTCGTCGCCGTAGAGGAGCGAGGTCCAGGCCTTGGTGAGGGTGTCCACCAGGACCTGTTCGTCGTCGAACGGCGGGACGCCCCTCGCCGCGAGGTAGTAGAGCCGTTCGCCCAACCAGGTCAGCGACGCCGCGACCGCGCGGACGTCCACGTCGCCGAGCCGTTCGAGAGCCCGCGGGTCGGCTTGGATGCGGGCCGCGGCGGCGTCGGTGAACAGGTCCATCTGCGCCAGCCACAGCGCGCGCAGGTCAGCGTCGGAGCCCCAGCTTTCCACGATCGCCATGAGGACACCCGCGTTGTCGCGCCACAGCCTGGCGCCGTCACTCACGCCTGATCGCAGCGCGGCCACCGGCTCCTGCTCGTGGCCGATCCACGGCTGCGCGGCCTGCTGCCCCTGGGCGACGGCCTCCCGGACGAGCTCGCCGAGCACGGCCTGCTTGCTTGGGAAATAGAAGTAGAAGCTCGCGCGGGAGACCTCGGCCGCGGTGAGGATGTCGGCCACGCTCAGGGTGTCGAAGCGGTGCCGTTCCAGCAGGTCACGGGTGGCGGTCAGGATCCGCTCGCGCAGGTCGGCGGAGGCGGGTGCGGCGTCGGATCGACGGGGTGAACGCGGGCGTGACATGCGCCTCATCCTACGCACGGAGTGTCCGGACACACTGTATGGACGTGTTGTCCATACAGTGTGTATGGTCTTGCCATGACACACGTCGCGATTCACCTCGTCGTCACCGACGCGGACCAGGCCGCCGCCTGGTACACCGAGGCGCTGGGCGCCAGGGAGACCAGTCGGCTCACCCTCCCCGACGGCACCACGCTGACCGTCGAACTCCGCCTCGGCGACACCACCCTGGCCGTGGCGGGCGAGATGCCCGGCAGGGGCATGCGCGCCCCCGTCGGGCTCGGCGCCACCTCCGCGGCCCTGCACGTCCCGGTCGCCGACGTCGACGCGGCGTGGGAGCGGGCGATGGCAGCGGGCGCGGAGGTCTTCGAGCCGGTGCACGACGCCTTCTGGGGCGACAGGACCGGCCAGCTGTTGGACCCCTACGGCCACCGGTGGGCACTGAACCAGCACGTCAGGGACGTACCGGCCGACGAGATCGCCCGCAGGGCGGCGGAGCTGCTCACCGGCGCGTGACACTGGGGTTGGCGCCTGGCCGACCACCTTCGCCGGACCGGATCCCAGCCGGTCCGGGCCGCCGCGGTCTGCCGGCGGGCTAGGAGAGGCGTGTCGCCGCGTCGAGGACGAAGGCGGCGGCGACCGCTGCCCGATCGCCGCCGCCGCGTAGCTGTTCGAGAGCCGCGACCGCCCGGTCACGGCCTACGTCACCGGCTAGCAGCTCGACCGCGATCCGGTACCGCACCCCCCGATCGCCTTCAACGGCGAGCCGCGCCACCAGCGCCTCCGCCGATGCGCCCAGCGCGGCCCGCGCGCGAACCCGGAGATCGTCATCCTGAAGCGCATCATCGAACACCCCGGCGAACATCCCCGGTGCCCGCAGCTGGGCGAGCGCTTCGAGGGCGACCATCCGGACGGGCGTCCGAGCCGATTCGGGCAGATCGTCATGGCCCCGATCATCGAACTCGCCCGGATCCTGCACGAGAGGCACCACGACCGCCGCGTCGCCGGAGTCCCCGTGCGTCACGAACCACCGCAGGGCCTCGGCTCGCATACCGGGATCGGCCGCCGACAGATCCGCGAGCATCTCCGCCCTCACCCCTCCATGATCCCTCCAACAGTGCAGCCACTCCGACCGCCGCCAGGCTTCTCGGCGTCGGTCAGCGTCCGTCACCCCTTCAGACCGGTGTGGGCCAGGCCCGCATGATGAAGGTGGCGAGCACGCTCGGCGCGCCCAGTACCGGCACCAGGATGAGCGGCCAGTACGTGTCGGTCGGCCCCCGCCGTGGAAGAGCTGGAACAGCGGCACGATCGTGACCTCGCTCGGGATCAGCAAGCCGGTCAGCACGATCACGAACAGCACGTTCGAGCCGCGGAAGCGGACCCGCCCGAAGGCGTAGCCGGCCGGCGTGGAGACCGCCGGCGTGCCGACGGTGACGACGACGGCGATGTAGCCGTCCAGCCGGGCCGCCTCGAACAGTTCCTTCGGCACGCCCTGCAGCGCCGCCAGGAAGAGCTCCATGTTGAGCCCGACGTTCTTGAAGACCTGGACCACGGTCACCGGTGGTGCCGGGGGCAGGCATGGCCTTGCCGGTCTGCTCCTGTACGGCTGACGCGATCTTGACGGCCTCCTCCCTCGCCCGTCCCTTCGCCGGCACGCTCTGTCCGGCCTGTTCGAGCAGGTCGGCGTTGAAGAAGACACCGAACGGCTGGTCGGGGTGCAGGTGAGGAGCCCGGGTCGGTGCGGCTCAGTCCGGGGGCGGCCGTCGCGTGGCCGCCGGCCCGAAGAGACGATCGAGGTGGTAGTCGATGATCGCGACGGCGGCCTCGTGGCTGCGCTGCCGGCCCAGGACGCTGGCGGTCAGGCCATTGGCGAGAGCCAGAAGGGTGGCGACCTCGGTGCGCGGATCGCGATCGGAGGCGACGTCCCCGGCCTGCTGCGCGGCGGTCAACCGTACGGTGAGGAAGTCTTCCAGTGCGTTGGGCAGGGTGAGCCCGACCGCGGCGAGCGCCGGGTCGGTGAGGGCGGCGGTGTAGTAGGCGGTCCAGGCCATAGAGTCCAGCTTGCTCTGCTCGTCGAAGGGCAGGATCGCGCCAAGGACGGCGGCGAAAACGCCGCGTGGTGTCAGCTCGCCCGCGGCGGCGCCGGCCCGCTGCTTGACCCGGCGGTCCATGCGGGCACCCAGCTCGGTGAGGCCGGACTCGAGCAGGGCCAGCTTGTTCGTGAAGTAGTACTGGACGACGCGCAGCGAGACCCCGGCCTCGGCCGCGATCTCACGCATCGACACCGCCTGCAGGCCGCGGGTGCTGGCGATGCGCAGCAGCGCCTCGGTCAACTGGCGCCGCCGCTCATCATGATCCACCTGTCGGGGCATGCCCGTTCCTACCTGTTGTCCGTGCTGTGCTTCGGCGTTGCGGTCCCGGGCCGCGCCTGTCCGGGAAAGGTGAGGATCCGCTCGGCGACCAGGTCCGGAGCTTCGACGGGCAGCGAATGTCCGGTGCCGGGCACGATCTCCACGCGCCAGGACGGCGCGATGTCGGCCAGCCGCGCGGCCAGCGCCTGCGCGTCGAGCAGCGCGCTGCGGGCGCCCAGCAGCACCTGCACGGGCACGGACACCTCGCGTATCTGCTCGTCGGTGTAGGCGGGCGGGATGGGCACACGCCGGCGGAAGGACCAGCCGGCCCGCATCAGCTCCACCAGCCCATCCTCGCGCAGCACCCCGTTGTCCGCTACGCCGGCCATGCGGTGTCGCAGCGTCCGGGGAAGCATGGAGGCGATGGCGCCGGCAAGGGCCCACCGGATGAACCGCCTGGGCAACGGCGCGAAGCCGCCCGGGTCCACCAGCGTCAGCGCCGCGACCCGGCCGCCCCCGCCGAGTTGCTGTTCCACTGCGGCCCAGCCGCCGGCAGAGAAACCCGCCACGTGTGCGCGCTCGGCTCCGACTGCGGCCAGTACGTCGGTGATCCAGCCACCGACCTCGGCACCGGTCGCGAGCGGCTGCTTCTGAACCGAGCGGCCGGGCTCGCCGAGCGGGTCGACGGCAAGGACCGGGCGCGTGCGCGCCAGCGGCTCGATGTAGCGGTACCAGGCCAGCGCGTTCCCGCCGGCACCGGCCAGGAGGACCACGGGATCCCCCTCGGCGGGCCCGGCCCGGTGGATCCGCACGATGCCGGCGCGGGTCTCCACGTCGATGGCGTCAACCGGGACCGGCCACAGCTCGCCGAGCACTCGGTCATAGACGGCGTAGTACCTGTCACGGGCAGAGTCGCTGGTGAAGGCTGACGGCCGGTCGGGTGTGCGCATGGCTGACCTCATCCCCTTCGAATGGATACAGTCGTATCCTAACGGTGCCACCCCATCCCGCGGCAATCACGAAATCCACCGAACCCGTCCCGACCTGTGGCGCATTTTTCGCGCTGGTCAGGCCGTCAACTCAGCGATGTCCACGTGAACCGGCCCTTCAACCCGGTCCAGTCCGTACAGCTCAGCCTCGAGACCTCACATGAGACGGAATAGAGGAAGCGCCAGAGACCCGCCGGTGCAGGGGGCCCGGCCGGATCTGATGACTTCGCAGGCGACCGTAGGCCGAACAGCGGCAACGACTTACTCCGGATCGCGAGGGGTCAGGATGCTCGATGAACCGGTCGATGCGATCCGGACGACCCACCGCTCGGGCCGGTGTCGACGCAGGACGTCAGGACGAAGCGCCCGTCGTCGGCGAGTATGCGGCAGAGGCGGGCTCCGGAAGGGTTTCGGCCTTTGTTCTTGCCGCTGGGGATGACGAGCTTGCGGGCGATCTCGGGCCCTTTGACGCCGCAGGCGCACAGGGTGCAGGCGTAGGCGATCACGTCGTCGTCGAACACCTCGAGGCGGCCGCAGGCCATCAGCGCCACCACCACCGACCCCGCCGGGGCAGTATCGCGTGCGTCTCAGATTTCCATCATGAACCGTCGGCAGATGTGGACACGAGCGAACTGCTCACGCATCGACTGCTCCTCCTGCAGCTTTGCGTGCAGAAAGAGCGCGATGGGCCGAAGACCTGGTCGGCGGTTGCCGATGGCGCGATCAGGCTCCTCTGCGTCGGTGTAGTAGTTGGCGTAGACGTGCAGGTAATGCTCGCTCTCGGTGAAACCGTTCGAGCGATACCAACGCAATGTGCCGGGATCGTCCCTGGTCCAGGCATCGAGCGTCGATACGTTGAGCGCGGCGACCCGGCGGAGAGCTTCCCCCAGGAGCGCGCGGCCGATACCTCGGTACTGGTGGTCGGGATGAACTGCGACGGTGTCGATGGTGGCCAGTTCGCCGTCGACAGTGACGTCCAGCATCCCGAGCACGACGCCACTTCCTGCGACTGCGATCAACTCGAAGCCCGGAGCGGGGATGTGGGGCTTGCTCTTTTCAACGTCGTCGAAGTAGGCGGTGCCCAGAAAGGCGAGCACTCGGCAGCGGAGCCAAGAAGCCTCATCCGCTGGTCGATATTCGCGTATGACATAGCTCAAGACGGTGATCCCTAACGAGTGTGGAGATGTCCGATCGGTCGAGGTCGCGGCATTGAGAGATCACGGCGATGATTGTGCATGACGAGGCTGGTGGCGGCAATCAGGTTTGATTGCTCGCTGGTCCAGGCGCACCAGAGACACATGCTCGCCGTCGGAGGTGCCGCACTGGGGGCCGACGCGGGGCTGTCGTTCATGGTCGAACCGCTCGGAGGTCTCGTACGCCGCCAACGCGGTTCTTATGGTGGATGTGCTGGTGCTGCTGCTCTGGGCCTGGCGGCAAACGCTCGAGGCCTTTCCCCGGCAGGGCGGTCCCTGGCCTCGGGTGGTCAAGGGCCAGGCGAATGGGTTCCCTGGCCGATCACCTGGTAGCGGTGCGGGGGTTGAGTTGACGGAACCGTTTTGCCCTAGCCTGAGATCATGGACGTGGAGTGGGGGCCGCTCACCACGCGCGACGCCCCGGCCTGGGCTGAGTTCGCCACCGCGGTCGAAGCGGTGGACAGGACGGGCAGCCCGGTCACCGTGGAGCAGATGGCAGAGCGTCTGGCCAACCCGCTGCTTGACCTGCCGGAGGGTACGCTCGCCGCCAGGCAGGGCGGCCGGATCGTCGCGCTTGGGCTGGTCCCGGTCAGGCAGGCGGCGGATCCCGTCCACGTGATGGATCTATGGGGCGGCGGCGTGCATCCCGGCCATCGCAGGCGCGGATACGGCCGGCGGATCATCGACTGGTCGCTCAGAACGGCACCCGTCCTGCACGAAAGATGCCATCCCGGGAAACCACTCCACCTTCACCTGCACGTCGATGACGGCAACCATGACCTGGCCAAACTCGCTGGCGAGGCAGGATTCGAAGCCGCCCGCGTCTTCCAAGGCAAGCGGCGCGATCTAGCCGTGCCGATCCCACCGCCCCGGGTTCCCGATGCGGTCACGATTGTCACCTGGACACCGGGGCTGGACGAGCAGGCGCGCGAGGTGCGCAACGCCGCCTTCCATGACCACTGGGGCAGCACGCCGCATACACCTGAGAGCTGGAAGCGCCTCATCACCGGCACAGCAGCTTTCCGCCCTGAATCCTCGTTCCTGGCGACGGCGGACGGTAAGGCGGTGGGCTGCTTGCTGACCCATTGCCGCGAGGTCGACATCGTGGCCACCGGCGTACGGGAGGCTTGGGTCCAGATCATCGGGACTATCGGGGAGTGGCGCGGCAGGGGCATAGCGAGCGCACTGATCGCACATGCCCTCGCCTCGTTCAAGGCGCAGGGGTACGCGACGGCGGGGCTGAGCGTCGACGCCGCCAACGAAACCGGCGCGGTCGCGATCTATGAGCGCGCCGGTTTCACCACCTTCAAGGCTGTCACCACCTATGTTCACGCTTTCTGATTGGCCGTCCCACGGCTTCCCCGAAGCGTCGGTCAACCGACAACAAGACCTGCTCTGGAGCGCCGAGGCGCGGCGGCTGGACGGTACCTACAACGCGCTCCCCCACCAGGCGCTGCGCGACTGTCTGGTAGCCCCGATCCCCCTGACGCCGCCACGCGGCACCTGGCCGCGGGCAAGGCGGCGGCCGAGGCGAGCGGTCAGGCCTACCAGCGCGTGTGTGTGAACCTGCGGACCCTCACCGAGGTCGGCCTACGGCTACCACCGGGTGCCGCCCCCGCACCGGCTGTGGATCTGGGAAACCGACCTGGAACAGGCAGGCAAGGACCTATCCATCAAATCCTGAGCCGTATCGGCAGCCTTGCCGTGGGGCGCATCGACGGATCGCGGCCATCGCCACCCGGCTCCCGCTGTAGCTCGTGGGTGCCCTTTCCCTCGGCCGTCTCAGGACCAGGTGACCGGCAGCGATTGCACGCCGAAGATGAGCATCTCGTTGCGTACCGGCACCTGCTCGGCCGGCACCGCCAGGCGCAGATCCGGCAGACGGGAGATCAGTTCGCCCAGCCCTATCCGCATCTCGATCCGGGCCAGCTGCTGACCCAGGCACTGGTGAACCCCATGCCCGAAGGCCAGGTGCGGAGTACGCGAGCGGCGCAGGTCGAGCGCGTCGGGAGCGGGCCAGTGCCGCGGATCCCGGTTGACCGCGGGCGTGGCGATCACGACGGTCGCGCCGGCCGGGATGTCCACACCACCCAGCGTCACCGGCTCCGTGGTGACCCGGCTGACCCCGAGCTGGATGATCGACAGGAACCGCAGCAGCTCCTCCACCGCGTTGTCGATCAGGCCTGGATCGGCACGCAGCGCCGCGAGCTGGTCGGGATGCTCCAGCAGCGCGAACATCCCCAGACCCAGCATGTTCGCCGTGGTCTCATGGCCCGCGTTGAGCAGGACGAGTGCGACATCTACCAGCTGCGCGTCCGTCAGGGGCGGATCGGCGTCGTGGATGAGCCCTGACAGCAGGTCGTCGGCGGGGTTCGAGCGCTTGCCGGACACCAGCCGCCGCATGAACGCCGACAGCCCGGCGCGCGCCATGGCCACCTCCTGCGGGGTGGAGTTCGCGCTCAGCCCGACCGCCGTACGTTCCTGGAACTCCGCGCGGTCGGCGTAGTCCACGCCCAGCAACTCGCAGATGAGCAGCGACGGCAGCGGCAACGCGAACGCCGGCACCAGATCGGCCTTGGTGCCCGCCGCCTTCATCGCCTCGATGTGCTCGACCGCGATCTCCGTCACTCGCGATTCCAGTTCCCGGATCCGCCGCACCGTGAACTGACCCGTCAGCAGCCGCCGCAACCTGGAGTGCTCCGGCGGGTCCATGAAGACGAAGAGCCCGTCCTCCCGCTCCGCCGTCCCGGCCGTCTTGTGTGGCTGCGGCGACGTCGCGTCCCGATGGCGCACCTTGTCGGCGCTGAAACGCGCGTCCGACAACACCCTACGGGCCTCCTCGAACCCCGTCACCAGCCACGCCCGCGCTCCATTGAGCAGATCCAGCGGCCGGACCGCGCCCTCTCCCCGCAGCCCCGGCGGCGGATCGAACGGGTTACGCCCCCGCTCCACCATGTCCACCGGCAGGATCCGCCGCATCGCCGTGGTGCTCACGTCTGGAGACTTCCCGGTCAAGCTGTTGTCGGTCATCAGCACGTCCTGTTCTCGAAGGGGCCTTAGAGTACACAGCTGCATCTAATGGCGGACACCGTAAGTCAACGCGATAAGATACGCAAGTGGATCCTAAGCGGTCACCGGGCGATCGGCGCGCAGGTGGCGGACCCGCGGCGGTGGCGCATCCCCTCGACACGACCTCGAACCCCACGACGCGCTGGTCGAGCAGGGATGTCACGGCTCCACCTACGAAGCGGTCGCCGCCGGGGGCTGATCCCCGAACCGGACGCCGTCCGCGCGGTCTGGGACGACGCCGTCGCCGCGCCCGACTGGACAGGCCCGGCGCTGTGGCTCCACGGCGACCTGCATCCGGCCAACGTCCTCACCGCGGACAGCACCATCTGCGGCGTGATCGACTTCGGAGACTTCGCCGGCGATCCGGCCGGCGACCTCGCCGCCGCCTGGAACCTGCTGCCGGACGGCGCCGCCGACCGCTTTTATGACGCCTCCCCGGACACCGCGACCCTGCGCCGCGCACGCGGATGGGGGTACGCCGCGCCCTCGGCGGCATCTGCGTCCGGTGGCGCGCTCCGGTGCACCTCGCTGTCCCTTCAAGGCCGCTGTGCACCCGTGTCCTGTCCGCGCCGGCCCCACTGGTCGCCGAGTGTGTACGGCTGCGCGTCGCGACGGGCTGACCGAGCCGCTCATCGAGGAGCTACGGCGTCGGCGGTCAGGCGAGGATCTCTGCGGTGGCGGTCAGGACCGCGCGGCCGAGGATGTGGCTGGCGTCCGACTGGCGAGCTGATCTCGTTCTCCAGGAGAAGCGGTGGACTATTCGTCGTCGGGGCCTGCTGGCTCGGTACCCGCCGCGATCTGCAGTGGTGCGGCGGCCCCGCCGGTGATCTCGTGAGCGTGATTGAGCGTGTAGTCAAGCTGCCTGGCCAGGCGCGGGAGGCTCGCCGGAGGTAGATACGCATCAGCGCCGGCGTTGAGCAGGCGTCGGACCGGACCGTGGTAATTGACTCCGAGCTCGTGATCCTCGATTTCGGTGACGATGACGCGAGCTTCCGGGAACATCGATCGGAGCGCTCCGATCAACTGCGGGCTGCCTGGCGGTACCAGCAGCACGTCGGTTGTCTTGGGAGCTGCGTGCATGTCGAGCACGACGTAGTCCGCGCCGAGTTGGGTCGACAGCGCCACCCGAGCCGCGGCCGACAGCTCCATCGCGGTGGCCACGACCGTCACACCGTCGTAGTCGATCGGTGCTTGATCATCGGCCTCGTCTGGCGCATCGCGATCGACGATGGCGCCTTGCACCACGTCGATGGTGCTGGAGATCGTCGCGATCGACGCGCCGTCACGCGTGACCACCAGTTCCTCACCAGGCTCGAGGGCGTCGATGAGTGCCACGACGTCCTCGGGAAGGCGGATCACGTCGATTCGCTGCGCGGACCGCGCGGCGCGCTTGCGGATCACCATGCCTGGAACGAGCTCACGACGGCGGCGAGGGCCGGCTGCGCGTCGTGCGCAACCCCTGTCGACCGGTCCTTCGGTCCCATCCGTGATGACACGGCTATCCGAGGGCGCTGTGGTGCTGGCCGGCTCGGCAGAGGCGGGGACTCGCTCGATGAACTTGTGAGGGGCCTGACACTCGAAAGTGACCTCACCTCGGGATCACGCAGCACCAGTCGACCCGACCCGATGCCGGTGGCGGACGAAAGGGGCAACGTCGTCACGGCGTTCAACTCCTTCGCGCGAGTCAGGCCGATTGTCGATGGCGAGCCTATGGTGCCGCTGATCACCTTGGCGACATCGTTGTGTGCCATGCCGTGTTTGCGGTGATTTCACGCGCGTGTAGGTGCTGATCGGCTCCGGTCAGCCTCGTTCGGCCTCGGCTCTGCCTCCGGGCGCTCCATCTTGACCTGCTCCTCAGGAGCGCGAGCTGAGCCGATGCCGTGACCAGTGGAGAATGGTCAGCCCTCGACAGCCTTCTGCGTCGCGGGTCCATCCCGAGAACGACTCATACCCTCGCAGCGGACAATGTCCAGGCGCTGGAGGCTCTCGGGATGCACTGGGTCAGCGGCCGCGAGCGTGGTCGCGGAGGCCCTGCGCGTCTTCCACGCCGAGCACGGGCCCCATCCGCGTGCCCGCTGCCTACGTCACCGGCGACGGCTTCACCCTGAGGACCTGCTTCCACGAACAAGAAGAGCACCATCGACCGCGGCGGCGGCGCCGCGATGAACGGTTCGATCGACGCGCTCAGCGAGCGGGTCCACCGCGTGCCGAGCGATGGCGGCCAGAATCCACCCATCGGCCAGCAACGGCTCCAGAAAGTCCCGGCCGTCGCGCGGTCGAGAACATGCCGGCAGATCAGCCACCCGCGGCTCAGTTGCCGGTTCGCGTTGGTGGCACGCCTCATGTGGCCCTATCTTGGTCGCGCGGCTGTCTTGCTTCCGTTGTACTCGGCGGCCTGCGCCTGCTCGTGTGTGAGTGGCGCCCCCCGCCGAACAACCCGCTGATGGTCATGATGACTGCCCGAGCTTGCCAAAAGAAGCAGAGCACGAGAATGCTGAAGTCGTCTGCCGGCAAGCGCTTCCGTAGGTATAGGGTTCGTGCAACACGCCGACGGCTGTTGAAGTATGGATTACCGCTATGCCTGCACGGTATAGCGTTGGAGAAGCCAGCTGAGCTCGTCTTAGCATACCGATTTGGGGACCGATCAATGGCTAGACAGATCGTACAGACTTTCATTGATGATCTTGACGGGACTGCTGCTGAGCGGACCACCAAGTTTGCTCTCGACGGCGAGAACTACGAGATCGACCTGTCGGGAGCGAACCGCGAGAAGCTGGAGAAAGCTCTCGCTCCCTACATCGTCAAGGCGCGGAAGGTCGTGCAGCCTCGCAGCGTCCGAGCCGGTCGCGGTGGCTCACGCGGCAGCACTGCCATGAGCCGGGAGAAAAGCGCCGAAATTCGCCAGTGGGCCAAGACGCACGGCCTTCAGGTCAGCGAGCGTGGCCGTATCTCCTCGTCCGTGGTCGAGCAGTACGAGGCCGCCCACTAGGACGAACGCGAAAGCCCCCTCCTTCTTCGGAGGGGGCTTTCGCGTTATGGAGAGCAGACGGCGCCGACGAGCGCAGCGCCAATGAGGGAATCGACCACGCCTGCGCCAGCCGCGCGAATAGCTGCGGCGTGACTGTCGTTGAAAGCTTGAAGATGCCACTCCCCTATTGATTTCGACGGATAGCAGGAGCATAAGAACGACTTTGACGCATGGCCACGTCCCCGCGCCCAGCTCCAACTCCGCCGCGTCGGGCGGCAGCCAGGATCGCAGCAAAATCACTTCACGAAGGGTGTCCCGGTTTCGGAGCGCCTCACCGAAACGCCCGACAGCCTCGCCGAGTGGATCGACCGCTATGTCGATCCCGCCGTGCGCGAAGTGCGCTCCAGCACGGTAAACCGGCAAGACCTGCGGCGCTTTGTCACTTGGCCGGCCATCGGCCTCGGCCACACTCGGTGCCCCTTTTCTATGAGAGCGTCGGCCTCGTCAACATCGCCGGATGATTGGACCGCGACTACGGCAACAACACCCCAGCCCCGGCTTCCGCATGGCCACCGGCACCGCCCGGGAGATGCTGAAAGCCAGCGACCCGCGCTTCGTCATTGACAAGACTTACAGCCGACTCGTCGTCGCTGGAGCTGCACTACTTCCTCGGGCGGAGTGGTGGGATGCGCGCTGTCGGGCTACTCGGGCTTGTACGCCCTTGACACCGGTGAGATCCTTCTGAGGCCGGTCTGGAGAGGTAACGACCCACTCTGAGAGGGATGCGATGACCAACGACCCAGCACTGCAGGCCCTGGCCAGGCTCATCGGTACGTGGAAGATCACAGGAGGGCACGAGGGAAGCGTGACCTACCGCTGGCTGAACGACTTCTTCCTTCAGCAGGATGTCCACCTGGGCGGCGCACACGGCATCGAGATCATCGGCCGGGAACGGACGCTGATGGCCGAGCCCAGCGCCGACATCAAGTCTCGCTACTACGGCGATGACGGCAGCACCCTCGACTACACCTATGAGCTAGAGGGCGACACCCTCACCATCTGGGCCGGGGATCGGGGCTCCCCTGCCTACTACCAGGGCGTCTTCAGCCCCGACGGCCGCAGCCTCACCGGAGCCTGGGTCTACCCGGACGGGGGCGGCTACGACTCCAACGCCGAACGCGTCGAATAGGGGCTTGAGCAACACCGGAATAATGAAAGGTACCGCGCGCCGACGATCGCCCATCAGGTACGGGCCTGGAGCCGAACGGCCAATGGCGTGGCGGGTGGCCTCTTCCTGCGCTTGCAGCGCGAGGATCTTGAGTCCAGGCTGGGGTGGGGCGATGGAGCCGTGTCCCTTCGGCGTCGGTGACGCTCTGGGTGGCGGGCTCGGCGCATGGGCCGGCGATGCGGTCGTGGTTGGACGGGGCTGACAAGCCATCGCTCAGGGCGGTTCGAGCCCCCACGCGGGCAGGGGGCTGCCAGATGATGCACAAGAGCCAGGCCTCGGAGAGATCGCGGATCGGCCTCCGGAGCGGGGTGCGCGGGTCCTGGTGACAGCGCCGGCCAAGCAGCCGGCGAGCACCCGCTCCGCGCCGATTGGTCTCGCATGGCTGACGTTGAATGCGCTCACGTCGCGCTGCCCGCCGCCGGGAGCGCGGCCGCATGGAGGCGCGTGGTCTGATGGTCGTCTCGACGCAGGGTCGAAACGACAGCCCATCAACACGGTCCGCACACAAGAGCAGCCAGTGAACAGTGCTCCTGCCGAAAACCTCATCCATGCAGTTCAAGCGGCATATGAGTACTCGTGGAGGACTCCTCCGAGTCGGTCTCTTCGGCGTACGTTCAGGTCGATGATTCGCTCTGGATCGGTGATCGGATCCGGGACGGCCCGCAGGGGAGCCGCCTGGGCCAGGGCTTGGTGGGCTCGGTGCTGGTTGTAGAAGTGTTCGTACTCGCGTAGGGCGTGCCGCAGGTGGTGTTCGTTCCAGAGCAGGCAGCGGTCCAGGAGTTCGCGTCGGCACGACTGCACCCATCGCTCCATGACCGAGTTCATGCGGGGCATGCGGACGCCGGTGAGCACCGTGTGGATGCCGGCGTCGGTGAGGATCTCTTCCATGAGGGCCGGGAACTTCCCATCCCGGTCTCTAATCAGATAGCGCGCCCGGCAGCCCGCGTCCTCCAGGTCCATCACGAGATTCTTGATCGCCTGGATGACCCAGGCGGCGGTCGGATGGGCGGTGGTGCCCAGCACGCGGACGCGCCTGGTGGCGTGCGCAATGACGGCAAGAATGTACTGACGCTGCCCGTTCAAGGTGACGGTCTCGATGAAGTCGCAGGCCAGCAGCGCATCGGCCTGGGAACGCAGGAGATCCGCCCACGTCACCGACGCCCGCCCGGGAGCCGGATCAATGCCTTCCTGCTTGAGGATCTCCCAGATGGTGGAGGGCGCGACCTTGATGCCGAGGGTGGCGAGCTCGCCGTGCACTCGCCGGTATCCCCAGGATGGGTTCTCCCGGACCAGACGCAGAATGAGCGCGGATGGAGCGGACAGTGGGCGGGCGCCCAGGCCGCTTGGGCCGGCAGGTGCGGGCGTGACGCTGCTTTAGCAGGTCGCGGTGCCAGCGAAGGACGGTATCCGGTCGCACGAGGAGCCCCAGTCGGCGCAGGACCTTGCGGGGCAGCGACGTCAGGAGTGCAGCGAGGAAGGCTCGATCCTCGAGGGCGAATCTCACCCTGGTGTCGGCGCCGAGCTGCCGTTCAAGAACGGTGATCTGGTGGCGGAGGGCAAGGATCTCGACATCCTTGTCCCGATCACCCATGGGCAGCAGCCGCAGCGCGGCGAAGGTGTTCGTGACGGTCAGATAGGCCAGGCGAAAGAGCACAAGTGATCATTCTGCCGCGATCGGCCTCTTTCGAGAGCCGAAGCGGGTACACGCCAGGAGGAGCCGGGCAAGCCGGATGACCTGCGCGGATGACATTGTCGGCAGGCGCAGAGTCCAGCAGCAGGCCCTGGCCCTTGGCCTGCTCCCGTGACGGTGGGACAGTACGAGACGATCAGGCAGCGGGAGTTCTTGTCGAGGTCACCGGTTGAAGTCGCTACTGAGGTAGCCGTGAAACAGCGAGAAGGGGCTGTATCTTTTCCGAGGTTCTTCACGGAAGAAGAGGGTGCTCGCGACGACGTACCCCGTGAAGTCGCCGCCTCGGACCTCGAAAACATGATCTTTCCCCGACTGGATCCTGGTCGAGATATTCCGCAGTACGGCGCTCGCCCTATCGTGGTCCGCAACGTCGACAACGAGCTCACCGTCCATCCCGGCGGGCAGCATGATTGCCTCCACCGGTTTGAAGAGGAGTTCGACGTGGGGGCGTTCCCCCTGAGGACTGGACACCTGAGACCCTGGACCTTGCTGGTTCGGGGAGATCGGGAGAGTGTCCCGTTGGGGATGAAGAACTATCCA